>JANMYO010000013.1:0-22211 GCA_031382175.1 Bacteroidia bacterium | reverse complement strand
TATAAAATTACTTTTCAGGTTAAAGATGAAACTACCTTGGTGTTTCAGTCGGTATTCCCCAATCCCTCCTCGTCTTACTTTAATTTTAATTTCTTGCTCACCGGAAATGTCACACCGGATGATTTTACATTGATCATAAATTCTCTTGACGGGGCCCTTCAACAAAAGTTTGAGCTCGATGATGTTTTTGATTTTCACATTGGATCCAATACGTTGATCTGGGAGCCTCGTGATTCAGGGGGCAATAGTTTGCCCGGTGGAATGTATCTTTTTAGAATGAAGCTACGTGCCAATGGACAAAGTTATTCGAATAGTGGGAAACTAGTGTTAGTCAGGTAAAGAAACGCTTATCGCTTTGGCTTTTTCTTTCCCTTTGGCTTGGGTGCTTGTTGGGTGATCGGTTTGCCTGAATGCTTAACCCTAAATTGTTCTTTCGTTTGAATAATCCGGCAGATACCAATTTCTCCAGAGAGGAAAACATCTCTACGGGCGCCAAAAAGATCTGGAGCCCCGGGGTTTCCATTAATATCGGGGGGACCGGAGGGAGTTTTTAATTGATTAATATAATCTGTTTTCCGCGGATCAATTATTCCGAAGTTGGCTCTTCCATCAAAATTCAAACTCCAGTCATCGTTCAAATCAAAATCCGAGCGGAGTCCGATCGCACCAAACAATTGGAATGGACTAAATTTATCTTTTGATACATATTCCAGCTTGTTAACATCGGGTACAAAAACGCCATCATAAGATTGTACATATCCAGGATCGGTTGGTACACTTACACCTGCTGGATATTTTAGCTTGGAAGCATCATGCGTGATCGTCTCTTTTCCGCTAATCAGATAACTCGGAGCGATGGATGCTACTAAACTCAGCCTAAAAAAAGAAATATCATTAATATGAATTTTTAAGGCGAGAGGAACCGTAAAGTAGTTCATGTTAACTTCTCTTAATCCTACTTCGCCTCCTGTTGTATTTTTTATAATAAAATTCTGACCTAGTCGAACAAATGAAGGTGTGATAGCAAAGCCATAGCCAGTTTTGTCATAGCCATAAAAGAAACCAACCGGAGTGCCTTTGATTGTTATTTTTTGGAAGTAACGCGGGTCATTATGGAAGCCTTGATCAAGTGTGAAGGGGATATTTAATCCTCCAAAGACTCCAAAAGATTCAACATTCTGACCATGTACCAGCTGAACTGTCACAAGCAGTAAACTGGCCAATATAAACCTCATCTGCGTTCGTCTATTGTTTAGGTACTCTTAGGATCGACAACTAAGATAAAAAGCCAAATTTGTATAACCACAGAATTACAAAACTAAGACAAAAACCGGAACGATCATGGGCTTTTTTGCCTGTATTTGCTGTATTTTGGCGTCTTTTGCACCATAGATAAACTGATTCACTCCGAATGCTCAGAAAGTTGACTGATGGTATCCGATGGGAAGGCAATATTTATGCAGCCCTTTTCAAACTGATTGCTCTTTTAATGGTATTGTATTCCCTTTGCCGGGTTGGGTTTTACCTTTTCAATATCAATTTTTTCCCCAACATGACGCCTGGAAGATTTCTCCGTATCCTATTAGGAGGTTTGAAGTTTGACTTAACTGCTATTCTGTACCTGAATGCTCTGATCGTTCTTTTACTGATTGTTCCTTTTGCGTTTCGTTTCCATAAGACCTATCAACAAATTATCAAGTATCTATTTATCTGTATAAATGCGCTTGGGCTTGCCGCTAATGTTGCTGATTTTATTTATTATCGTTTTACACTGCGAAGAACGACTGTAAGTGTGTTCAATCAATTTGGAAATGAAAAGAATAGGGGATTGTTATTTTTTCAATTCCTGATTGATTATTGGTATGCCGTATTGGTTTGGTTGGTTCTTGTCTTCGTTCTTGTTAAGCTTTACAATCGAATCACGATTGCCGGCCCTCAGTTAAAGAATAAATGGGCTTTCTACCTGAGCGGATTGGCAGGTATGGCTCTTATTGTCTATCTTTTTATTGGTGGTGTGCGGGGAGGTTTTCGTCACAGCACCCGACCGATTACCCTGAGTAATGCGGCTGAGTTTGCGACAGTACCGAAGGATATCAATCTCGTGTTAAATACTCCCTTTGCACTGCTGCGCACAGCACGAACTACCGTGATTGAGAAAGTTAATTACTTTGGTTCCGAGGCTGAGTTGACAAATGTATTCAGCCCCTTAAGAGCCCCCAGGGATTCAAGTCAATTCAAATACGATAATGTAGTTGTTATTATTCTGGAAAGTTTCTCCAAAGAATTTATTGGACCGTACAATAAGGATTTGGAGAACGGCACATATAAAGGTTATGCTCCCTTCATAGATTCACTGATCAATAAGGGCAGAGCGTATCAGTACTCATTTGCCAATGGCCGCAAGTCAATTGATGCAATGCCTTCAGTCATTTGTAGCATCCCTTCTATTGAAGTTCCCTATGTGCTTTCTCATTATTCAGGTAATAAAGTGAACAGTACGGCAACGCTCCTGAAGGAGAAGGGCTATTACTCCGCTTTTTTCCATGGTGCGCCTAATGGCTCCATGGGCTTTCGGGCCTTTGCTAACTTATGCGGCTTCGATGATTATTTTGGAAAGACGGAGTATAACAATGACGATGATTACGATGGTATTTGGGGCGTATGGGATGAGAAGTTTATGCAATTCTATGCAAACAAGATGAACACATTCAAGCAGCCTTTTTATACTACTTTATTCTCCGTGTCATCGCATCATCCTTACAATTTGCCAGAGGGATATGACCGTAAATTCAAAGGTGGCCCGATGATCATTCATAAGACGATAGAATACACTGATTACTCGCTCAAGAAATTTTTTGAGACGGCCTCTGCCATGCCTTGGTTTAAAAATACATTATTTGTATTTACAGCAGATCATGCGTCTGCGGAAATTCAATACCCACAGTACAATTCCATTTGGGGCTACTTTTCAATTCCCATCTTTTTTTATAAACCTGGAGAAGACTGGTCATCTTTTAAGCCTGAAATAATTCAACAGATTGATATTATGCCAACGGTGTTGGGATACTTGAACTATGACAAGCCCTATATCGCCTACGGCAGGGATATTTTTCAGGACGAAACAGAACCCTTCGCCTTCAATTACCTGGACAACAACTACCAGGTATTCATGAATGATTACTTGCTCCTTTTTGATGGCACGAAATCAAAGGCGCTTTATGATTTTAAGAAAGATTTAGAATTGCAGAACAATCTGATCCTGCAATTTCCTGAGCAAGTTGTAAAGATGGAAATAAAACTTAAGGCATTCATCCAACAGTACAATAACCGAATGGTGGACGATGACCTTACAATCGAAGGCCCCCAGTTGAAGGTCAGTAAAAAAGGTAATTAGTAGTCAGTACCTCACCGAATACTGTTTACTGTTTACCATCTCAAGCTAGATTATGATACACCGTCTGAACATCGTCATCTCCTTCGAGGGCTTCAATAAGTTTTAAAACTTCATCTTGTTCAGCCTCGCTTAGCTCTTTGGTCGTGGCGGGAATGTACTGCAGTTCTGCACTTTTGGCGTCAAGGTGTTTGGATTCTAAAAATCTGGCCATGTGCCCAAATTCGGTGAAGGCAGTATAGATAATGATTTCATCTTCTTCCCGTTGAATGTCTTCGGCTCCCGCATCGATCAGGTCTAACTCCAGTTCTTCCAGGTTTAACTTGTCAGTGGTAAATTTGAATACACCTTTTCTTTCGAATAGAAAAGCAACGGATCCTGAATTGCCCATGCTGCCTCCATTTTTAGAGAAATGCACGCGGATATTAGCCACAGTTCGGGTTGGATTGTCGGTGGCACACTCTACAATCATGGGTATCCCATGGGGAGCATAGCCTTCATAAATAGTTTCTTCAAAATTCTTCTCCTCTTTCGTAGAGGCTCTCTTGATGGCAGCATCTACACGGTCTTTTGGCATGTTAAGGCCTTTGGCATTTTGAATAGCCATGCGCAGCCTTGGATTATTTTCCGGGAGAGGTCCACCTTGTTTTACGGCAATAGCGATGTCTTTACCAATACGAGAGAATCCCTTTGCCATCTTATCAAAGCGGGCAAACATCTTATATTTTCTCTTCTCAAATACGCGTCCCATAATTTTGTTTAAGTTCTGAGGTGTTTGCAAAAGTATAAATCTTGCGATGATAATCCCTATTGAATTTTGCCTGAGATATATCAAATTTATCGTCCACTCTCGGACAAATTTGTCCACTGTGGTGCAACATATTTTTAGATTATCCTGTTTTTGGAATGCTTTAGAGGATTTTAGTATGGCATTATACTTGTCATTGGGTGACAATTCACTGGTACACTTCTGACTTTAAAGGCGCTTTATGATCAAGTCCATCCTCACTACTGCATTTAGGAATATTTTGCGAAATCGTTTCTTTAGTTTGATCAACCTTGTTGGACTTTCCGTGAGCATGTCTTTAGGAATGCTCATTATCCTTGTTGTGAAGGAACAGTATACGTTTGATAACTTCCATCATGATGCTGACCGTATTTATCGTATCAATACAAAAGCATTGAGAACAGACGGTGGTACTGAGCTTTATGCATCTTCACCACTGCCGATCGGTAGAGTTTTAAAAGAGGACTATTCTTTTACTGAAAACGTTGTTAGGATAAATAAAAGTCTTAATGGTGATGCTGTGTATGGCAATGTAAACGTTCCGTTGAGCGGACTTATCGTAGATCCATCCTTTCTTGAGGTCTTTAATTTTCCACTGGAGAAGGGAAATCCATCCACTGCTTTATTAGAACCTAGTAGCTTGATTTTGACCCGGGAGGCGGCTGAGAAAATTTTTGGAAAACAAGAACCACTGGGCAAGACACTAACGTTGAAAGGTTACGGAGAATTTGTTATTACTGGAGTGTTAAAGCCGTTCATCAGCAAGACTCACTTTCAGTTTGAAGCCCTGGCTTCATTGGCGGCCATGCCATCATTAGAAATGGATAGAGCTTTGAATGCTTCCTTGGATAATTGGAATAACTACTACTCTAACTATAACTATTTTAAATTACAGGAGGGGCATTCAGTGGAAGAGGTAGAGAAAGCACTGGCTGAAATCAACAAAAAATACTATACTGATTTGAAATTAGAAGCGCGCGACCGAGGTTATGAATTCTATCTGCATCCCTTAACCGAAATCACACCCGGGCCGGAGTTATCAAATCAAATGGGGAATGGCTTGCCTGAAATGGTAAGCCTCTTTCTGAGTGTGCTTGCTGGCATTGTCATGATCATGGCGTGTTTCAACTACACCAACTTGATGATTGCAAAAAGCTTGTCGCGTGCCAGAGAAATAGGAGTACGCAAAGTTGTAGGAGCGCTGCGCTGGCAGGTGTTTGTTCAATTTGTAGGAGAGACGATTGTTTTTTCTCTGATTGCATTGATACTTTCTTATGTGCTTCTTCAATTTCTCAAGCCTGCATTTATGCAACTTCATATCACGCAGGAATTTTCTGTTGATCCTCAGGAGGACTTATTTGTTTATGGAATCTTTCTTTTGTTTGCAATAGGGGTGGGCATCATAGCTGGGCTATTACCTGCAAGTTATCTGTCTGCTTTTCGTCCTGCCAAAGTGCTTAAGGATGCTGGTAACCTAAAGGTCTATTCAAAACTTACTTTTCGAAAAGTATTGATGGTATCTCAATTCACACTTTCAATTGTGTTTGTCATAGTGGTATTGGTGATCTATCGTCAGATATCTTACATGGTCAACACGGACTATGGTATAAATGATAAAAACATCCTCAATGTGCGCTTGCAAGGATTAGAATATCAAAAACTAGCCAATGAAATGCGCAATCTGAGGGGGATAGATCGTATTGGAGGTATATCTCATCCACTTGGCACCTGGGCTGATGGCTCCAGTGAATATAAGAGGGCGCGTCAGGAAGAACCTTTTGACATGCGTGATTTCGAAGTGGATGAAAATTACTTAACCAACATCGAGGTTGAATTTTTGGCGGGCGAAAATTTTGATGCTTCGAGCGAGGGTGAGCAAGAAAAGCATCTCATCCTTAATGAACAAGCTTTAAAGATGTTCGGGTTTGCCGATCCAGCCTCTGCAATGGGACGTCCTGTCTTTGTAGATGATTCAGTTATGTTAGTAGTATCAGGTGTTGTAAAAGATTTCCATTTCAGGCCGTTGACACGCCAGATAGGGCCGTTGGCTCTTCGTTATGTTCCTTCAAAATTAACTATTTTAAGTGCAAGAATTTCAGGTGAAAATAAAGAAAGTATCGTTGGTGCCTTACTTCCTATATGGAAAAAACTTGATCCAATCCATCCATTGGAGTATAAAATGATGGATAAAGAAATTGATCAGGCTTATGAAGATGCTGGCTTTATTGACATCTTGGCCATTGTAGGCTATATTACCTTTTTAGCTATTATGTTGGCCTGCCTGGGGATGTTAGGAATGGCCATGTATTCCGCACAGACCAAGGTTAAGGAAATCGGTGTGCGCAAAGTGATGGGTGCCAGCATGATCGATATAGTTTTTTTATTGAGCCGTTCATTTCTGTTGATGATTGGTGTGGCAATTTTAATTGGAGTGCCTATTAGCCTTTTCCTTGGGAAATTTTTCCTCGCCTTGTATGCCTATAGGATTGAAATGACTGCTGGCCTCATGCTTACAGGAATTTCATTTATCGGTTTACTTGGAATACTTACCATTTGTTCCCAAACAGTTAGGGCAGGGTTGACCAATCCGGTGAAATCTCTAAGGTATGAATGAGTGAGTTATATGAGTCACAAGGTGGTGGCACTAAATGTATCACCTTGTTTAGTGTCACCTGTTTCAAAGCCTTTGCGAAACCATCGCACGCGTTGCTCGGAAGTGCCGTGTGTGAAAGAGTCGGGAACAACAGAACCTTGAAACTGTTTTTGTAATCGATCATCACCAATGGCAGAAGCAGCATTAAGGGCTTCTTCCATATCGCCTGATTCTAGAATGCTGCTCATTTCATTCGCATGATGGGCCCATACTCCGGCAAGAAAATCAGCTTGCAGTTCCAACTTTACAGAGAGCTTATTGTATTCTTCTTCGCTGAGTTGACCTTGCATAGCGTGAACTTTATCGGTGATGCCGAGCAGATGTTGAACATGATGCCCCACCTCATGGGCAATGACATACGCTTGGGCAAAATCTCCAGGGGCATTCAGTCTTCCTTGTAGCTCTTCATAGAAACTCAGATCAATATAGACTTTCTCATCTTCACTGCAATAGAAAGGACCAGACGCTGCATTGGCAGAGCCACAAGCAGATTCCACACTGCCGGTGAACATCACAAGGATTGGATCGCGATAGTCCGGCATGAGTTGATGCCAGACATCTTCGGTATCCGCTAACACCACCCTTACAAATTGAGCTTTCTCATTTTCTTCCTCGCTGGGTGCTACCGTTAGTTCTGTTGAATTACCCGATGAGGAATTGGTCTGCTGCAGAAGCGTTAATGGATTAGTACCTGTAAGCCAGCTAATAATCAATACAATGACAATCATGCCAAGACCGCCCTTGGTAAATAGTCCTCCGGGCAGGCCGCCACCTCCACCACCACTTCCACGTTGATCATCCACATTCGTACTTTGTCTTCTTCCGATCCAGCGCATCTTAGTATCATTTAGATGTTGAAGGTAATGATTTAACCCAGATTATGCATTAGGGATTAAGTCATAACTCAATAACTGACGAATACTGACAGGACCGTTAGTATTGTCAGGGTTGAAAATTCTATTTGTTGGGTTTTAGCGAATGAATTTCTTTTTTTGGTTTCCATAGGGGTTTAAAGAAACTCGGTTGTCATAGAGCAAATGAAACAAAACAATGTTATGAAAACCTTAGTAAATTCCATCGCACTGCTAATGATCACCGGCCATTTGGCTTTTGGGCAGGAAATTCAAACTGTATTTAAGAAGGGGACTTCCTCTGGTGGGTATGGTGCAATAACCAATAAATTCACGACTATCAATGGTGAGTACGCCAATCTTACCGGAGTTTATGGCGGCTGGTATGTCAATCACTCGTTTATGCTTGGTTTTGGGGCGGCAGGAGTTACCAATAATATTCAGGTGCCTCTTGAGTTTAGTGCCGACCCGGCCCGTAATTTGAGTTATGCATATGGTCAGTTTGGGTTAATGACAGAGTTTGTTGTCGCCTCGAACAAAAGACTACACGTTGCTTTTGATCTTTTTTCCGGTGCAGGATTTACCATGCAATACCCAAGGTACGAATGGCGAAATGACAATAACTATCAAGGAGATCAGGTTTATGATGAGAATTGGTTTTTTGTGGCCGAGCCCGGAGTTCAGGTGGAAATTAACTTATTTAGGTGGATGCGCTTTAGTCCCGGCATATCGTATCGGGCAACTTTTGGAAGTGATGCGGCTGGCCTTACCGATAATTCGCTCAGCAATGTATCGTATAATGCTACCTTGAAATTTGGTAAGTTTTAAATGCAAGTAAGGCGTCATGGGGCTGATCAAAAAGGTTGATAATCCGTGTCAGCCTGAGCATGTCGAAGGCAATTAATACATTCAATTCGGGTTTCGACAAGCTCAACCTGACAAAGAAGAAGACTTTGGGTCAGCCACGTGGCGCCTTGTTCTTGCCTATAGTAAGCCCGGCAAACCATGACCCCAGGTTGGCAGCCATGAAAGTAGACTTCTATTGGTCAACGCAAATGCACCGGGCAGCGTGATTCTTAAGGGCCGATCTTAATGACTACAACTTTTCTGCAGTTCACTACATCATAGTGATGCCTTACGGCAAACGATTTTCAATCCTTGCCAAAAGCAACCAGTTAATTATTAAATTTCCTGCTATGTTGAAAAACTACTTCAAAATCGCCTTTCGCTCATTGTGGAAGAGTAAGCTAAATTCAATAATCAATATCGCTGGCCTTGGACTTGGCATTGCGGTCTGCGTGCTCATCATGTTATTTCTCAGAGATGAATGGACATTTGACACTTTTCATACTAAGTCTGACAGAATATACAGAGTCTGGGGAAAGGAAGATTATGGAGCCGATCAGAAATTCTTTTGGACGGTTACACCATTTCCTATGGGACCAACCCTGAAGGAAAATTTTGAAGCAATTGAGGCTCAGGTAAGAATAAACCCAATGTCTGCTCAACTAAAGGTAGGAGAGAGCAGCTATACAGAATCCATTAGTGTAGTGGGTGAATATTTTTTTAAGGTTTTTGATGTTAAAGTAATCGATGGCGATCTGTCTTCAGTGCTTCACCATCAGGGTGATGTTGTCATGACAAGAAGAGCCGCCCAGAAATTCTTTGGGGACCAAAATCCAATTAACAAAACCATTTCAATTCAATTAGGAGAATCATTTGAGGAGTACATGGTCAAGGCTGTCATTGAAAATATGCCCACCAACTCCAGCCTTCAGATTGACATTCTTATGTCCGATTTAAATTTCCCAAAAATCATTGATCAAAATGTGCTCATATCGGGTTGGTTTAATATCTCTCCGGAGACGTATGTCCTGCTTCGGGAGGGAGCAGATCCGCTGGCATTGGGAAAAGAGTTTCCGCACCTTTTTAAAACTTTGCTGGGAGAGTCCTACGAGAAATCTCATTACACCGTGGGCCTTCAACCCATGACCGATATTCATTTGAATACTGATTTTCCTGCTGGCAATGCGCCTGTCAGTAATCCTCGTTATTCTTATATCCTAGCAGCCATTGCAGGTCTTATCTTACTGGTAGCTTGTATAAACTTTATTACTCTATCGGTTGGCCGCTCGTTGAAACGTGCCAAAGAAGTGGGTATTCGTAAAGTGGTAGGAGCGGTGCGGTCGCAATTGATAAGCCAGTTCATTGGCGAAGCCGTAATCGTAACGATGATATCAATGATCGTGGGTATGGTAGTGGCGGTTGTTAGTATTCCTTTGTTCAATGAACTCTCAGGAAAAAATTTAAACCTCCCCATCGATGGATTTATGGTTGGTGTAGCTGCAGGATTGATAACCATCATTGGACTATTGGCGGGAAGTTATCCTGCCTTTTTTCTCAGTAGCATTGTGCCGGTGAGCATACTGAAGGGAAGTGGAATGACTTCACCCAAGGCGGGGAAACAAAATATTCGGAAAGTACTGGTGGGTGTCCAACTTGTATTGTCCATTTTTCTGATCTCGAGTACGCTGATCATGCGAAGTCAATTGGATTATTTGAAAAACAAAAGCCTCGGTTTTGATCAGGAAGCTTTGGCTGTGGTGCAGTTGAATGTTCCACGGACGGATGGACTTGGAAAAAGAATCAAAGCTGGCTTCGAAAGAGTTACGCAATTTAGAATTGAACTTGCCAACTATCCCGATCTGGCAGAAGCGTGTGGTTCGTCTCACGATTTTGGAAATGGAGGATGGACCAGTCTTGGATACACGGACGATAACGGAACTTACCGAACTTTCAACTGCAACACCGTAGATGAAAATTATCTTTCCGTCATGAAGCTGCAACTTAAGGAAGGAAGAAATTTCTCCGCAGAAAATCCTTCCGATGCACGAAGAGCCATTATTATAAACGAGGCTTTTGCTAAAGAACATAATCTGGAAGACCCTATTGGCAAGCGCCTACCCGGCAAACGTTTTGCCGATCATGAAATAATTGGTGTCGTGAAGGATTTTAATTATGCATCACTCTATACCAAAGTCGAACCCTTGTTATTAACCATGGACATTACCATTCTGCTCAGCGGAGCAGAGAATATCAATATTGATAATTCACCCGTTCCGAAATTACTGATCCGTCTGAAGCCAGATAACATACGTCAATCCGTTGAGCAACTTCAGGAAGTTTGGAAGAAATTAAATCCGGGAGAAGAGTTTTCTTTTTCTTTTGTAGACCAGCGATTGGAAACTCAATACCGAAGCGACCAAAACCTTGGTAAGATAGTTACACTGGCTGCCTTGCTAGCGGTTATTATCGGGAGCCTTGGGCTATATGCCCTTGCCTCGCTGGCGATGCAAAACAGAACCAAAGAAATTAGTATCCGGAAAGTATTGGGAGCCACGGAGCAATCCCTACTGATATTATTGTCCAGAGATTATGTATATATGATGGGTATCTCCTTATTGGCCTCGGTACCCATCACCTGGTACCTGATGAACACCTGGTTGCAAACTTTTGAATACCGTGTCATGATCAGTTGGCAGTTTTTCGCCATAGCCGGTAGCTTGGCGCTCTTAGTTACATTCTCAACAATCAGTTATCAGGCGATAAAAACGGCCTGGACCAAACCGGTGGATACCTTAAAGTATGAATAAAACGACTGCTATTTTTTTTCTTTAGTTACTGACTTTCCGTTACTTAACAATGCAAAAGGGAAGTGAATTACTTCCCCCTGATTCTTATCGGCATCCCATTATCCCACCCACGGTCAATCCTTAAAAGCTGCAAATTCTTGAGTTTTATTTCCTAACTTTCTCTTATGAACCGAATTGTTACCGGGCTTTTGTGCATTTTAATCGCCAGTTGCTCACCTCAAAAAAAGGAAATACCTATGTCCACATCGCCTGTAGATACGCTTACCAGCCAACTTCAAGTTTATTCTATTGAGAATAAAAACGGACTGAAGATGACGGTCACTAACCTTGGTGGGCGTATCATTTCACTTTGGGTACCCAATAAAAAAGGAGATCTGGGCGATGTTGTTTTGGGGTACGACTCGGTAACACAATATAGTAGTGGCAACCCTTACTTTGGAGCGTTGATTGGTCGCTATGGAAACAGGATAGCCAAAGGGAAGTTTAAACTCGATGATAAGGAATATAGGTTAACGATCAACAACGGAGAGAACACCCTCCATGGCGGCCCTGGAGGATTTCATAATGTGTATTGGAAAGCACAACGCGATCAGGCTACCCCCAACACGGTAAACCTTTCGTATACTAGTGAAGATGGAGAGGAAGGCTACCCCGGACAACTGACCGTGAAGGTGGTGTATTCTCTGAATGACAAAAATGAATTAGGAATTGAATATACCGCTACGACCAACAAGGCTACCGTAATCAATCTAACGCATCATTCTTTTTTTAACCTGGCCGGGGAGGGTAATGGAGATATTCTGAATCATGAATTGATCATCAATGCCGATTCCTATCTGCCCGTTGATCAGGGCTTGATACCCACCGGTGAATTGAAGAAAGTATCCGCTACTGCATTTGACTTTCTTAAAGCACATACCATGGGTGAGCGTATTGACGGAAATGAGGTTCAGCTTCAGTATGGCAAAGGCTATGATCATAACTGGGTACTGAACAAAAAACCCGGAGAATATGAACTTGCGGCTATTGTAGCAGAACCGATTTCAGGAAGGATCATGGAAGTATGGACTACCGAGCCCGGCCTTCAATTCTACTCCGGCAATTTCCTCGATGGAAAAGATGTAGGAAAAGGTAACAAGCCTTATCCATTCCGATCGGCCTTCTGCCTCGAAGCTCAGCATTTCCCAGATTCGCCCAATCACACTAATTTTCCGACCACCCGCCTGAATCCTGGAGAGACGTATCATCAGAAGACCGTGTATGCGTTTAGTGTGGCGGAGAAATAGCGGCAACTAATCGCGTAATATTTCAGCGTTTGAGACTTGCACGTGTTAGTGGTCAATTCTTCCTTACGGCTTCTTCCACAAGGTTTCCATTTTCACGTACCATCAACTTTGAAACATTTCCTTTTTCGTTCTTACTAAATTCAAATGTTAAGTCTCGGTCTTTGACGAAGAAACTGTTAGCAGATTGGGCATAGAGGATATATTTCTCATCTCCAATTAACAGATGTAATTGACCGATTTCTCGTTGAACTTTACAGATGCCGGATTGTGGGGCTAGGTATTGCCCGATGAATTGATCAAGAATTTTATTTGTGAGTTTTATTGCTTTTCTATGGTTTACATAAGGAGCAGATCCATGGTCGTAACTTAAGATACGAGACATTTTCCAGACATGATCACTTAATATCCAGACATGTGTAAACTTTGCTAGGCCATCCAACCTTTCTTCTTTTCCTTTTTCCAACACATAGAATACATGTTCACCGGAAAGTATTGCACCATAAATGCCACTGGAACCTTGTAAAGAATAGACTTTAAGACTTCCTTTAATCGCCTCCCTTCTTAACTTGAAGTCTCCGTTGCTGCATAGATTATTTTTTAACTCCGTGATTAGCTTTTCCCGACCCAACGTCAAACCACCTTTATCATGGTAAAACTCTACATCCTCTGTAAAGAATTGTTGCATGTTCTCTGTATCGCAATTATTATAAGTTGCCCAGAAGAGACTATCCTTTGCTAAAATCGTATTCGTTAAATTCTGTTTATCTGGCTGGGCAAATAATGAGCAAATAAAAAGTTGAAATAAGGCAATTAGCGATATTGATACTTTCATATGATTTTTAATTTCGGATTCAGAGGAGTGATTTACCTGGTGCCCCATTAGACAATATAGTTGCCCAAGTGGTTACAGGATGATTTAGTTTAAGTAGTGTTTTGACTCTGCAGAGAATTAAGTTATTGGTTAGGCAGCTAACAATAAGGAGGGGTTAAACACGGCAGTTGGGAGACTGCCTTTTGCGCACAGCAAATAACTTCCGTTTTTTTTGTTGATTCTAATGCCAGGTTATTGATAAATAATTTTACCCATAGCTTTAATTTGCTCAGGGCCAATTCCACAACAACCTCCAATAATGTCAGCACCCAAATCCATCCATTCCTTTACCATTAATTCACAAGCGGATGAATCCGAAAGACCAGACCATGTTTTGCTGTCGGCATGGTAGACGGCTCCTGAATTGGGATACACAACTATCTTTTTATCTCCCGATTTTGTTTTGATTGATTTTATCAATTCTGAAATGAATTCCGGAGAAGTGCAGTTTACGCCAATAGCAAATGCGGTAGGATGATGGGCAAAAAGAGAAGCACATTTTTCAATGGGCGTTCCGTCACTGATGTGTTTGCCATCCTTGCAGGAAAAAGATATCCAGGAGGATTTGTTTTTGGTTTTTAGAATTGCTGATAATACCCTAGCTTCCTGAAAACTCGGAATCGTTTCGCAGGCGAGAATATCTGCCGTTGAATTATCCAATAAACTAATTCTTTGTTCGTGAAAATCCATTAGCTCCTGATCAGAGATCCCATAATCACCATGGTATTCGGAACCATCTGCCAGATAGGCCCCATAAGGACCAACGCTGGCAGCGATCAATGGTTTTAAGGTATGGGGATGGGATGACATGAAACGACTTCTCGCTTCCTTTGCCAACTGAACAGATTTCATTATCAATGCACCGGTCGAAGGCTGATCATAACCGATCGCCATAAATCCAGGAAAGGTGGCCTGGTAACTGGAAGTAATGATACATTGAGCGCCCGATTCAAGATACGCTAAATGAGCAAGAATGATCGCTTCCGGGTTGGATTCCAGCAACTTCGCACTCCATAGTTTTTGATTCAGATCGCACCCTTGTCTTTCCAATTCATTGGAAAGACCGCCATCCAAGAGAAGGGGATAGTTAATGTTCATTGAGCAACCGAAAGTAAGAAAACTAAGCTTTATTTCAACACAAATGCTGGCGCACGCGTATGACTGTTGGGGGCTTTTAATATTTGCCTATGGTCGGTGTTTTCACCGACCATCTGCTTTCCGGACTATAAGTGCTCTTCATAATGTGTCAAAAAACCCCACTCATCCTTGTTAAGTCCATAAAAGTGATATGATGAATAGCTGTATTCTTCCGGCATTTTACATAACCCTGCCTTAACAGGATTATAGTGCATATAGTCTATTTTTTGAAATGCCACTTCACGGTTGTACATAGTTGCCTTATAAGGCCGCCTCTCCCAAAAGTGATAGATGCGGTCTTTCTGAGTACTGCGGTACTGTTCCAATTCTTGAGATTCTGATCTCATCATCCTGAACTTGATTTGCTGAGCGATGAACTTGAGGAAAATCTGTTCTGTGCTTTTGTTGATCCATGCGTCTTGCCTGCGCCACATCAGATGGATGTGGTTGGGCATGATGACGAATCCATAAAGCCATATCCGTTTATCATCCACCATAAACTTTAAACTTCTCATCAGGATATCTTTGCGTTCATTCAGGAGGAGGAGCGGAAGCCAGTTTAGGCAGGTAGCTGTGAAAAACTCTATGCCTTGATGCATAGTACTAAGCTACGGATATTACGTGGTTGGTGAAAACACCAACCACAGGCAAAAACCGAAAGTAAGAAAACTAAGCTTTATTTCAACACAAATGCTGGCGCACGCGTATGACTGTTGGGGGCTTTTAATATTTCTTTCTTTTGGAGCCCGATCTCGTATCAAAGAAATTTAATAAAACTATTTCCTTTTCCTCCACTCGATAGAACAGCCTATTATGTTTAGTCAGCAAAAAACCTCTAATGTTTTTATCGGGACTTTCTATTGTCCCAAGATCGGATTGGTCTGCAATCAATTCAATAATATCGTACGTTTTTAAAACAAATTTTTGTGTTACGCCTGGACCCCATTCTTGTTCTAAGTATTCAATTATTTTGTTGAATTTATTATTGGCGCGTTTAGTCCAAATTATTTGCCTAGCCATTTGTCATGCTGTTTTTTAACCTCTTCATGACTTATTAAATTGTTTGGATCGAAGCTCTCCTCATAGGAAAGTAATAGTTCGTTTTTTTCTTCGGAACTGAGGCTGTCCCAAAGTTCACCTGTCTGATTGTTGTTAAGTCGCTGAATTAGTTTAAAATACCCCTTCAAAACTTCTTCATTTTCAATTTTTTCAATCAGGTTATGGAAGTCATCTTTCGTTCTCATAATACAATTCGTTTGGACTTCAATTTACTTATATTTTAATGAATCGAAAAATGCCTGGCCTGCCCACACAGCACATGTGTGGGAGAGAAAGCAATTAGTAATAAGTGATGCTTTCATATGATTTTTTTTTGATTCCAGGATTGAGAAGATTGATTTACCTTGTGTCACTTTGTCTCTGGAAAGATTCCAATATAAAGTCACTCAATGACCTGTTAACTTGCAGTTATGAAATCAGTCTCCACCACTCCATCAATGTACGGGCTGGTCTGCCTCATGACCCTTACTGCCTGCGGTACTTCTACCTTAAAAGAAGCTAGTCAACATAAGCGGCCCAATATCATTGTGATGCTTGTAGATGACATGCGCTGGGATGAGTTTGGTGAGGCGGGACACAATTATATTAAGACGCCCAACATCGACCGCATTGCCAAAGAAGGGATCAGATTTATAAACGCCTTCGCCACCACTCCGCTCTGTTCTCCCAGTCGTGCGAGTTTTCTCACCGGCCAATATGCTCATACCAATGGCATTGTAGATAACCAGGCGCACAATGAACTGAGCCATCAGCTCAATACCTTTCCGAAGCAACTTCATGAAAGTGGTTATGCTACCGCCTTTATCGGCAAGTGGCACATGGGCAACGATGATACACCCCGCCCCGGGTTTGATTATTGGGCTTCGCTAAGAGGGCAGGGGGAAGCCATCGATCCTGCTTTAAATATTAATGGTCAACAGCAAACGGTGAAGGGATATGTTACCGACATACTCATTGATCATTCTCTTCAATTTATTAATCAGGAGCGCGAGAAGCCGTTTTTACTTTACCTCGCCCACAAAGCACTTCATCCCAATGTGGTGCAGCGCGATGATGGCAGTACTTCCAATATTGCACAGGGCGGTTTTGTGGCAGCCGATCGGCATAAGGGAATGTATGACTCCGCTGTATTTACCCGAAGACTCAATTATAATATTCCTCCGCTCGACAAACCTGCGCTCGCCCGAAAGATAGCCGGTCTTCCACTCTTGAGTACTGAAACTTCAACAAAGGAAAAAACCATTCGCGAGCGCGCTGAAATGCTAATGGCAGTGGACGAAGGATTGGGGGCAATTCTAAGAACCCTTGAAGAGAAGGCGGAGCTTGACAATACTATTGTCGTCTTCACCAGCGACCACGGGTATTGGTATGGAGAGCATTGCCTGGATGAGGAACGTAGACTGGCGTATGAAGAAGCAATTCGTATTCCGATGCTTGTGCGATATCCATCAGCCATCAAAGCTGGAACCACGGCTGACCAAATGGTATTAAGTATTGATCTCGCCCCTACGCTACTGGAATTAGCCGGAGTGACTCCCGGTAATCAGCTTCAGGGTAAATCATGGATGCCAATTTTTAATAAGACGGTTAAAGGCTGGCGCAACTCCTTTTTGGTGGAATACTATAGCGACATAGTTTTTCCGCGCATTGTGAACATGGGCTACAAGGCTGTACGAAATCAGCGCTATAAATACATCCACTATGTGCATCTTGCTGGGATGAATGAACTCTATGACATTGTCAACGATCCGTATGAACTTCATAATGTGATCGATGATCCGGCAATGGCTACTGTACTCTCGGAGATGAAGGAAGAATTGAATCGGCTTTTGCAGGAGACAGGAGCAGAGCGACCTTGAAGGGGCTAAACAGGAGCAAGTAAGCATCGGTCAGCAGCACTATTGGACCGGACAGGAGCAAGTAAGCACCGGTCGGCAGCAATGTTGGATCGGGCAGGAACAAGTAAGCACCGGACAGGAGCGAGTAAGCATCGGTCGGCAACACTATTGGACCGGACGGGAACAAGTAAGCACTGGTTAGCAGCAATGTTGGACCGGACAAGAGCAAGTAAGCACCGGTCGGCAGCAATGTTGGATCGGACAGGAGCATGTAAGCATCGGTCAGCAACACTATTGGACTAACTATTTGCAGGTAGGCACCGATCGTAAGGATCAGCCGAGGGTTACTTTAGGTATTGTAGTGTTATCGTTTCTTCTTTTGACAATCCTTTCAATTTTTTACTATGGCTTGCTTTATTCCATTTTGGACGAAAGCTGCCTTTCGCCCAATCGGATAATAGGATAGGATGAATATAACTGGATCGGCATACCGTAGGCGTATTGCCTAAATCAGAGGCAACGGTCTTGATCACTTCGTTGGAAACTCTTTTTCTGGCGGTGGCGGTGTCAGGATCTAATTGTTTGGAGAGCCGGTAAGCGGTTTTCCAGGTGGCGGCCCAGGTACGAAAATCTTTGGCGGTTACTTTTGTATTTTTTGAGGTAACGGCATCAAGGTATTCGTTAATGTGATTTGATTTAATATCGAAGTCATTTCCATTTTGGTCTACATAGCGGAAGAGATCCTGGCTCTTTTTATGGCCTCCCACTTCGCCTGATGCCTTGATGAGTAGCGCGAGATCGTCTTCCCAAATTCTTCTCTTCCAAAGTTTACCCGATTTCCCCACAAATTCGAAGACAGCATCCAGTTCTCCCTCCGCTTCCTTCGAACGATCGATAACCATGTGACCTTTCGTTAAAGTCGTCAATCCATAAGATTTGTTCTTTTTGGCATATTCATCATTGCCCACCCGAAAATGATAACGATCAATTAACTTCACGATCAAGGCTGCCACTTTATCCCTGGGCATTCCTTTTAACCTTAAATCCAGCTCTACTTTCTTCCGTATCGAAGGGAGTGTCTTTGCAAAGGCGGCCATGCCGTCAAATTTCTCTTCGGCACGAGCGCTTGTCCAGGTTTCATGGTAGCGGTATTGCAGTCTTCCTTTGGCATCTTTGCCGGTGGCTTGCAGGTGTGCCATTGCGTCCAGTGATATCCAAACTTCCTCCCAGGCAGGTGGAAGAACTAATTTATTGCAACGCTCTCTTATTTTCTGATTCGAGATTAAGTTACCCTTAGCATCAAAATAATCCCACACGAGGGTCTTGCCCTTTTTACGCCTCCTTGATATCCCTCTTTTTTCCATCGCGGGTGGGTATTACAGAAAGTAATCAGCTAAACACCATCACGAAGATAAAACTTATAACTTACACGTCACCGCACCATTGCAGAAACATTTTGTTGGCGGTTGTAGGGTCCTTCTCCTCACTTCATTTGTAGTCGTGTCTTTCGTCCCCCGTTATCTACGCCAACCTTTTTCAGTAAGTCGTGCGCTGGGCTTTTATGTGTTCGGCTTTGCAAGGATAGCTACTGATGGTTGGTAATTATTTTGTTAATGCGTAAGTTACACTACCAATAATTTTTAGACTATGAATTCAAGACGACAATTCTTAAAAACTTCTGTGGCAACGCTGGCTGGTGTCGCAGTTTCAGGATCCCTGTTTGCTGAGCTGTCAAAAAAAACAAAGAGCGTAGGTATTTAGTTGTTTACCATTCCATCCATGGTAGCAGACGACTTTAAGGGAACGCTTACAAAACTGGCAAAAATTGGCTACAAGGAAATTGAATTCTTTGGCCCCTATGACTTTAGCGCGAAGGAGACAATTGAAGGATGGAGCCAATTTGCGGTAAGTCGCGGAATCACAAAAAATGCTTTTTATGGTTATAAACCTTCTGAGGTAAAAGTTCTTCTAAAAGACCTCGGTCTAACTACACCTTCTGTTCATCTTGATCTGCTAACCATGCGAACTAATATGGGGTCCGCTATGGAAGCACTGTCTTCATTAGGTACCAAGTACGTGGTTATACCTCTGATCAATAATCCTGCAGACAGGAGTGATTTCAATAAGCTTGCCGATGAGTTGAATGGATTCGGGGAACAAATGTCGAAATATGGATTAACCGTTGTTTATCACAATCATGGTTATGAACATACTCCAATGAATGGAAAAACTTTAATGGACACTTTGCTAACACAAGTCGATGGCGATAAAGTAAAATTTGAACTCGACATATTTTGGATGACAGCTGCAGGAGCAAGTCCTGTTGAATATCTGAATAAGTATCCTGGAAGGTTCAAGCTGCTTCACCTGAAAGATGCATCAGAAGCAATTCGTTTCTCGGGAGACGGAGGTAGTAGAGATCAATATGTTTCATTGTTTCCCAAAATGGCAGATCCGGGAGCCGGTGTTTTGGATCTCTCGGCAATTATTGAGGCTGCAAAAAAATCAGGCGTTCAACATTTTTACCTCGAAAGAGATTTGACACCAACTCCTGAAGAAACGCTTCGCAATTCTTTTGTATATCTCAACGAAAAGGTTTGAAAATTTAAGCAGTTGAATCAACTCTTAATTTTTATTGACTTCAATTTTTCTGAACCCCATTCTTTCTATACCTCGGTTCTTGTCCACACGAACCGGAAAAATAATTTAAGTGGTTCGGGGCAGACCCGAACCACGGCATAGAAGTTAAAAAAATGACCTGGCTTCTCACGCCTATTTATATATTATGCTCGTATAGCCCACCCAGTGCCTGTTTGTAGAAAGTGCTGAGACCGTCATCCCAATATCTTCCACTTCAATCAGCGGATGATCGATACTAGTCTGGTATCCTAAAAATGTGCCGGTCAGTTCCTCATCGTTTTCCAACATATTAAGTTTGTTGGCGAAGGATAATCCAAATGGAACCGAATATCTTCCACACCACACCCATTTATATTCTTTGTAATTTTCCTTCTGAACGGTATACTCAGTGAACAATCTAATCTTATCCGGGGTGAGGTTGTTTGTCAGGCATTTGCCAATAATCTCCAAATCCATTTGTCGTGCTTTTTCTGTGCCAGCCTCATCGGTACCCATAGGTGCCATGGTGGTAGAACCGTTCCATTCCAAATCACCATAATGTACGGCATCATTCGAAATGACAATAGCCACATCTTTACCATACACCCAGTTCCTGGCCTTTACTATTCCATATACTACCTGTGCCAGGTTGTTACTGATGGAATCAATCGTTTCATAATTCATGTAGGGCACCAGTATCGGGATGATTTCAGTAGCTCTATTTTTTTTGTGGAGGAAAGGAATAATTGCTTCGAGCGAATGTTCTATCACCTGCATACTATCATGCACAATAAAGTTATTCTCGGGCAGTCGACTCATAATCTCTTTGTTGAGAGCAGATACTTTTACGCTCCCATAAGGAGATTCCCATTCCGTAAATGTGCCAAAGATGAGTTTGTCCTTCAGATCGTAATTACGGGCCCGGTGTGCTACCCCAATTAAAATAATAGTTGGCGCATTGATACCCCTTAGCGATTCATAATACAATCGACCGGCAAAACGATAATTATCATGGGGACTAATGGCTGCCTTCCACCGCAAATCGTTTACGGTGTCCTCCAGGTGCAATCTGTTGTAAATGGAATCCATTTGCCAGTCGTGCTTTGCGTACCCATTGGCCTGGCGAAGTTTAATTTCTTCCTGCGGTAAATTGTTTTCTGTTTGTTTGCAATTCAGACAAAACAATGCAATGCATAAAATTAATAAAGCTCTCATCATCTTTTTTGGTTTGGAGAATTACAAAAATACTAATTTAAAAACAGCACCTGCTGTACGGCTTGTGTTATGCGTTCGTGCGTCTCCAGGCAATTACTTTTTAGACCATCAGAGTCAACACCTAACCAGCCAAATGAAATATGCGCATTGTTGCAAGCAGTTGGGTTTCGTCTGTCAATAGTCAACGAGTCTTAAATTGTTATGCATTAGAGTTGATACAATTGGTACTCATGGGTCAGGGCAAACAGTAAATCCTTACGTCCATTACTTTGTAGGGCCTTAGCAATTTCACTTTCCGATTTCCTACAATTGCCATGACGAAGAGCAGCTAATTTTTCAGGAATAACTTCTCCTTTGCAAACAGCGTTAATGATTGACAGTCCGGTAAGTCCTGTGATGTCCTTAACGACTACATCAAGTCGTAAATTGAGCAATCGTAAATACTTCTGCATTTTGCGTGAAGTATCGGCAGCTTGTTCTAACAAATTTGTCCTGTGCCTACAGTATGTTCTAAGGTGCTCGGTGGCTTCATCAGGCAAGAAACTTCCACTGAGCAATCCCAGGGTGTGAAGCTTTTGAATCCATTGGCAGTCCTGCACATCGGTCTTCTTGCCTTTAATGTTTTTGGTAAATTTTCCATTGCAGAGGAGTACTTCAAGTCCTGCTCCTTGAAGTGTGGCGTGGCGGGAATTCGAAGCGCGTCACTGTCCCAATGCAGCTAAATTAAACTGTTCAATGTCGTCCATTTCAAGGTTGAACTCCATTACAGGTCTCTTTGGCAATTCCTTTTTCATGGGTCTTAATTGTTATATGTCTCATTCAGTCCCTTGATGCGGAAAATAATCTCTGAC
>JANMYO010000068.1:0-29108 GCA_031382175.1 Bacteroidia bacterium | reverse complement strand
CAGGCCTTGAGCTGCTTAGCGGAGAGAATGTTAATGTGTTCCCTAACCCGGCTGATGAAGAGATCACCATTCAACTGCCGTCTATTGCTCCGCAACGCATACAACTGCAAATGGTAGACCAGGTAGGCCGCGTAGTGAATGAACACTTCATCGCAGAAGGCGAGCGTAGCAAAACCATCAGCACACGAGACTTGGCAGGAGGTATTTACCTGCTGCAGCTCGGCTCCGGTAATACCAGCACACGGAAGAAAATAATGATCGTGCACGGGAAGTAATAACATGTAAGTTTAAATATCAAAAGCCATCTCAGATAATGAGGTGACTTTTGTGTTTTCAATGCGTCCCGCAAGTTTGTGCGAAGCGGAACATCATCCCCCATCGTCATTCGCGAGCACCCGCGATGGGATTGTGAGTTGGGAGCGAAGCGATCCCCAGATTACGAAAGAGACACAAACCCTCAACATAAGGGGACTACTTCGCGCCACTGCACAAACTCACGCGGGTGCTCGTAGTTGACGTAACTGATGAGGTCAGTCGAATTCAGGTTCAAAGTTCGAAGCGGAATCCTCATCCCACTGTCATTCGCGAGCGCCTGCGATGGGCAAAGAGCGCAGGGAGAAGCGATCCCCGGGTATGAAAGGAAAAGGAAACACCCAAACATAAGGGGACTACTTCGCCCTACCACACATGCCCACGTAGGTGCTCGTAGTGACGTATGGGGTAAAAAGGAATCCATAACCCGATCGTCTATCGCGAGTACCAGCGATGGCAAAGAGCGTAGGGAGAAGCGATCCCCCCGTACGAAGAGATACCTCTTTTAATTTATCACCTCCCCCACTAACTTCACACAATGAAACGAGGCGGCAGCGTTTACATCATCACCAATAAACACCACACAACTTTGTATGTTGGTGTTACCTCTGATTTAGTCAAGCGAATTTCTCAGCATCGCGAAAAATTCTATCCAACTAGTTTCACCGCAAAGTATAATATTAACAAGTTGGTCTATTTCGAAAATCTTCCAACAATCAAAGAAGCGATAGTTAGAGAAAAGCAACTCAAAGCAGGGTCACGACAAAAGAAGCTTGACCTGATCAATACCATGAACCCAAAGTGGGATGATTTGTACGATGTAATAAAGGAGTGGTGAAGGTCAAAAGTGCGAAGCACGAATCCATCCCCCCACCGTCATTCGCGAGTACCAGCGGGGGCAATGAGCGGAGGCGCGAAGCGATCCCCAAGTATGAAAGTGACAGCCCCAGCATAAGGGGACTACTTCGCTCCACCCACAAGTCTTACGCAGGTGCTCGTAGTGACGGAAGGGTGTGAAAGTATCCCTAACACTATCGTCATTCGTGATCCCAATTGCTATCGGGAGAAGCGATCCCCAGAAGGCGAAACGATCCGCAGATTCGAAGAGGGCAAACTCAAAAACTACTTCGCGCCAGTTCATAAATCCAAAACGGAGGTGCTCGTAGTTGACGAACCACACCCCCAAATCCAAGGGAAAAAAGAATTCTAATTAGTACGATAAATCCTAAAAACAACCTAAAATAGGTTTTAGAATGTTCATCCCTTTGCTTAATTTGACCTCTCAATTCTTAGACAAACGTAGCTATTAAGACGCATGGAACTCTTCCTCAAAGCCGATACCTGGCTCGCTCTTCTTACGCTATGCTTCCTTGAAATTGTACTGGGCATTGACAATATCATCTTTATTTCGATTGTCTCTAACAAACTGCCTGAGGAGAACCGGAAGAAGGCCCGCAATTTTGGACTTGCCCTGGCGATGCTGGTTCGGATTGTCTTTTTACTAGGGATTACCTGGATCATCACCTTTACGGAACCCCTCTTTACTATCCCGGCTAATTTTATGATCGATCATGAAATGGCCTTTAGTGGCCGAGATCTAATTCTTGGTTTTGGAGGGCTCTTCCTTATCGCCAAAAGCACCATGGAAATCAACCATGAGATGGAAGGGGATGATGACGAGGACGAAGAAAATGGAGAAAAGAAAAAGACAGCAGTAACTATACAGGGTACAATTGTTCAAATTGTATTGCTTGATATTATTTTTTCCTTCGATTCTATCCTCACTGCCATTGGTATTGTTGATCAGGTCATCATCATGATTTTTGCCGTCATTATTTCCATCGGTGTCATGATGTTTTTCTCCGGTCATATCGGCCGCTTCATTCAAAAACATCCTTCGATGGAAGTGCTGGCGCTAGGCTTTTTGATTTTGATTGGCTTTATGCTCTTCCTGGAATCATTGCATTATGTGATACCCAAAGGCTATATCTACTTTGCAGTCGCATTCTCCTTGTTGATTGAGTTATTTAACATTCGGGTGAGAAAGAAAAGAAAGAAGAAGAGCAATCCGGTAAAACTGAACAAGCCGTATACCGAAGAAGAAGCGGCTCTGGCCGCCAACGATTAAATTTCATGTCGGAAGACCTGCGTTATCCTATTGGCAAATTTTCTCCACAGGAAAATTATACCACTCAAAACTTAACTGAATTTATTCAGCGTATAGCTGATCTCCCCCAGAAGCTGGAGGCTGCCCTACATAATTTAAATGCATCTCAACTTGATACACCCTATCGTGAAGGAGGCTGGACCGTGCGGCAAGTGATACACCATGTAGCAGACAGTCACATGAACGCCTACATCCGGGTAAAGTGGACGTTGACCGAAGACGCCCCAATGATCAAAGCCTATCTCGAAAAGTTCTGGGCGGAAACACCCGAGACAAAAGCAGATCCCTCCTTATCCCTAAATCTCTTAAAATCACTTCATGAAAAATGGGTGACGTTACTCAAAGGCTTAAGTCCTCAAGAGCTAAAGAAAGCCTTTACCCACCCGGATACTAAAAAATTGGTAACCCTTGAAACGTTAATGGGGATGTATGCCTGGCATGGAGATCATCATCTGAGACATGTTACTGCGTTGAAAAAAAGAATGGGCTGGTAAGAAGGAGGCTTCCCAACAATTTGCGGGGAAGAAATTTAATTAAAGGCATCTCTAAAAACTTGTCACGTTGAGTTTATCGAAACGTAAATCACTCAATTCAAGTCTAAAAAGACTTCGACAAGCTCAGTCTGACATTCTTCTTGGGTTTTTAGAGATGTCCTTAATTAATTATGGGTAGGTATGTTGGTAGATTTCTCGCTCACGCTCGAAATGACCTTGATTGTTTGAAAACTAAAGATGTCTGCCTTACACCGAATATCTCCATTCTTTTCAAAGCTAAATTTTGAATCTTGAATTTTCCATCTTTTTACAAAGCACCGGCCTTACTTTTCAACTCACACCTTGAAACTATTTATCCTGCCCTCTTTAGAGAAGTCCGTGCTCCGAAATATAGAAGGGAACGAATCATAACTCCGGATAACGATTTTCTGGACTTAGATTGGCTGACTATTAACTCATCGCACCTCGTCATTATTTCTCATGGGCTTGAGGGAAATACATCACGTGCCTACATGCGCGGGATGGCGCTCGCCTGCTACAAGGCTGGGTATAATGCGTTGACCTGGAACTTCCGGGGTTGTAGTGAAGAAATCAATCATACCCTCCGTTTTTATCACAGTGGCGCCACGGACGATCTGGAAACCGTGATTCGTCACGCGCTGGCAAAAGGAATATATCAGCATGTATCCTTAGTCGGCTTTAGTCTCGGTGGAAACCTAACACTCAAATACCTGGGGGAACGCGGAAACTCAGTTCATCCTTTCATCAAAGATGCTGTAACGTTTTCGGTTCCTATGGATTTACATACGGGTTGCTTAAAAATTTCTGCTCGTTCTAATTGGCTTTATGCTCAACGATTTTTGAATAGTCTTAAAACCAAAGTGAAGCTAAAATCAGAAAAAATGAAGGGCTTAGATACCTCTGGGATCGATAAAATCAGCAGTCTTCTCGAATTTGATAACCGGTACACCGCTCCACTCCATGGCTTCCGCGATGGTTTGCATTATTATGAAGAATGTAGCTCCATTCACTATGTTCAGAAAATCCAAATTCCGACACTCATTGTAAGCGCCAAAAATGATCCTTTCTTAAGCAAGGAATGCTATCCAATCGAACAGCTAAAAAATCATCCTATGGTAAAATTAGAAATACCTGAGCAGGGTGGCCATGTAGGTTTTTCCCTCTTCGGCCAAAATGGAGTATATTGGTCGGAACTCAGAACACTAGAGTTTCTTCAATCTCATGGTTAACCGTTATTCCCTTACCGCCTCTGCAGAGCAATTAGTTGAACGTTATGCGATAGAAATATCTTCTGCGTATAAACCTAACTATAATGCATCCCCTTCTCAGCTTCTACCCATCATTACCAATACGGGGGCACAAGGATTGTCCTTCTTTTACTGGGGCCTGGCTCCGCAGTGGGCAAAAAATAAAACCATCAGCGAGAAATTAATCAACGTTCGGACAGAACACTTCGCAGAGAAGCCTGTCATGAAAAAAAATCTAATGCAGCGAAGGTGCATTGTGCCAGCCGATGGTTTTTACGGATGGAAGAAAGTGGGAAGGAAAGCGATGATCCCCTACCGGTTGGTGTTGAAAAACAGGGAAGTATTTTCCATCGCGGGACTGTGGGAAGAATACGATGATGAGCAGGGAGAGTTTTTTCACACCTTCTCTATCATCACGGTGCCCTCCAATGAATTGGTTTTACCAATCTCAGAACGAATGCCGGTATTGATTGATAAGTCGTTGGAAAAGAATTGGCTGAACCTGGAGACATCTGAGTCGGACTTGCTTGGTATGCTGGCAAGTTTTCCGGCCATTAAGATGGATGCCTATACCATCTCACCGAGGGTCAATTCAATTAACGTCAATGATGCTGCCTTGCTGCTCCCCGCGCCTGCGGCCGATCAGTTTGGAAATCTAAGTCTGTTTGATTGAGTTAAGAAAAGATTAGAATCCATCATCCTCTTCTTTCTTGGCTGGGTCCTTTTTTTTCTCAGGTTGCTTCTGTGTGACTTTTGGCTCCGCTTTCTTTCTCTTGAATAAACCACCCTTCTTTTCTTTCTTCTCTCCTACAGAAGACGAATCTGAAGAAGGCGATGGTGGTGGGCTCTGAATAGAAGTGGAATCTAACTTCGGTTTCTTCCTTAACATATTTCTAAAGAAGCCCCTTATACCCTGCTTCTCCTTCTTTCCTTTGGCAGAAGTACCTGTCTTTCCTTCTTTTACATTTTTCTCTTCCTCCATGGCAGCCTTAACATCGGGAAGTACTAATACATCGCGGAAATACCACATGTAAATATCCTGGTCTGACGTATAGCGTACATTAACAATCCGATACTTGGCACTATCACGATCATATTTAAGTACGCGTACTTCCTTATCCTTTGAAATCGCATAAACGCTATCTTCTGCTTCTTTACTAGTCACTGCTAAACTATCAACCGGGGTTTCATCTTGCTCAGCTCCTTTAAACTCATCGTCTTTCGCTTGCAACGAATCGGGAACCTTCGGGTAGATAGGTTTCATCTCAATGGTCTGCATGCTACGAATCTTCTTTCGGTAAGATTGTTCCGGAATGATCAGGTACTTATTCTTACTGACCGTATAGACTTTAGGCGTAGAGTCTTCATTAAAATAGCTGAATTTTTTCCGAAGGGCTACCTGATCATGAATGAAAACACTCTGATAGGCGGGACATACCATCTTCTGGGTGCTGCACGCACTGATGATCAGAAGAGAGCCAACTACTAAAAGGAATGCCTTATTCATGCCTGGGCATAGTCACAATCAACAAAAATAGAGAATAAACTGCAAGTAATCCGGAGGATGTAAGAAATGTAACCAAAATGTAAAATATTGATTTTCAGGCTATAAACCACTCAATTCGTCCTTAACCCTTCTACTCAACGAGGCCACGACCAGCTCATAGGAGGCGTCTATCCAACCCTTCACCAGTTTATCGGATATGGAGCCATCCATCAGCACGGTAATCCAGTGTTTTTTATTCATATGATAACCCGGTTGAACTGAAGGATATTGCTCTCGCAACAGGGCGCCTGTCTCCGGATCGCATTTGAGATTGATACTTTCAAACTCTTCAATATCCGTGATGGTAAATATCTTGCCCATTACCTTAAAGACAAGAGTCGTTTCTCCAAAAGGAAACTCTTCGGTTACTCCTTTCTTAGCAAGGCAATAGCTTCTGTAGAATTCCAGGTTCAGGCTAGAACAAAGGTTTAAGAACCAACTTATAGATAAGATATAAGACTCCGATCAGGAAAATTAGTATAGAGAATTTATTGATGCCATGCATCATTTTGATATTGATATTCGATGGGCGGTTGGGGTCTTTCTTCCTGAAGAAATACCCGCCTACCTCTCCCATTGAAAAAAACTCACGGAGTGAAAGTTTCTTCCGCTCAACAGGTGCCTTTGATTTTTGATTTTCCATACTTCTTACTGTTAATCTATCCAATTGCCATCTTCACGAATAATTCCAATTAATTCATCCACAGCTTGAGCCGAGGGAACATTTCGCTTGACCACCTCTTTACTTCGATACAGGGTTATCCGTCCCGGACCTGAACCAACATAACCATAGTCTGCGTCTGCCATTTCACCCGGGCCATTGACAATGCATCCCATGATTCCAATCTTTAATCCTTTAAGATGGCTGGTGCGTGAGCGGATTTTTGCCGTTGTCTCCTGAAGATCGAAAAGGGTGCGGCCGCAGGAAGGACATGATATATATTCCGTCTTTGAAATTCGGGTGCGGGTAGCCTGAAGAATATTAAAAGCAGTTTCATTGACAATCTTATCACCTCCGCAATGCAGTGCCTTTATGAAAACTCCATCGCCTAGTCCATCAATCAACAAGCCACCGATATCAGTAGCGGAATAAAGTTGCAGTTGCTCCGGTTCTAAATTAAGGTAAGTCCTGGAGATCACGACAGGAACTTTACATTGATGATTAATCAACTCCACAAAAAGTCTGCGCTGTTCGGCCAGTCCGTGATGGTTGTTTGTTTCGATGATCAATACAGCAGTGGCATCTCTATTTAATTTTTCAATGAATAGCGGAGTTAAATCATGCAAACTAGTATGGATAAAATTTAAAGTGGCCGCCAATTCAACTCCTTTCAGATACTCTTGCACATTAATTAGTGGATACGCTCTTATTTTGTGGCGCTGTGAAAGCCACGTAGAATGAGAAAAAATCAACCCTAGTGTTCCTGGAATTTCAAAGTCAATGCTTTTATCGCCAAGAAAGATATAGTCACACGCCATATCGGTGATATTCCACTTATCTAATGGCACAGAATATTGATAACCCAATGCAAATAGAGCAGCAGGGGTCACCTTATCCTTTCCGGAGAAATCGGCAATCACTCTCGGCACCTGATGTGCACCAAAATTTACTACTTCATGAGTAGCTCTGCGCAAATAGTCAAACGGATTGATTGGATGCTGATCTATTTCTGGAATGAAGTCTCCCTTTCTGGAAGTATACCGATCGGCCAATGCCTTGGCAACAGGAACTTCTGCCTCCGGTTCTTCGGTAAGGGAAACCCGAATGGTATCTCCCAAGCCATCTTCAAGTAAGGTACCAATACCAACCGATGACTTAATTCTACCATCTTCTCCATCCCCGGCCTCCGTCACACCAAGATGTAAGGGATAGGGTTGAAGACCTTCTTCGTCCAACTTTTGCACCAACAGCCGATAGGCCTGAACCATCACCTGAGGATTACTCGCCTTCATGGACAATACAACCTCATAATAGTTGAGGTCTTCACACACGCGCAAAAACTCAAGGGCAGATTCCACCATACCAAGAGGCGTATCGCCATACCTGCTCATGATGCGATCGGAAAGGGAACCATGATTAGTTCCAATGCGCATGGCGGTGCCGTATTCCTTACAGATTTTTACCAGTGGCGTAAATTTTTTGCGGATTCTGTCCAATTCATCCTGATAGTCCGACTCTGTGTATTCGATCTGCTCAAACTTTTTCTTGTCCGCATAATTCCCCGGATTCACTCTGACTTTCTCAACGATTCGGGCAGCCAGTTCAGCCGCGTTAGGTGTGAAGTGGATATCGGCAATAAGCGGAACCGTATAGCCTCTTCGCTTAAGTTCCTTCTTAATCTCTTCCAGATTTTGAGCTTCCTTAATACTAGGTGCAGTGATGCGCACATATTCACAGCCAGCTTCCACCATGCGAATCGTCTGCTCCACGGAGCCCAGGGTATCCATTGTATCAATGGTGGTCATGGATTGAATCCGGATAGGGTTTTCGCCCCCTATTGGCACACCTCCAATATTTACCACTCGTGACTTTCTGCGTGAGTACCGGGTGAGGCTATTGCAATAATTCCGTGCTTGTAGAATCTGGTCGTTCACGTTCAATACTTTACATCAAATTTAACCTGAAAAAGAACAAAATGTTCCTTACCTTCATATATAAATTAGAGCAAATCCAAATGAGAAATGGAAACAATTGTAGTGAAAGCAAAATCGAAAAAGCTAGCTGAAGAGGTAGTTAAGAAGCTGAAAAAAATTCAAGGTCTGCAAATTCAAACCTCCAAAACCTGGTTGGATTTAGATCACTCTCTGCCTAATGTGGAAATGAGTGAGGCTGAGATCATGAAAGAAGTAAGGGCAGTGCGATATGGCCAAGAAGGGTAGGTTAAAAATAATCTTAGATTGTAACTGGTACATTAGTGCCTCCATCAACAGAAAATCAAGAAGGGCTATTTTCAACCTTATCAATAACCCAAAGATATTTGTCATCTATTCTGATGAACTACTCGCAGAATACAATAATGTAATCTCAAGAGTTAAATTTCAACAAATCATTTCTAGAACTCAAGCCAATCGCTTTATTCGATTCTTAATACCAAGATTGCAGAGAGTAGTTATCCTAAAAACAGTCGAGTTTAGTCGAGATAAAAAAGATAATTATCTTCTAGCCTTGTCAGAAGCTTCACAAGCAGATTATCTAATAACAGGAGATGAAGATCTCTTGACACTTCAAGAATTTGGGGAGACCAAAATTGTTAAGATGAAGGACTTCTTGAAAGTCATCTAGTCTCTTGGGTGAACGAAGTCCTCTAGTGCAATGGTCTCCGTTTACTCACAATTCCGACTCTATAGTCTCTATTGTGAATCAAATTTTAATGAATGGCTTTTCGCAATGCCTTTTTAAGAATTACAAGGTAAAGGCTGGCATTGGCCAGGGATAGTAGCGAAAAGCCTCCCGAGGCTCCACTCGGAATAAACTCCGCGCATTAGTAACAGGGTGCTTGTAGTGGATAGTCCGTTGGCTGCTGCGCCTCGCGCAGACAGGCCACCAAAGTGATTTAAATATCCCCCAACTGTGGCCTGATCAAAATCTCTTCCACCACGCTCCTGCTCGATAATGAATAGGCAGCATAGACAGTATCAGCCACATCTTCTGCCTTGATAAAGCGCTCCTCAGGTAGATCCACTCCCTCCCAACTGGCCGTCAAGGTTGCCCCGGGAAGGATGGCTGTGACCCTAATATTAGAGGCTTTCAACTCTTCTCTCAACACCTTTGAAAAGCCCAATAAAGCAAATTTGGAAATGGCATAAGAGCCGCCATTAGGGTATGCTGCTATGCTGGCAATCGAACACATAGTAAAGATATGGCCTTCTTTCCTTTCTTGCATAGATTTAACAAGGCCGCGGGTTGTATAGTAGGCACTGTATACATTACTCTCAATCATACTTACCAAGGCTCCCTCTGGCTCTTCCGTCACTCTTCCCGGGATGAAATAACCTGCGTTATTGACAAGTACATCAACAGGACGATTCAGACTATTCACAAAATCGGTGAATGCGTAGACTTGTTTCTTATCAGCCAGGTCAGCCGAATGAATATGTGCCTGAATACCAAACTTACTTTCCAGTTCGGCTTTAAGCTGGTTTAGACCCTGTAGCTTGCGGGCACACGTCACCACATCAAAGCCCTCCCTGGCAAATTTCTCTAAAATAGCTTTGCCAATGCCCTTGCTCCCACCGGTGACCACGATCAACTTCTTCATGAGAATTTATTTTATCTTTGGGCAAGATAGCATTTAAAGGATTTTTCATGAAGGAATTTGGTAAGTACGTGATGTTTATAGGCTCTCTTTTTGTAAGGCGGGAGTCCTTTGGAACGTATTATAAACTGACGCTGGAAGAATGCATGCAGGTCGGAATTAAGTCAGTCGCGCTGGTCGCTTTTGTTGCCTTCTTTATGGGTGCCGTAACCACCGTCCAAACAGCCTACAACCTTGTCAGTCCTTTTGTTCCAAGGTTCATCATCTCACAAGTTGTGCGGGAAATGACAATCCTGGAATTAGCGCCAACCATCATTGGTGTTATTTATGCAGGGAAAGTCGGATCCAGCATTGCTGGAGGTCTTGGCACTATGCGGATCACGGAGCAAATTGACGCCCTTGAGGTAATGGGGATCAACTCATCATCTTATCTGGTTCTTCCCAAGATTCTCGCTTCCTTATTGATGTATCCTCTTCTGGTGATCATTGCCGGTATATCCTCTTTAGTGGGTGGATATCTGGTGGGCACGGTGACGGGAGTAATAACACCTACCGATTACATTTACGGCATCCGCGTCAATTTTAATGAATACACCGTTACGTTTGCATTGATCAAATCTTACTTTTTTGCTTTCCTAATTTCTTCTATTTCCTCGTTCAAAGGATATTACACACAGGGAGGGGCACTTGAGGTCGGTATAGCCAGCACGGCTGCCGTGACCGCCAGTGTCATTGCGGTTTTACTATCTAATTATTTCCTTGCCCAATTGCTTCTCTAGTCATGATCAAAATAAAAAATATTTCAAAGTCCTTTAAAGAGAAGGTTATACTCAGCAGCATTAGCGGAGAATTTGACAAAGGCAAGACTAATCTTATCATTGGTTCCAGTGGTACTGGAAAAAGTGTTTTACTAAAATGTATTGTTGGTCTCTTACAACCGGATACCGGTAACGTTTTCTATGACCTGAGAAATTTTACCGAAGCAGACAAGGAGATGAAGACTGAAATCCGGAGGGAAATCGGAATGCTCTTTCAAGGTGGTGCGCTATTTGATTCTAAGAATGTGGAACAAAACGTGATGTTTCCGTTGGACATCCTTACCAAGATGCCGGAAGCGGAAAAAATAGAAAGGGTTAATTTCTGCTTAAAGCGTGTCGGGCTGGAAAATGTTAATAAGAAAATGCCCTCAGAGATAAGTGGAGGGATGAAGAAGCGTGTTGGGATAGCCCGGGCGATTGTGAACAACCCCAACTATCTATTCTGTGATGAACCCAATTCAGGACTTGATCCTCAAACCGCGATTGTTATCGATGAACTCATTCAGGAGATTACTAAAGAATTTGACATCACTACGATAGTAGTAACGCACGATATGAATTCAGTGATGGGTATAGGAGAAAAAGTAATGTTCCTTTACAAAGGCGACAAACTGTGGGAAGGGTCCAAGGAAGACATCATGAATTCCCATGTTAAAGAACTGGACGACTTTGTATTCACCAATAAAGTAATGCGAAGCCTGAAAGGGAAATAGCACCTCGGTTCAAACGATATCAAACCGAATCGTGAACTTTGTTCCTTTATTAACTTTTGATTCAATCTCAATAGAACCTCCGCTTTGCTCCACCCCTTGCTTGACCACAGCAAGACCCAGGCCTGAACCTGATTTTTTTGTGGTGAAGTTGGGAAGAAATATCTTATCCATAAACTCTTGCTGAATACCCTGTCCATTATCGAGGATCGTAATAATTGCTTCTTGGTTCTGTTCTTTCAAAAGAACCTGAACTACTACCTCTTCATTTTCAGCTGCCGATTGAAGTGCGTTAAGGATTATGTTTGAGAAGATTCTCATCAGAAGCTGCTCATCCCCCCGTATCACTAAAGGTCGGACTGAAGGTTGCCATTCAATTTTACTTGTCTTATAGTCTGAATAAAGTTCAACAACTCGTTTGAGCAAACTATTCAACTCAATACTTACCATTTCCGGTGCCGGCATCCGGGCAAACGTGCTGAAAGAAGCTGCTATATCATTTAAAATTTCCAGCTGCGTAAGTAGTGACGTGATTGATTTCTCTGTTCGTTCGGGAGTTAATTCATTTTTCTGCAATTGTAATTCCATCTGCTGAAGGGTTAACTTCATGGGCGTAAGTGGGTTCTTAATTTCATGGGCCACTTGTTTCGCCATCTCCCTCCAGGCACTTTCCTTTTGACTGCGCGCTAACTCCCTTCGGCTATGCTCAAGATTCTCTACCATTCGGTTATACTCATTCGCTAACATCCCCATCTCGTCATTTGCTTTCCAGGTAATTAATTCATTCTTCCCACTAAACGATGTCTTTTGCAAAGTTTTGGTGATCAGGTTCAACGGAAATACTAACCATTTAACAGCAAAATAGGAGAGAATAGAAAAGAGAATGAAGATGGCTACAAAAACAGTAAGAATATTGGACAGTACATTGATCTGAGTTTTTTCCTGTGAAGCGGCAGATTCAAAAAAGGGAATACTAATAATACCTATTGTCACTCCACTTTCCGGTGATTTTATCGATGCATAAGAACTGTTGTAAACCAATTTTCCAATAGACTCCTGAGCTATTATTGAATTCTCTCCATTAACGATCAATTGTTCCCAAACCTCACGGTTTAGCAAGGGCGCCATAAATTGATTTTCAAAAACAATTTGCTGACTGGAAGATATTAGGTGCCCATTAACTGCGTACACGGAAGCATCCAGATTGGCCAGTTTAGATGCCATAATCAATTCATTCCCGAATCCGCCACTATCGTTGATGCTGTCCTGGTTAATCATACTCAGCGGAGTTGCCATTTTGGACCCCATGATAGTCGCCTTATTAAGGTATTCGTTATTGAGTTGCTCTTTAGCGGAACGGCTGATTAGACTAAGCGTAGTCAAGCTTACCGATAGAAGGGGTAAAAAGAAAGCCAGGTAGATATAAAGCTGAATCCTTGTAGAATAATTCAGGCGATAACCTTTAACGATGGCTTTGGCTCCAAAAAAAAGTAAGACCACAAGAATGATAGAGAGGCCGGAAATGAAAAGAAAAGAAAAATTAGTCAAAACAAAAAAGAAAGGGTATTCACGGGAAGAAATGATGGCTATACTGCCATCCTCTCCTTCTATGGCTACATGAAAATAGCCATTAGACAAGAGTCCCTCCTTATAGATGATTGACTCCCCCAGCAGCCGTCTATCAAAATCACGTTCGTAGTTAAACTCACCAAAACTACTGGTCAATTTTCCATCCCCATAGAAAGCATAATTAAAATTCTTATTAGACACATATTGACTAAATCGATTGTCAGCTAACAGTTCAGGGAAAACATTCTGAGGAATTACCCTTTTAAGATTCAGTTCGAGTACAACATAACCCGTGCCTGTTCCAGATCGTTCGACAGGGATTACCACCACGTACTGCTTAGTCACTTCCGAAGAGGGATTATTGATAAAATAAATTCCACGGTAAGAAGTCTTAAAGGCCTCCTTTTGAAAACTAAGGATAGAAGATGCGAAATCAGTGGAGGATTCATTTCCATAAGGAGCGCCTACTGAATTAAATAAATAAATTTGCACATCATATCGATCGAAATAGGTGTTGATATAAAGTTGTTTGATCCGTTGACGAATGCTGGATTTGGAGATGAACGGATTCGACAGGCGGGATTGAATAAATGGGTCACGTGCTATGCGTCCAGCACTTTCATTCATTAAGTATTCACCGAGTACATCCTGATCTATAAGGAAATTATTACCATATTTATATTGATCCTGAATTCTCCGTTCTGTATTAAATCGCTGAATACTCAGTGCCCCCTGAATAGACAGCGCAACACTCAATAGCAAGAAATACAGAAATGAGTTAAAGGAAAGTCTTGTGAGTTTGTCAAAATAATTTGTGAAGAGAATGACAAGAAGGTATGTGCCAGCTACTAAAAGTGTAATCCAATAGTTTCGCCCACCAATTGTAAAAAAAAGGAGGAATAGAGTCCCGCTCGCTAAAATAGAAACCATGGCCTTTACTTTAGAGTCTCTCATTAAAAATAACAACAATCTAAACGAAGCATGGCCTACTAAAACACCACCAATACAACCCAACATGACAGAGACAAAAGCAACCATCCGGGTAATATTGAAGGTAAGACTTTCTGTAATTCCAAGTGATAGGGAAGAGTTATGATAGATCGTCTCAAAAAACAGATAGGGGAATAGAAATGACAAGAAGCACAGAAAAGAAAAGAGGATTGCATACGCTATTTTTTTATAGCCAGACGTCACTTTGATTAACCCTTTTATGATGCTGAAATGTGAATAATGTAAGAACAGGTAAATACAAAGTGACAATACAACCAACGCATTTAAAAATAAATCAGCTATCGATGCATTAAAGCTTGAGGAAGCAAATTGCTTTGGATCAAACAATGAAAAAGTAACGAAAGCTCCAGGGAAATTGAATTTCACCATTGCAATCCTCATCACGCCTAATGAAACGGCCATGATCACGAACGCCAATTCATATTTTTTTTGTTGATGGTAGTGACGAATCATTGCTGCCAGAAAAATAGTTAGCCCAATAATCGCACCTAGAATAAGTACAAGTCCTATGTACGCTGAAGATGATTCGGCTTCTGTATCCACCGAAACTTTAAAAAGACATTGATTATTTTCAATGCATACCGGACTATCCGTGATATTGGAAAGGTCATGTAGTAACGCGGGGCTTTTAAAAATCCGGTCATTCCATTGAGGATGCACATATTGATTTTCTATACTAAAGCGCACTTGAAGTGGCAGCACCAGAATTAAATAACGACTTCCACCCAAAGGCCATTTTCGTATCACAAAATCACCATGAGTTACTCGCAGAAAACTCAACAAACTGCTGGTCACCAGGGAGTAGGTATCTGGTAAAAAGTTATTCTTATTCCAGGCGATCACCTTAGTGCTATCCAACAAAAAAAATGAATAGTGCAGTTTAGTCCATGAAGTATTTTCAGGACTTGGATTGTTCAACAATATTTCAGCTTCTTGCTCAGCCCCGACAATTTCTTGCTGTAAGGATTCCGCTACCTGCAAAGCCAGATCACTTTCTGAAATGGGTCTAACCAATAAACTAGAGGAAAATATTCCCAGCAACAGAAACACGAAGGAGAGCGAGGCTAACAGCAGAAGTCTGGATCTTACCATGGGTGAGGTCAATCCAATAAAAATAACAATTTCTGCGCTTTATTGCTCAGGGGGATGATAATGGTGCCCACCAAACCAATACAGAAAAAGTATGCGCGACAACCGAAAGAAGAATGGGGTGAACAGTAAAGCAGCCAATCCAATGATAATAACATAAATAACGTCTGATGGGTGCAGTAGAAAATAGAGTGTTAATCCAACAACTACAAACAAGACCACATTCAGGGCGTAGCTTACAAACATAGCACCAAAATAGAATCCTGGTTCAGGTTCAAAAGAGGCTCCGCAGACAGGACACTCCTGGTTCATCTGACTGAATTTGGAAAGACTATGAAGTGGGTATTTAAAGACACTCCCCTGCCGGCAGCGAGGGCATTTACCGTGCCATATTGCGGTTCTCAAATTCTTTTCGGGCATTAGTTTTACTGGTTCGGTACCAAAAGTAAGCAATCAAACCGACCGCAAGGTAGGGTGCAAGAAACAGATACATAATCCCCACATTAATCCCGGCTGCTATTCCTGGGTTTCCATTACTGAGGTTATTCTCGAGGGTAGCCCTACACATGGCACATTGCGCCAATGCATGAGAGGAGCTAATGATTACTATTGAAATAACTAAAGCTAAAATCTTCATCTTTTAAATTATGAGTAATAAGGCCTTATCATCAAATACACCACTACTCCGGTAACTGCCACGTAAAGCCATATCGGAAAAGTGATTCTGGCCAACGCTTTATGTCGTTTAAAATCTCCTGAAAGAGCCCTCATAAAGGTAAATAAAACCAAAGGGATAATAATTACCGAAAGTAGTATGTGACTGATTAATATAAAGAAATAAACACCTCTCCATACGCCACTACCTCCATAGGACGTTGAATCACTCGTCATGTGGTAGAGGACGTAAAGAACCAGAAAAGCAGCAGACAATAAAATGCAGGTCTTCATTAGATATTCGTGAATACTTCTTTTCTCGTTTTTTATTGCTACAACAGCGACAATAAGGAGAATCGCTGTCAGCCCGTTAATCGTTGCATAAATGGGAGGAAGGAAAGAAAAATCATATCCCTCTACTTTGACGCGGAATAAACTTGCTACCGCCAAAGGGATAATGACTGATATCGCGATGATCAATTTGCGGAATCCTTCACTTTGTAAATTCATTTTCAATATTTCTTTAACAATATCTGCATTTCTAAAATCAAACGGTCCATCTCCTCTCTCCTATCAACGGCATAGTATCCCCTGATTCTGTCGTCAGCATCTGCCAAAACTACATTGTATGGCTTTTTAATGAAGAATACACACGTGGTCCATCTTGTATAACGGGCCACTGAAATTCCTGAATCGGCCTGTTGAAGAATAATCTCCGCCTGAGTAAATTCTTCTGAATCAAAGATATCCGACAAGCGTCTTAACTCAGTTTTGGATGCTTCGTTTGGATCAAAGACAATCACCCGTGCTTGCTTCTTACCCAAACCGATCGCTACTAAAACGGAATCCGGCAAAGCATATGGCTTTGCATAATCCCCACCACAAATAACGCTGACACTGTCAATTCCATTCTGATAATACACCGGGATAGCGAACTCATTCTTCCCAAAATACTTTAGAAACACAAAAATGATTCCGGGTAAAAGCAGGGCCAAAAAAAGGTAAACGGATTTTTTATTCATCTATAACTGTAACATAAAAAAAGGGCTAAAGTTATAACCTCAGCCCCTCTGAATACGCAATGATTTATCTAAAAATGAGCAGTTGAAATTTTCATGCCTTCATAGACAAAAGCAACCAACATCCATATCACAAACGTCATGGGGATAAGAATAGACCACATCAAAAGCTTGGCTTCATACTTTAAGTGCATGAACTCACCTACAATATAAGCTGCCTTTATAATTGTCATGACAACAAAAGTCACCGTCTTAAGAGGGCCGTGCGGTAAGGTGAACGCGATGATAAATTCAACTACTGTAATTGCTCCTAAATAAGCCGCTACCGTCCATAGCCTCTTAATCTTTTCCTTGTCAGGAGGAAGTACCGTTACATGCGATTCGTGGGAAGCGTGTGCCATTTTATAAAGAATTAATTTTTTAAACCAAATAGAAGAACGTGAATACAAACACCCAAACCAAGTCAACAAAGTGCCAGTACAAACCTACTTTCTCTACCATCTCGTAATGCCCTCTGCGTTCATAGAGTCCGGTAACTGTATTGTAATAAATTAAGAAATTCAGGAGCACTCCACTGAATACGTGGAAGCCATGAAATCCTGTGATGAAAAAGAAGAAATCTGCAAAGTCGGGAGGGCCATATTGATTTTGATGAAGATTAGCTCCAAAAATTGTTTTCTCTACCCAATTGCCATTTGAAATTTCTTTGATAACAGTTCCTGTATCGGTACCGACAATAAAGTGTGTCCACTCCCACGCCTGACAGCCTAAGAAAGTAAGGCCACCAAGAATAGTCCACAACATCCATTTTTCAACTGCCTTACGGTCCATCCTGTGCCCCGCCTCTACCGCCAACACCATAGTAACACTACTCATGATCAGTACAAACGTCATAATCCCTACAAAAACCAAGGGCAAGGTTACTCCATGTAAGAAGGGAACTGCATCAAATACTCTCTCAGGAATTGGCCAGTACGAATGAGAAAATGAGAATGCATTCACCGCTCCTGTATAGGCATTGTGTGCAGAACGGACTAAGCCGTAGGTCACCAATAAACCTGAAAAAGTGAAGGCATCTGAGAGGAGAAAGAACCACATCATGAGCTTGCCATAGCTAACGCCCATCGGTGAAACTCCACCATCCCAAACGTCTCTTCCTGGAGCTGATACAGTAGTTGAAGAGTGTGCCATAGGTTAAAATCTGATTATCTGTACAATATTAGGAATACAAACAAATATAGCCAAAGTCCTCCCAAAAAATGCCAATAAGTAAGGCACATTTCCAGCTGAGCAAGATTTTTAGAATGGATTTTGAACTTAAAGGTTGAGTTTAGAACGATTAAAAGAAAGACGATCCCACTGATTAAATGGACTCCGTGCAAACCCGTCAAAATATAAATAAATGATCCTGAGGGATTTCCAACCAGGTAGACACTGTGCTCCACCAGTTCTCTCCACGCCATCACCTGCCCCACCAAAAAAGCCACTCCAAGAAGGGACGTAATACCGACCAATAACTTCACTCTGTCCAGGCTATCCTTTTTCGCCTCCCAATAGGCCCACTGTAACGTAAAGCTGCTCATCAGAATGATACCCGATGTAATGTAAAACAGATTAGGCAAGTCAAAATAAAGCCAATTGCCTTCTGCCTGCCGAACGATATAGGCGGAAGTGAATGCCGCAAAAAGCATGGCAACACTGCCTATAAAAAGCCACATCGCAAACTTCTTGGGGTGCATTGAGATCGGCTTCTTTGGCTCTTCTACTATTTTAAAATCCGTTGTCATCCTTCTATTATGGTTATTAAATTCATGCTATACTTTATCCAACAAGTACGCTATCTGCACTATGGGCAAATACAAAAACGAACCGAACATTATGCGCAATGCTGATTTTCGACTGCCTGTTTTAAGTAGTGAAAACGTTGCTGCAAAAAAAGCAATCCCACATACCGTTGCTACAATGGCTGAGTCGATGCCTGTAATCCCAAACTTTGCGGGAAGCAGTCCCAGCGGAATAAGAAACATGGTATAGATCATGATCTGTACAGCCGTATTTAAATCCTTGCCTCCTCCTGAGGGAAGAAGTTTGAATCCTGCCTTCTTGTAATCATCATCGGCCACCCAGGCAATCGCCCAGAAGTGTGGAAATTGCCAGATGAACTGAATACCAAAAATAATCATGGCTTCGTGTGAGATAGTTCCTGTGGCCGCTATCCAACCCAGCAGAGGAGGTAGCGCGCCCGGAATAGCACCCACAAAAACTGCAATGGGGCCTACCCTCTTTAGCGGTGTATAGACAAAACTATACAAGACCAGTGATAGTAATGAAAGTATAACCGTTAATGGATTGGCATAAATCCATAAAATAATAGTGCTCGTCAGAAGACATACTACAGAAAATAAAATTGCCTCTTGAACATTGACTCTGCCGGTAGGCAAAGGTCTATTCAGGGTACGCGTCATGAGTTTGTCCAGGTCTCGTTCGATTACCTGATTCACTGTAACGGCAGCACCTGACATGAGGAAACCTCCGAGGTAAATCATGAGAAGAGTTTGCCAATGGATATCACTTGGCATGGCCAGCGCATACCCAAAAGCACAGGAAAATGCGACTAAAGCAGAAAGCCGGACTTTCAGCAATTCTACCAAAGCCCTCGTCTTGGCCATGGCCAGCATGTATGTACTTAATCCGGAAACCTCTGTAATCATTCTATTTATATTAACACTCTACTCTTGTTGATGTTCAGCCGAAACAACAAAAGCAGCTGCGCTCCAAAAATCATTGTTCCTAAAAGTAAATGAACCGGTTGAAGGAGATAAGGAACAGAAAAATACGCCATCCCCGTCCCACTCAATAACGTCCCCAAAATTAAAACTATTAGAGCAAGCGGTAAAGCTTTCTCCGTAGATGTTTTGACCATTTTCACCACTAAAATTACGTGTAACGCAAGCACCACCCATGAAAAAGAGCGGTGGATGATAAACTCTAAACCGAGTTTGGAAATCCAGGAATCACGTGCGATGGACGTGGAAGCAATCCGGTCAATAGCTTGTCTTACCTGGGTACCCCAAAAGATTTGAACAAGCACCGCTGCCATGCAGGCGAAAAGAATCCATCGGGTACTCCAATCGATTGAGATAAGAGGAGCGCCAGGGTCGCTGATATGGTATAGATAGACAAGAAGTGCAACGATAAGCAACGCGAGAAACATATGCACGGTAATCGTCCAGGTCGTCAGGTTGGTAGAGACAACGATTGATCCAAACCAGCCCTGAATAAGTACAGCTACCAAGGTAGCGATAGAGAAATAAAATACCTTTGGCCGCGCTTTTCTAAGCGCAATAGATCTCACTGCCAGAGCAAGAATCAGGAATCCCACAATTACTCCCAGCAGCCGGTTGATGTATTCTATCCAGGTCTTAGAGGCATTAAAATCAGCTTCTTCAAGAATGGATTTATTATTCAATAACTCCTTTGCCGTTTCGTCAAGACCAATACCATTCAAGAACCTGGCAAACTTTTGGTTTTTCTTTTCCCGGTATTGGGAAAATGTAGTTTTGTAATCGGGCGGCAGTTGATCAACCGAGGTAGGCGGTACCAAGGTCCCAAAACATTTTGGCCAATCGGGACATCCCATACCTGACCCTGTTGTCCTCACGACTCCACCGGCCAGGATTAAAATAAAAACAGCGATCAGGGTAGAAAAGCAAAGCTTGTTATATCCCCTGATCGCTGCCTGACTCAAAACCAGTTTAACCCTTAAGGCTTAATGTTTCTTATCTTCCACGACAATAGCTCCCGAGTCACCCATCTCTAGTTTAATAAGATCGTTCTCATACGGCAAGTTAGATTCCGGAGTTTCGGAATAAGGAATATGCTGAGGAATAAAATCCTCCTTTGCACCTGGCTTGCTATAGTCATACGGCCAACGGTATACAGTAGGCAATTCTCCAACCCAGTTACCATGCCCGGGAAATCTTGGGGTAGTCCATTCCAGGGTATTTGAATTCCAAGGATTTGCGGGAGCGGCTTTTCCTCTGAAAATCGCGTAAATGAAATTGAACAGGAAGATAAACTGTGCTGCCAAGGTGATGATGGCTGCGATACTCACCAGCATGTTTAGGTCAGCAAAGCCACTGAAGGTTTCAAAGTTAGTCCAGCTATAGTACCGTCTTGGGAAGCCTGCAATACCGATGTAGTGCATCGGGAAGAAAACCAAATACACTCCGATAAACGTTAACCAGAAGTGAATGTACCCGAGGCGATCGTTCATCATTCTTCCAAACATTTTAGGGAACCAATGATAAACCCCGGCCATCATCCCGAAGAACGATGCGCTGCCCATTACCAGGTGAAAGTGCGCCACCACAAAATACGTGTCGTGTAACTGAATGTCAACGGCCGAATTTCCTAAAAAGATACCCGTGATACCGCCTGTTAAGAAGAACGATACCAGGCCAATCGAGAATAACATGGCCGGTGTAAAGATGATGTTACCTTTCCATAGCGTTGTAACATAGTTAAATATTTTTACAGCCGAAGGGACGGCAATAATGAGCGTCAGCAACGTAAAGATGGAGCCCAGAAAAGGATTCATTCCGGTAACAAACATATGGTGTGCCCATACCACGAAAGAAAGAATCGCAATGAAGAGCATCGAGCCAACCATGGCTTTATAACCAAATATTGGCTTGCGGGAATTGGTAGCAATAATTTCGGAAGACAGACCTAAGGCTGGCAATAATACAATGTAAACCTCGGGGTGTCCTAAGAACCAGAACAAGTGTTGGAATAGAATTGGGCTTCCACCTTGATTGGGAAGCGCTTCTCCTCCGATGTAAATATCTGAGAGATAAAAGCTGGTGCCAAAGCTCCGATCAAAAATCAATAACAAGGCCGCAGCAAAAAGTACAGGGAAAGAAAGTATTCCGATAATGGCGGTAAAAAAGAACGCCCAGATTGTCAACGGCATTTTTGTAAACGCCATGCCTTTGGTACGCAGGTTAATTACGGTTGTTACATAGTTGATACCTCCCAATAAACTACTCACGATAAACAGCGCCATCGCGACAAGCCATAGCGTCATTCCTAAACCCGATCCTGAAATCGCCTGAGGTAATGCACTCAATGGCGGATAGATTGTCCATCCTCCGGCCGCAGGGCCTGTGGAGATAAACAAAGACGTAAACATTACCGTACTGGACGCAAAGAAAAACCAATACGACAGCATGTTCATGAAGCCTGAAGCCATATCGCGTGCCCCTACCTGCAATGGAATAAGGAAGTTACTAAACGTACCGCTTAGGCCCGCTGTTAGCACGAAGAATACCATGATGGTACCGTGCATGGTCACCAACGCCAAATAGAATTCAGGATCAATCTTTCCTTCGGGTGTCAACCAACCGCCCAATACAGGCCTTAACCACTCGAGTGATGCCTCCGGAAAACCAAGTTGCAGACGAAAAATAACAGAGAGTATCCCTCCGATTAATGCCCACGCCATACCGGTGATCAGGAATTGCTTGGCAATTACTTTGTGGTCTTCGCTAAAAATATATTTTGTCCAAAAGTTACCATGTCCGTGATCATGTTCATGATCATCGTGAGTGTGAACTTCGGTGTGAGAATGAGTATCTATTGTTGCCATAGGTTAAAATGTCTTAATTGGTAATCGAAACTGAACGAAGTTGGGCCGCACCTGTAGCTGAATTATCCATGGGTACACCGGCTTTTATCATCGCTGCTTCACGAAGTGCCGCAGGTACTTTGGCCAGGTATTCAGGATTTAACTTTAGCCAGGCATCCTGTGCAGCCTTCCATTTCTCATACACTTCGGGTTCGTCCACGACCACCGGGAAGCGCATTGAAAAATGTCCTTTTCCACAAATCTCCGTACAGGCCATCTCATAGTTAAATTTAGGATTGCCTGTTTCATCACGCATTTCCTGAGTAGTTTTTGTAGGGGTGAACTTAAAGTAGGTGTACATACCGGGTACCGCATCCATCTTCACCCGAAAGTGAGGCAGAAAAACACTGTGCAAAACATCCTTTGCCCTGATCTTCAATAACACTTCTTTGCCTTTGGGTAAATGGAGTTCCAATGATTTAAAATCATCAAACGTATTCTTATCGGTTAAATCTAAACCAAATTCATTGGACGCATCGATTAATTTATAATTGCAGTCCCCTAATTGATTGTCTTTCACACCGGGATATCGAGCTGACCAAAGCCACTGCTGGCCAACTAACTCAATCACTTCAGCTTCTTTACTGGCCGGGCCGGTAATATCATTCCATACACGAAGGCCCCTGAAAATCAACAAGGCCAGAACAATCGCAGGAACAACGGTCCAAAGTATCTCAAGCTTGTGATTGTCCGAGATAAACTCAGCTCTGCGGTTCGGATTATACTGGTATTTGTACGTAAACCAGAACATAGCAATGCTGATGATCACGAAGGCCACTACGGTAATGCCCATGGTCAACCAAAACAATCCGTCAGTAATTCCACCATGAATAGAGGCCACCGGCAATGTATAGGTGCTGTAATGAGCGTAGGAATACCATAAGAATCCTGTAATACTTAGTATAGAAAACGCCATGAACAAAAAGCCATTGACCTTATTGTAAGGATCGGTGGTCTCCTTTCCCTTCACCAGCCCTACCAGGTTGCCTATTCTGAAAATCATGTACAGAATAGCCAGTACCAGGATCACACCTAAACCGACAATAACACTCATCATATCTTTATATTTTAATAATTCTATCTACGATGTCAATCCAAATTCGATCAAATGTGATGATGCATACTCTCCTCCATCATCGGATGATTTTTAGCAATCAACGGGTTCTTGGCCAGGCTGCTCAGCACCACAAAAAGGAAGGCGGCCATGAAAATTAATCCTAAGCCAATTTCCAGAAAGCCAATACCTCCGCCATTTTGCATTACACCCGGTGTGATCATATTGAAGAAATCAAACCAGTGACCAACGATTACGATCGGGCAAACTACTTTTAACATGGACATATGACGTTTTGCATCTCTTGTCATCAATAACAGGAAAGGCAACACGAAGTTTAATAAAAGATTGACAAAGAAAATCCAGCTATACGGAGCCACTTTTAGACGCTGATAGAAGTAGACAGTCTCTTCCGGGATGTTGGCATAGTAGATCAACAAAAACTGACTAAACCAGATATAGGTCCAGAAGATGCTGAACGCGAATATAAACTTACCCAAATCATGAAGGTGATTGGCCGTGACCACTTTTAAATAACCTGCATCCTTCAGGTTTACAACGATAAGGGCAATGGTCGCTAACCCCGTTACCCACCAGCTCGCAAACACATACCAACCCATCATGGTGCTGAACCAATGAGTATCAATACTCATGACCCAGTCCCAGGCGGATACCGAAGATGTGACTCCGAAGATGACCAGGAACATAGCAGAGAATTTTCGGGCAGTAAACCAATGCTCGGTCGAACCATCTACATCTTCCGCCAGCATTTCTTTCTTGATCCAGATGAAAAACATATACCACAATCCAAAAAAGGCTACCATTCTGAAAATATAAAATGCAGGGAAACCACCCGCACTCAATGGCCAGAAGAAGTAGGCACTTTTACCGTCAATGATTTTATCATAATCAGCTCCACCTGCTACATAGAGGTCATGGTGCGTCCAATGGAAGAGATCGCCCTTCACCAGAAACCAAATCACTAGCATCAGGACACCTGCGATGGGAATCCAATGACCAATCGCCAACGGAATTCTCTTAATCGGTGCCGACCATCCTGCCTGAGCAGCATATTGAATGGCAATGAAAAATAACCCGATGATACCAATGCCGGTGAAGAAAACGTTGTTGTGCCAGAGTGAGGTGTAGATTCTTTTTAGCCAGGGAGCGCTTCCATGATGTCCGGCAGCCGCTTCCTCATGGCCTTCGGCTGTAGCAACCGCATCCGTACTGGCAACCAAATTCTTAGAAAATTCGGTAGCGGCATGTCCTTCCGGATTGTGCGCATCGTGACCTCCGGATTGCATGGCCATGAATACCCCGAGGGCAAAAAGAACAACACCTACCACTCCTAAGATGACAAGCTTCTTTTTTGTCTCGGCTTTGAAAATGTATTTTTCTTCGGCTACCATTATTCGTTCGTTCGTTTAAATGCTATTTCGATTTCTGTAAGGTCTTCACATACCTGGCAATCTTCCAGCGATCTTCAGGGCTCACCTGAGAACCGTGTGCTCCCATCAATCCTTTGCCGTAGGTAATCACATGGAAAATATGACCTTCGGTAATGTTCAGGTATGCATCTCCCTTCAAGTTAGCCACACCTGGATAGGCACTATGCTCTACACCATCAATCGTAACGCCACTGGCCACTTTACCATCTCCACCACCTTTTGCTCCATGGCAATGTTTGCAATACATTTCAAACAGCGCCTTACCGGAGGCAATGACAACTTCTGTTGAATCCAGAGGATTAACTAATTTATTTGCAAGACGAAGGCCTACGGTATCATTCGCTGCACGGTAAGGCAACCAGCCATTGGCCGTTCTTTTTACGGTGTTGGCAGGAGGAATGCGCATATTCATGCGATAAAGATTGTACTGATTTGAATTGAAGTATTCTCCCCGGTCATTGTCCAGTGAGTTGACCCATCTTCCGGCATTCAGATCCGTGATCTGAGACAGGGGTTCATAAGCAACCGAATGGTACATGTTGGGAGCGTACTCACGGCCCGGGTTTTCACCACCGGCCTTGCAACCTGCGAGGAATAGTAATGTTGCTGCTGAGATTCCTAAAAACAAAATTCGTATCAATCGCATAAGTTCTTACTTAAAAGTTCTTTTCGTTTACTTCTTCTGCTCCACTGGCTTTCAAAATGCCTCTGATTTCTTCTTTGCTCATCCGGTTAGTGGCTAAATCAATTGCCATCACATGCTTATCGTTGGTGCTGCGCAGATCAAACTGGCGCGGCCATTTATACGGCTTCATGTCGCTGACGATAAAGAAAGTTCCTACCATACCAAGGGCTGAAAGCAGCACGGTTAACTCAAATGTTACAGGAATAAAAGGTGGAAGAGAAGCATGGTTCTTACCTCCGATAATCATGGGCCAGTCATACCCTAGCATCCAGATTTGCATTAGCAGGGCTAATGAAGTACCCAACGCGCCAAACATAAAAGCTGCGATCGGCAAGCGGCTACGCTTATAGCCGAGCATATCATCCAGTCCGTGAACGGGGAAAGGAGAGTAGACCTCTTCGATCTTTACTCCTTTTCCACGGATATCCTCCACCGCATGAAGAAGTACATCTTCATCGCTAAATATTCCTACCAAATAATTTTTATTGCTCTCCATAGTGAGTTAATGCTTCTTTTCGGATGATGACTTGAGAATACTTTTTATTTCAGCCATGTTGACCACCGGGAAAAATTTGGCAAACAACAGGAAGGCGCAGAAGAAAAATCCAAACGTCAATACATATTCACCCACATCATAGATGGTCGGATAGAACATCGCCCAACTGGAGGGTAAATAATCCCGGTGCAGAGACGTTACAATGATTACAAACCGCTCGAACCACATTCCAATATTGACGACAATGGAAAGGATAAACGTGGCCACAATATTGGTTCGTAATTTCTTAGACCAGAACAACTGGGGAGAAATTACATTACAGGTCATCATCGACCAGTACGCCCACCAGTAAGGGCCCGTTGCACGATTATAGAATGCATAATATTCTGCCGGCACACCACCATACCAGGCAATAAAGAATTCTGTGATATACGCTATGCCCACAATAGAACCTGTGATGATAATCACGATGTTCATCAATTCAATGTGGTAGATGGTAATGTAGTCCTCTAAGCCGAACACTTTACGGGTAACAATAAGAAGTGTAAGCACCATGGCAAACCCGGAGAAAATAGCACCAGCAACAAAGTAAGGCGGGAAGATGGTTGTGTGCCAGCCGGGGATTACTGAAGTAGCAAAGTCCATGGATACAATCGTGTGGACAGAAAGTACAAGGGGCGTAGAAAGACCTGCTAAAATCAGGGCTACCGATTCGTAGCGACTCCAGGTGCGGGCTCCTCCCTCCCATCCAAAGCTCAATGAATTATAGATTGTTGCCCTCAGTTTATTACCGGCAATCGTTGCGCGATCACGAATCACAGCAAAGTCGGGGATAAGTCCCATATACCAGAACACCAACGATACGGTAAAGTAGGTTGAGATCGCGAACACATCCCATAACAAAGGGGAGTTGAAATTCGCCCAGAGGGAACCCCATGTATTTGGAAGCGGGAAAACCCAGTAGAAGCCTAACCACAATCTGCCCATGTGGGCGAACGGGAAGGTGGCAGCGCAAATAACGGCAAAGATGGTCATCGCTTCCGCTGCGCGGTTGATGGACATTCTCCACTTCTGACGGAACAATAATAAGATCGCTGAAATCAGTGTACCCGCGTGACCAATACCCACCCACCAAACGAAGTTGGTGATATCCCAAGCCCAGCCTACTGTTTTATTCAATCCCCAGACTCCTACTCCTTCCCATTCCAAAACGCATAAGGAGTAAAAACCCAAAGCCAATAATACCGAAGAGAAACCAAAAGCACTCCACCAGAGGCGGGAGGGTTTCCCTTCTACCTGGCGGCTGATGTCCTCAGAGACATCGGCCATTGTTTTTCCACCCGTGATTAAGGTTTCTCGTATTGCTGAAGTAGCCTGCATATCGCGTTAGTCGTTATTAATCGTTACTTTTTTATTCTTACCCTTTGGTCTCTTCCTTGTCTTTGTTTCTGATCTTGGTGAGGTAGAAAATATTGGGCTTCACGCCAATGTCTTCCAACACACGGTACGCTCTTGGATTGCCAATTTTTTTATCAATGCCATAAGGACGCTTCTCATCTCTTTCGATCTTCAACAATTTGCTGATCCTGCTTTCTGAATCATTCATATCGCCAAAGAGAATAGCACCGCTGGTACACGCTGCCATACAGGCTGTCACCACTTCACCATCTTTCACTGTCCTTCTCTCCCTTTTCGCAGTGAGCTTACCCGCCTGAATGCGTTGTGCGCAGAATGAACACTTCTCCATGACACCGCGTGAGCGAACCGTTACATCCGGGTTCAGCACCATGCGACCTAAGTCGGTGTTCATGGAAGGATTCGACTGATAGAATTGCTGGTTATCGTGATACTTGAACCAGTTAAAGCGTCTTACTTTATAAGGGCAGTTGTTGGCACAATAACGTGTACCAATACAACGGTTATACGTCATTTGATTGAGACCCTCGGTGCTATGGGTTGTTGCCGCAACAGGACACACTGTTTCGCAAGGCGCATTATTACAATGCTGACACAGCATCGGTTGGAATACTACTTCAGGATTTTCCGAAGCTTTTTCAAGTCCGACATAATCTCCGGCTTTGGCTTCGCTACTATAGTAACGATCAATTCTCAACCAATGCATTTCCCTTCTTCTCAAGACTTCGTCTTTCCCCACCATGGAGACGTTGTTTTCCACGTTACACGCCACTACACAGGCAGCACAACCGGTACACGTATTGAGGTCGATGGCCATTCCCCAATGGTGATTCTTATATTCGTAGCCTTTCCACATGCTGATGCTGGCTGCATCTACTTTCTCATCCCACTTCGTCACCATGGGGTTATCTCTTCCGGCCGAGGGATTCTTTTTGAATTCGGAAAGCACTGACTCCTGTATAACATTCTCACGACCCATGTATGTTTCATGAGTCTGTGTCTGGGCAATCCTGTATTCTTCGTTAACTAACTCAATGGTCACACCTGATGCAACATGATAGCGAAGTCCTCCATCGACCATGTCGATGAAAGGGTAGGCACTCGTGCCAATTCCCTCAGCTACCTTGCCAACCTTTGTTCTTCCATATCCAAGCGCCATACCGATGGTGCCGGGAGCCTGACCCGGTTGTACTACTACGGGAACCTTCACGGTCTTCCCTCCTACCGTAAGATTAGCCAACTGCACTGTACCATCATTCATGGTAAAGCCTTTGGCAGAAGCATCCTTTAACGAAACGGTTACATAATTATCCCAGGTTGCTTTGGTAATAGGATCGGGTAACTCCTGGAGCAAGGGATTGTTGGCCATGGATCCATTTCCTACTCCATAGTTCTCATAAATTG
>JANMYO010000067.1:0-5923 GCA_031382175.1 Bacteroidia bacterium | reverse complement strand
ATTTGATACGCTAAGACCATGGTGTATAACACAAAAGTATATACTTTTCGAAGTCATAATAAATCAAAAAAGCTCCAAATCAATTAAGATTTAAAGCTTTTAAGCGGTCCGGACGGGACTCGAACCCGCGACCTCCTGCGTGACAGGCAGGCATTCTAACCAGCTGAACTACCAGACCATTACCTACATCTAACCAGTTGATCCCGATAGCTATCGGGACCAGACCTGATAATTAAGGGTGCAAAGATAACTTTAGCCTTAATCAATGCAAAAATAAGCCAATTTATTTTAGCCGATCTATCTGACGTTGCAATTTCAATTATTGAACATCTTTTACACACCGAAATCCCACCGTAGCATTGCGCTCAAAGCCTTCGGACACTCTTACTAAAAATTGACGATAGTGAAGTTCACGAGGCCCTCCCTGCACATACCACCAACTTGAAGAAGGTTTGAAATAACTCCCTCCTTTCATTATAATGTATCGATAACTTCCGCTTTCATAAACATCGTTGGTTAATTGCCACACACTTCCTACCAGATCCTGAAGTCCAAATGCATTGGCGCCTTTTGGATACTTGCCCACTGCGTAAGGCTTCCCATCTCCAAGATTACAAACGGAAGGGCTAATCCCTTCCAGGAAAGAAACGGTAAGCGTCTCAGTCACATATTGCAGTTTGCGTTTAACCGGCTTGGTTTGTTTCCACGGCCACTCATTCAGGGCTGAAGTCTGTGATGCATATTGCCATTCTACTTCTGTAGGCAATCGCTTGCCTGCCCATTGTGCATAGGCTTTGGCATCTTCATAAGAAACATAGACTACAGGAAAATTCTCCTCTCCTTTCGGGATCGTATTACTGATCCAATGTTTTAAAAAATTTACATCATCGCCAGGTCTATAGTTAGTAGCCTCTATAAATTTTTTGAATTGGATATTAGTCACCGGAAATTTGTCCATAAAAACAGCACTCACTTCCACTACTTCTTCCGCGGCTTTTGGATAAGGGATAAAATCATCGCCATGGGTTGTCTTGAATAGAAATTTACCAGAAGGGATTTTTACCATGCCCACAGGAATTGTATTTGCCACCGGGCTAGGTTCCTTTGCACTGATCAACCGAGCTGTACCTGGAGCAATAGTGAACACTACTTCATCCAACAAATTTTGTCCGTCAAAAGCCTGCACTACAAACTTCCCTTCAAAGCGACCAAACACTTTATTCAGCTGAATAGTATGAGTTCCCTCAGTCAGCTCAAGTGGTTTTTTCTCATAAGAAGGTGCACCAGCCCAAACCTTTATCGATGTGCCTTTAGCCGTTATTGAAAGTTCGTTGCCTCGCAATTGACAGGTAATGACTTTTGGCAAACGTGCTATACAATCCACCTCTCCTTCATTATTTGTTCCCAGAAAAGAAGAATTGAATGCATCAGTTTCCGCTTCTATCCACCATTTGTCATTGATTTGCTTTGGCTGAAGTTCCTTATGATGCCATACGTCAACATAGTGATCTTTAGGAGAAGACTTGACTTCAAAGAGTGTTCCTTTAAATCCCTCCGGCTTGGTGCTATAGATAGTGTACACAGTTTTTGATTCCGTCTCCCAACTATTTACCCAAATGCTGTCTCTTAACGTGCTGATCAATGGTGTCAGGTTACCTTTTGTAAAATTAGGTGAGTTCTCTCGTAAGATGCGAGAAGTCTTTCCCAGGTAACGATACTGATCCTCTTCATTGTCAGGGTGGCCTGGAGCAAATTGATTGATCTCCGTTCCATAGCCATTAAAAAAAGCCACGGCATACTCCCGTTGAATAGGCTCCTTGAAAACTTCAGCCACTCGGAAGATCGAGAAATCAGGGCGAATAAGCTTATGAAGATTCAGCATAGGCGGATAGTACAATGCATTGTGAACACGACCGGAGACAATGCCTGTCATATCTTTTGCTACCGCCTGCCCTTCGCTGTACATAATCACACCCGGTCTTACTTTATCAGCAGCCTCTTGAAGCTCTCTGCTCGACTCGCCTTTTGTATCCAACACAACACCGTCTGCTGCTGTCTCTTTGATTAAATAAGCAAGGCCTTGAAGATGCCCTTCACTTCGGGTGCTCTCATCCCAGGGGTTGTAAGCAATGAAAAATTTTGTGCCAATAGAATGAAGTGTGTCTGCCAATGCACGCAATCCTGACAAACCGCCAGGTAAATCGCGATACATATCAAACTGGTTGCGAGAATCTACACCCAGCGTGGGCCAGGTTGGCCAGATGCAGACTACATCATCGCCACCATAGAGGCCTTTGCCTTTCTCAACAAACTGCTTCAAATTGAATTTTCCGGTCTTGTAATCATAGAAATCTTTATCCCATGCCATTAGCAAATGCATAACATAAGCACCTTGTATCCATTTTAAATCCTCACGTTGATATAATGATTCATCAAAGGAAGCGAGATCATACAAGTACCTCTCCTGAAAAACTTTACGCAGTCCCTGTTGCCATTCGCCTTTGTAGAAGTCAGCATAGAAAGTATAACTTACAGATCCGCCCGGAGCAAGAATCGTTTCAAACCGCTTCTGTTTTGCACTCTTCAATGAATTATTGTCTCTCCGCGTAAATCCAAATACACTCAGTTCATCATTCAGGCGTAGACCAGAGTAGCCTAACTCCCACGCATTATCTGGAACAATAACATTGACAGGCTTACGACTGGGAAGGAACAGGTGAGTCCGTGAAAGCCGATGGGTTCCAAGTCCTGTGATATATGCGTTCTTCTCCGATCGCCCAAAAGGAACTACGTTGGAGAGACGCAGCGTATCCTTCGATTCATTCTTAAAGGCAACAACTCCTTTAAAACCTGAGCTAAAATTCCGGTCAGGTTCAAAATTAATTTTCAATAAAGATGACTGATCTGCGTTATAAGTAACTCCATTAACCTCGTAAGAAAACAATGGCGTACTAAAGTCGACTTTGGATTTGTCACCCTGAAAACTCTTGACCTGCAATTTGTCAATAGTAATGTCAATAAGTGATTGGGCATGAAGTGCACCAGACATTATGCTCAAAAAGAAAAAGATACCTATTCGTTTAAAGGTCATTAGTGGTTGGTATTTAAATCAATTTTTAATTTCTGAATCATCAACGGGCTTAGCGACTCAGCGTAAACTCCATAGGCATCGATGAGCACGCCTTTAATTGCCTTTGAAGAACTGATCGCATAGAGAACAGCACTGTCATCGGGATTGGTCATCCCTTCAAAGCGATGCACCTCATCGACATGAAATTGTGTGGGATGCAATCGCACTTCCATGGCGGGACATTCAATCCATTCGGGATGAAGATTGAAGTCATTCACGTAGCCCCTTGTTTTCAGGTCGGCCAGGGCCTCGGAAAGCGTATCAAAAGTTATCATTGTATACAATGGATTATAACTTCCTAAGTTAAGTTCTTATAGCAGAAATAAAAAGAGTATTTTAGAGGTCATCAAAACCCTTATGAGGAAGGTCTATTTCTTATTTGTAGTCATTGTTGCTGCCACCCTTATCTCCTGTGGGTCATCGAAAGGTTCAACAGAAGTTGTAAAGCCTCGCTACCATCACACCTGGGCAAAGAACCGTTATCGCATTGATATTCCCATTGGAGCCAGACATATTCTTATGTTCGAGCGTAAGAGAACCAGGACGGTAAGTATGAAATAAAGTGGATTCTTGCAAATCAAAACTGTGGCACAAGGAGGTAGTCCCGATGGGTTCAATAGAAAATCACTTCAACGTCTGTTTCTTCACTCCTTCAAATGTAATCTTCACAGGTTGGATTAAACCCTTTTCATCGAATTGCATTTCATCTATACAGGTAACACGATGATTGGCATCGGTCTCTCCCAGCGGTCTTCGGTGATATACAATATACCATTGATCTTTTTTTGGATGCTTCATGATGGAATGATGTCCGGCTCCTGTGGCTACCGTGGCATCTTGTTGTAAAACGGTTCCGATACGTTCAAACGGTCCTAAAATCGAATCGGAAATAGCATAGGCTACTTTGTAATTCGGCCCACCCCATCCGCCTTCTGACCACATAAAATAATATTTATTATTTCGGATAAACATGACAGGGCCTTCCACATAACCTTTTGGTGTAATCTCCTTGAATGTCGTTCCATCACGGTGCGGAACAAATCCGGTAAAGTCATTCTTCAATTTGATGATGTTGCAGTGACCCCACCCACCGTAGATCATATAATATTGTCCGTCTTTATCTTTGAATACAAACTGATCAATAGGCTGTGCACCATTTTTGATTTCATTAATCAGTGGTTTCCCTAGAAGATCTTTAAACGGGCCTTGTGGTTGATCTGCTACAGCTACTCCAATGCCGCCCACTTCGCCTTCGTGTACATCATTTGCTCCGAAGAACAAAAAGTACTTATCATCCTTCTCAACAATAGCCGGAGCCCACATCGCTTTCTTTGCCCATTTCACTGAAGTGGTATCAATAATATGTTCATGCTTTTTCCAGGTAATGAGATCCGGTGAAGAAAAGGCATCCATAAAAATTTGTTGCTCATAGGGTGCAGAGTAGGTTGGATAAATCCAGAATTGATTCTTGATGATGATTCCCTCCGGATCAGCATACCAACCTGCAAATATCGGATTACCCGAGGTGCCTTTAAGCTGGGCAGAAATATCGGTACCGAGTATAGTGAAGGAAATAAAAATGAAGATTAATTTCATTAATAAAAATAAAAACAGGTTTACATCAAGTAACTATCATGAGTTAAAATAGAATGATCACTGAAAGCAATCACAACGAGTTTGCAAATGTCAACACCACCCCTGAAATCTCTTGATTAAGCCTTTTTCTTTTTGGCTTTAATCACCTTCAGTTTTTTCTCAGTCTTAATTTTCTTAGCCGCTTTGGCAGGTTTAGCGGGTGCAGCCACTACTTCTTCTTTTTTCTTGGCTCCGCCAAAGCGGCCCCACCGACCTTTTTTCTCCGGAGCATTTTCTGCCAATGTCACACATTCCTCGAGTGTCAGTTCTTCAGGAATTTTTCCCTTAGGGATCTTAACATTCTTCTTTCCAGCCTTGATGTAAGGACCAAAACGACCGTTGAGCACTTGAATGTCTGCATTGCCTTCAAAGGCTTTAATCAATCGATTGGCATCCAGTTCACGTTTGGCATGAATTAACTCTATGGCTCGCTCCGGTGCAATCGTATAGGGATCCTCTCCTTTCGGAATAGATATAAATTTTTTATCGTGCAACACATAAGGGCCAAATCTGCCGATGTTTGCGACCACCGGTGTTTCTTCAAACAGCCCTAGATCACGAGGCATCTTAAGCAACTCAAGGGCATCCGCCAAAGTAATATTCTCAATGAATTGTCCTTGTCGGAGGCTCGCAAATTTTGGTTTCTCTCCCCCGTTATCATCCGGGTTCTCTCCCACTTGTATGTAGGCACCAAATTTCCCAAGCTTTACATATACGTTCTTGCCTGACTTAGGATCGATACCCAGTTCTTTATTTTTATTCTGTACAGAAGATCGTTCTACGAGTTCCGTCTTGAGAACTGTTTTATGAAACGGTGTGTAAAACTGATCCAGCATTTTCTGCCACTTCAATTTTCCGCTTGCAATCTCATCGAATTCTTGTTCGATCTCTGCGGTGAACGAATAGTTGGTGATTTCCGGGAAGTGCTCCACGAGAAAATCATTTACCACCATGGCAATGTTGGTGGGAAACAGCTTATTGCTCTCGGCACCTGTGATTTCAGTTTCTGTAGAAGACGTTATCTGATCACTTTGTAATACATGCACATTGTACTTCCTTTCCACTCCTTCCCTGGCCTCTTTTACAACATAACCGCGTTTCTGAATGGTGGAGATGGTAGGCGCATACGTTGAAGGTCTTCCAATACCCAGTTCTTCT
>JANMYO010000061.1:0-76250 GCA_031382175.1 Bacteroidia bacterium | reverse complement strand
GCTTAGTGCACCGGATGCAATAGCAATAATATTTTTTAACACACCCGCTATTTCTACGCCCACCAAATCATGATTCTCATAAACCTGAAACCGATCGTTGCGCAACAAGCGCTTGCCCACTTGTATTACTTCGTTGAAGGGGCTTGCCACTACGGTCGCTCCAGGCTGGCGTTGCGCCAGTTCTTTTGCCAGGTTCGGTCCGGCCAGGCAGCCTACACGAACCACTACGCTCTCCTCGCGGATTACCTCGCTCATGGTTTTCACCTGACTGCGATTCAGCGTTAAAACACTGGCAATGGTTTCCCCCTTGGGTAAGGTAATATCAAATCCTTTGGTGCCATGGATAAGAATATGATATGGGTGAAGATAGGGCGATAGTTTTCTCATCATCGCCCTGAAATGCGCGGATGGAACCATCGGGAAAATAACATCACACTGACTGGCGAGGTACTTCAGATCATTAGTCGGCATCACCTGCTTATGCATCTTATGCCCCCGATTTTCGCGCTTGTCAAGAATATGCTTCACTACTTTCTCATCCCGTGCATAGAGTAGCACTTTGCGATTGCGCGCAAGAATGTTGGCGATGGCAGATCCGAAATTTCCTGCGCCTATAACTCCTACCGGCTTGTCAGATAAATTTCTCGAGGTCATAGCCTACCAGCCGATTGTGATAATAATAGAGTGTGTTAAGATCTTGGGTAATGATGTTGCCTTTCTTATTTTTTACTACGGGGCGCTTGAGGTGAAAAATACCAACATTTTCCAAGCCATGCTTAATGACCAGATCAGCTTCCCCTTTGAGATGGGATGCACAATACACTTTGCCTTCCTCTTTTAAGTTATAGATTTCTTTTCTTACGCGCTTGAACACCTCTTTAAATTCATTGTAGTCGATCTCTAATTCCTCTTCGGGAAGTCTTAGAAAACTGAATAGATCGAGTTTAGGATGTTTCTTCTGCCAGATTTCAAATGCAATAAAAGCCACTAAGTGACTGGCAAAAACCCGATTGATCCGGTGATACTCTTTGACAATTTTTTGACTGAGCATTCGTGTATACTCATCTTCCCGTTGTTTATCCTTGGTTACATCATTGTTGGAAACGAAGTAATCGCGGGTATCAATTATTCTATTTTGTGCGTCAAGGCTATTACCCTCGTCATCAACATAATTGCCCAATACGTCAAGTCCTCTTCCTATCGATACGGAGATATTAGAGCCATTGGTAAAAAACTTAAACAAGAATCGAATAAGCTGAAAGCTGCCATAATTGTCTTCCTCTGGAAAATACCTGTCTTGTCCTTTTACCTGAAGGTAATCTTCAATTAATTCAGGAGCTTCTAATACGAAGTGATAGTTAAGGGTTACCGGCACAACAAATATCTTTCGTACTTCCGCGCCTGGATTATCCAGGTAAAGATTTCGCTGGGCTTCAAGGGCCGTACTGAGCAGCCCAAGTTTCAGTTGTTTTTCAATAAGGCCTGACCGTGAACGGGTGCCTCCTGGGAAAAATAAACTATGGGCTCCTTTCTGAATGGCTACGTTTGAATACATCTTCAATACCTCAAGGTAGGGAAGGTTCTTTTTCCTCCGGTCCACCTTGTAAGCGCCCAGACTATTCATGAAGTAAGCGAGAATCTTTATGTTGAATAGATTCAATCCGGCACCATAAATGAATGCAGGCAAACCAAGGGAATGGATGACCCATCCGATAAGGATAGAATCCAGATTGCTGAAATGGGTAGGAACCATTACTACGGTGCCTTTTTTTGCCAGTCTCCGCAGCATCTTTACCTTACCAACAATTTGAATTTTATCCCGCAGCGTATATTTCTTTCGAAAAAATGCACCGAATTTTTTTACACGGGCGCCATTTAGCAATCTGGAGAACCAAAATTTGATGGCTTCCCGTGCAAAGCGATACGAACTTGCGTTGAACTTTCCGGCAATCTCATTAGCATAGCGCTGGACAATCATCAGGAGAATTTCTTCTTCCTTTTTGCCTGCCTCTTCCGGTTTTTTTGAACCCAGCTCTACTAAATCGTTTTTGATTTTTGACCAAAACCGCGATTCATCCTTGGGGTCGGCACGCCAACGGTTGCGCTTTAATCGATTTTGTTCACGGTAGACAGTAGTTTCCAGCTCATCAATCAACTGTTTGCGCGTGGGGCGCAATTGCCGGATCCGTTCAACCGATTTTTGAGCTACTTCATCCAGAAATTCTTTCCTGTTTTTGCTGAGCTGATAAACAGGCCAATCGGGTATGCCTTCGAGGATGGGCTTGTACTCCTTATTCTTATTCTTCTTTTCTACGATCTCCATTAACTAAATATAGACTGTCAAAGGTAACGGCTACTGAGGCAATAGCCAAGTGTTGATTTTTTACTCAAAATCTGTGATTTGCGGGTATGAAGGCTGGAAAAGTACCTAGAAATTAAATTCCGTCCGTTGCTTCTGCTAAACTGCGGGACATATCTTCAAAACGAGCCATGGCTTTGCTAATAAAATCTTCATCTACAACTTTTTTTAAATCTGCTTCTGAGCTGATATCAAACTCGTTGAGTTTGAAGGTTTGCTCAAAGGGTCCCATTTCGAGCTTAATCAGGTATTTATTATTCCAATGGAAAATGGTGATTTTACATTCGGGATGTTCTATTTCTCCAACAACGCGCATAGCTCAAATCTCCAACTTTCACATCGTAAAACCGAATTGGAATAAATCAATTTGCGGCTGGTCTCATCAAGTAATACACAATTCTAGGTTTTAAGCCTTACCTTATCTGGGGGGATATTGAATTATGTTAGATGAAATAGGTATATCAAGCCTGCTGTTTTTCTATTAATGTCCTTTTAATTTCAAATTTTTTTTGTCCTCTATCGTTTTGAATACAGCGATTCTGGCTTGGCAAAAGGTCCTTTTTATCGTTACTTGTAACCTATTGGATATTTTTAATGTTGTAATTTTGATCGCTAATTGAGGTATGAATTTTAAGGCCTATCAATTTATTTTTGTCTTCTTTTTCTTAACACTAAGTAGTGTATTAACTCACTCTGTCTTTGCAACCCACCTAAGAGCAGGTGAAATTACCGTGGAGCGATTGAGTTGCACGAGTCTTGAGTTCAAAATAACCATAACGGTCTATACTAATACAGGTTCCGAAATAAGATTTGGAGATGGAGTACTTGATTTTGGAGACGGCAGTAAGCCACACATCACACCAACAATAGACAATACGCAGCGACCAGACTTAGGACCTGGTATTGGAACCGTCTCGTATTCCGTCAATCATATTTACTCGGGACCAGGTCGCTATGTGATCAGCTATTTGGAGCCAAATAGAAATGCCGGAATTCTAAATATGTTTAATTCAGTAGAAACAAAATTTTATGTAGAAACGGTGATTAATATAGACCCTTTCCTGGGATGTAGTAACACGCCAAGACTTCTGGTGCCTCCCATTGACAAGGGATGTACAGGAGCGGCTTGGTTTCACAATCCGGGTGCTTTTGATCCGGACGGAGATAGCCTTTCATTTGAATTAGCGATTCCTAAGCAAGCCAAAGGAGAAGAAGTAAATGCCTATCGCGATCCGAACGTAAAAGAGTTTTATGATAAGATTGGAATAGATTATGGTACCGCCAATGAAGATGGCAATGGCGCTCCTACTTTTGAGATCAACGCCACCACCGGAACGCTGATTTGGGATGCACCGGGTGCACCGGGTGAGTACAACATTTCATTTCTAATCAAGGAGTGGAGAAGGATTCAGGGAGCGTGGATATTGTTGGGCTATGTCACCCGCGATATGCAAATTGTTATTGAAGATTGTTTAAATCAGCGGCCGGAGTTAACAGTGCCATTGGATATCTGCGTGGAGGCTGGAACTGTAATCAATGAAGATATTTTTGGGAAGGATCCTGATTTTGACAGCGTGAAAATTGAGGCCTTTTCACAAGTCTTTTCAATAAGTCCATCACCCGCCACTTTTTCACCAGATCCTCCCAAGTTTCAATCAACGACCGGGATAAACGGAGCAAAGCTTAACTTTACTTGGGCTACGAAGTGTGAGCATATTAAAGAACAAGCCTATCAGGTAGTTTTTAAGATTACCGACAATCCTTCTACGGGTCCCAAACTTGTTCAGTTTAAGACGTGGAATATTCGCGTAGTTGGCCCTGCGCCTATCTGGAAATCTGCCGTAGCCAATCACATTAAGAAAGAGGCCAATCTTGAATGGGAGAAATATACCTGTAACAATGCGGTGACCATGCAGGTTTGGCGAAGGGTTGATCAATTTGCGTTTGTTCCTCCTGAGTGTGTCACCGGTATGGCTGACTTTCTTGGGTTCACCATGATAGACGAAGTACCCATTACACAATCTACCTATGTTGATAAAAACGGAGGAAAGGGATTATCTCCGGGAGCGCAATATTGTTATCGGTTGGTGGCCGCCTTTCCATCGCCTGGTGGAGGCTTTAGTTATGTTTCAAATGAAATTTGTCTCCCTCCCATTCTTGCTCTTGCGCCAGTAATTACAAACGTTACGGTTGACAAGACAAGTTCTACGGCCGGGCAGATCACGGTAAAATGGAGATCTCCTTTTGATCTGGACAAGGTGCTGTTTCCACCGCCCCATCGTTTTGCAGTTGTCCGGGCAGAGGGTTTTTCGGGGGATATAAAAATTCAAAGACTTACTCCTACGTTTCAACTGGATTCCGTATTTGTAGATACTCCCCTGAACACTGAAGAGACTATTTTTAACTACAGAATCGTTTTATTGGATGGTAGCAATATTGCTATTGATACTTCATCCATCGCTTCTTCTGTTCGGCTGGAGGCTAAATCTCAATTTCAAGAAATTGAACTCTTATGGAATGCGGACGTACCCTGGAGTAATCAAACTCAGGATTATCCAAGGCATTTAATCTATCGCGGTTCAGCCAACGCGAGCGAAGATCAACTAACACTGATTGATAGTGTGAATGTTAATGAACAAAAGTTCAAATACACCGACTCAGGCCAATATCAAAATACTCCATTGAACGATACAGAAGTCTACTGTTATAGGATCATGACCAGGGGAGCTTATGGAAACCCTAAGATAAAAGAACCTCTTGTTAATTTTTCTCAAATCATTTGTGCCCAGCCCAACGACAAGGATGCTCCATGTAAGCCGGAACTTACCCTAATCGGTATTAATTGCGATGAGTACGTACAAACGTCATCCTGTTCACCCAAGACATTCAGCAATTTACTTACCTGGCCAAAGCCTTCAGATTTAGTGTGTCGTGCAGACATTAGAAGTTATAATATTTATACCGCCTCTAAAGTGGGAGAGGAATTTGAACTGTATGTCAAAAATGTACGTGACACATTCTTTCTGGATGCCAATCTTCCCTCGTTTGCCCGTTGCTATAAAATTGCAGCAGTTGATCGGGCAGGAAATGTGAGTGAGTTGAGCAATTCAATTTGCTTTGACAATTGCCCTTATTATGAACTGCCAAATGTATTCACTCCCAACGGTGATAAATGCAATGACCTGTTTAGTGCTTTTAATGACCGCGGCCAAATAGATGAGAATGGAAATGGTGCCTGTGGTCCAGTTGATCTTCTTGAACTTCGGAAAAAATGCGCACGGTTTGTAGAGAAAGTAGACTTCACAGTGACTAATCGATGGGGAAAAGAAGTGTATAGCTATGAATCGGGGGGTGAACGCCCCATTTATATTGATTGGGACGGACGTGATAATAATGGAAAGGAATTATCGACAGGCGTTTACTATTACTCAGCAGAGGTCATCTTCGATGTAGTAGACCCTTCAAAAGAAACCAGAAAATATAAAGGATGGGTTCACCTGATCCGGTAACTGAAAAAGTAATCCTTTTTGACGGAGTTTGTAATCTGTGCAATAGCTCCGTCCAGTTTATTATTCGTCATGACACTGAAGCCCAATTTAGATTTGCAGCCCTTCAATCTCCTTTTGGTCAGCAGCAGCTAAAAAAATTTGGGATTCATCAGGATGCATTAAACAGTGTTATTCTAATGAGAGACGGAGTTGCATTTCAGCGAAGCGATGCCGCGCTTGAAATTGTCCGTGATTTTAATGGAATGTGGAGGGGGCTTTATTATTTTAAAATTATACCGCGTTTTCTCCGTGACTGGATCTATGACAGAATAGCAAAAAACAGGTATAGCCTCTTTGGTAAAAGGGATGAATGCATGATTCCTACACCAGAACTTAAGGCTCGTTTTATTTCCTAATGGTATTCACTACCGGCTGCGCCTTAAGATTCTCTCAATTTTGCTATTTTTAGGATCATAACGCTAACCAACTACGGCACTTATGAATGCATATATTTTCCCAGGACAAGGAGCTCAATTTCCGGGCATGGGTAAGGATCTTTATGAAAACAATGTGAAGGCCAAAATGCTTTTTGACCAGGCTAATGATATTTTGGGATTTAGCATCACCGATAGTATGTTCAATGGTACTGCTGAAGATTTGAAGCAGACCCGGGTAACACAGCCTGCTATTTTTATACATTCTGTAAGTGTGGCACTAGTGAACGATTCTTTTAAACCGGATATGGTGGCGGGTCATTCTCTTGGGGAATTTTCTGCACTCGTGGCTAATAAAACCTTGTCTTTTGAGGATGCCCTCCGGCTAGTCTACAAGAGAGCCATGGCAATGCAACGTGCCTGCGAAATTAATCCCTCAACCATGGCGGCTATCCTTGGCCTTGACGATAAAGTTGTCGAAGAAATATGCGCTGCTATTCCGGAGGTGGTGGTGGCGGCTAATTACAATTGCCCGGGGCAACTGGTCATCTCCGGATCGATGAAAGGAATAGAAATAGCGTGCGAAAGATTAAAAGCTGCTGGTGCTAAACGAGCACTGCCTTTGCCAGTAGGAGGCGCATTTCATTCGCCATTAATGGAGCCTGCCCGTCAGGAATTGGGAGAGGCGATTGCTTCAACTCATTTTAGTCAACCGAGTTGTCCGGTTTATCAAAATGTAAATGCATTACCCTCTATAGAAATCAATGCAATTAAGAAAAATCTTGTTGATCAACTTACTGCTCCTGTGCGCTGGACGCAATCGGTTCAAAACATGGTGAAAGACAGGGCGAAAACTTTTACCGAATGTGGACCGGGCAAAGTACTTCAGGGTCTGGTTAAAAAAATTGCTCCGGAAGTTACCGTGATGAGCCTATAAAACGTAAAGACTCACGCTGAGAGGATCAGTACATTCTTTGAGGAGCTGCTGACAGGTTTTTTCAAGTAATGGATGAAAGAAATTTGGAGCAATTTCGCAAAGAGGAACTAATGCAAATCTCCGCATCGGAAGTCCCGGATGAGGGACGATCAGTTTCTCGGTCTGAATTACGCGATCGTTAAAGAAAAGGATATCAAGATCTATTGTTCGAGGTCCCCACTTTTCAAGTCTTTCCCTGCCTAATTCAGTTTCAATACCCAGTAGTTTCTGAAGTACCTGCTGTGGATCATTTCTTGAATTTACTTCAACCACTTGGTTTAGAAATTGAGGCTGTTGAGAAATTCCCCATGGCTCCGATTGATAGATCGAAGATTGCGTAAGAATACGACCGACACCTGTTGAAATTTTATTCAGCGCCAAACTCAGGTTTTGCTCCCTATTTCCAAGGTTGGAACCCAGCAGTACATAAATTCCCTTACTCATCCTCGGGGTGCAAGATAGGAGCTTATTTTATTGAATTGGAATAAGTATTTTTGAGCTCAAATTTTAATAGCATGTCATTCCTTAAAAACTTTTTCGCATCATGTTTAGGCGCTTTGGTAGCCATCATTCTTTTTTTCGGCCTATTCATTTTTGTTTTTTCCGCTTTGTCCTCCTCCAATGAGGTCACCATAGCAGATAATTCGGTTCTTTATTTGAAATTGGAAGTTCCCATTGCTGAATTAGAGGTGGATGACCCCATTACTGAATTGTTTCCGGGTGCCAGTGAGCCCGCGATCGGCTTGCTTCAGTTGAAGCAAGCTATCCATCATGCTAAAGTTGATTCCAAGATTAAAGGCATCTATCTTAATCTAAGTTTTATCAGCGCTGGAATTGCTACCGTAGAAGAGATTCGTGAATCTTTATTGGATTTTCGTGAGTCAGGTAAATGGGTCGTTGCCTATTCCGACTATTATTCAGAAGGTGCTTATTACCTCGCCTCCGTTGCCGACAAAGTTTATCTTAACCCGGAAGGGCAACTGGAGTTTAATGGTTTGGCCATAGAAGCCATGTTTTTTAAAAAGATGTTGGATAAACTGGAGATCAAGCCTCAGGTTTTTCGGGTAGGCGATTTTAAGAGTGCAGTAGAACCTTTTCTCCGTGACAATATGAGTGATGAGAATCGACTACAATTAAATTCCATGATTAACTCAATTTATGGGGAGATGCTTCAACGCGTGGCGGAGTCGCGGAAGATACCCAGAGATAGGCTAAAGGATATTTCTGATAGGATGCTCGTCCGTAATGCAAGACTTGCATTGGAAAATAATCTTGTTGATTCACTTTATTATGATGATCAGGTTAAAGGCGAATTGCGTGGGCGGCTGGGATTAAAAAAAGACAAGTCAATCTCTTTCGTGAAATATTCAAAATACAGAAAGAGCTTCACCACCTATAAAGATTCTAAAAACGAGATTGCTGTCATTGTTGCGGATGGAGAAATTCTTCCCGGTCAATCCGATCAGGGAACGGTGGGTGCGGCCACCATTATGGAAGAAGTGAGGAGAGCCAGAGTAAATGACAATGTCAAAGCGATTGTATTGCGCGTCAATAGTCCGGGTGGGGCCGCACAAGCTTCTGATCAGATGTGGAGAGAATTGCGATTAGCGGCTAAAGAAAAACCCTTGATTGCTTCCATGTCCGACTATGCAGCATCAGGTGGATATTATTTAGCGATGGCGTGTGATACTATTGTGGCTCAGTCCAACACTATTACCGGCTCGATCGGTGTGTTTGCTGTGCTATTTGATTTAAGTCAGTTTTTGGACAATAAGATTGGCATCACTTCAGAGGAGGTAAAAACAGGTGAGATTGGTGAGTTATTCACCGTAACGCGCTCGCTCAATGAAATTGAAAAGGGGATCTGGCAAAAGCAAACAGAAGAGATTTATGAAACTTTTACAAGCAAAGCGGCAGAGGGTAGAAGTATGACCCAGGATGAGATAAAGAAAATTGCTTCCGGCCGGGTGTGGACAGGTTCTCAGGCAAAAGACAATGGACTGGTTGATATTCTTGGCAATTTTGAAGATGCCATTGCAGTTGCAGCCAAGGCAGCCAAGGTAGGAGATGATTATAAAATCAAATACTATCCACGACAGAAGCCACTCCTGGAAAAACTCATGGGAGATGTGGAGGAGACAATGGAAGCCAACACCCTTCAGAAAGAATTAGGTGCTTATTACCCCTGGTATCAACAGTGGAAGAAGGTTAAGAATCACCAGGGAGTTCAGGCCAGAATGCCGATTGAGTTCAAGGTTTGGTAGGAAGTCTTAGTCATAAGAAAATTCCAGAAAGTCGTTTTTAGGCATGTAAGGTTTGCAGGGATTTTTGAGCAAAAAATTCCTTTTTTGACTAAAACTTCCGGTAACGCTCAGCCCCATAGAATCGGGTAAGAGATCAGAAGAGTCATATTATTTACAATTCATAGTCAAGACTTGCAAAAGTGAGGCAGACTTGAGTAGAGTTACTTAAAGATTTTAGTGGGCATGTTTTTACTTTTTAAAGAGAAATTTAAAATTCTTAGCGAAGAGACAAGTACCGTAGAGTTTAAAATCGAAAAAATTAGAGATCACAATGATTATCATTGTTGAATCTCTCATCTTCATAGACCTGGTGGATTGTCGAGACGAGCCATCGGACGGCCCATGCATTCAACTGTACACTATCACCACGGTCTACTTTCTATATAAAAAGTAAAAGGCCATCCCGATAGCTATCGGGAGCCTTTTACTTTAAAAACCTGAAAATCAGTCCAATTTGTCAGAAGAAGCTAATCCCCCAACTGGGGCATTGGTGCTTTTTAGTGTTTCAATAGTTATGCTATTCTTTTCTTTCGCTATCTTATTAACGGAGATGAAGGAGAAGGACAGTGTAATTACAGCAACGACTAAAAGGGAAGTAATTATTTTTGCTTTCATGTTATTACTAATTTATCTTTTAAGAGGATCTCCAGAACCACCACCACTTGGAGCATCAGTTTGGGGCTTAATATTTTCTTCTGTGCAAGAAGTGATTGCTAAGCTAGAGCATGCAGTTAGGAGAAGGATGTAGATAATTTTTTTCATGGTGTGTTAAATGGTTATGTTTGTAAATGGTTTAGAATAAATTTGTATGACAAATGTGAAGAGTTGATACAAAACTATTTCATGTAATGTTTCTCTTTAATTACGTATGTACCTTAACATTTTCTATATTATAAAACTCACTTTACTAATTGTTCTTGGATGTGTTACTGCGCCCGGAGAAATTCTGGCTCAGGATCAAAAAAAGATAGACTCATTAAATTCCATCCTGCCAAAAAATCCTACTGGCAACCGTGCGGAGATTTTGATGGATATTGGAATTGAGTATGCCAGTAAAGACAATTCAACTGCACTTCAATACTTTAAGGAAGCACACTCTATTTCGCTTCAACTTGGTGATAGTGCAGGCATTGTATCTTCCGGGTGGCTTCAAGGAGAGATACTTCGCAGAGTGCAGAATATAAATGAATCAGATAGTATTCTTGATTACGTTTTGCCAATTGCAGAGCGAAATAACTATGCCAAGGACTATAAGCGTATTCTCAATACACTGGCCATTAATCATACATTTTTAGCCAATTACGATAAGGCACTTGAGTATCATTTTAGATCTTTAATAGCAAGAGAAGCAGAGGGAGATAAGGAAGGAATAACTATATCACTAAATAACATTGGCCTTGTTTATTATAAATTGAAAAATGGTGAAAAGGCACTGGAGTATTACAGTCGAGCTTTAAAGTTGAAAGAGGAAATTAATGACTCTTATGACGTTGATAATCTTTTGATAAATATGGGATTATGTTACAATCAACTGAACAAATTTGAGGAGGCTAGGAAAGTTATAAAAAGAGGGATGGCCTCATGTGACGGACAATGTTCTGAGTGGCTAATAATAATGGGTGAATTTGGACTTGGGAGATCATATTTTGGTCTTCGTGAATATTCCGAAGCCGAAAAGCATTTCCTGACTTCATTAGATTACGCTAAAAAATTTAATGACAAGAGACATCACGTAGAGAATCTGATATTACTCTCAAGGATAAGAATTCAGGAAGGAAACAAAGAAGCCGCCTTACAATTTCTAAATGAAGCCGAGCTTATTGCAGATGGAACTGGATATGACGAACTTCTTATCGACATCTACAGACATCACTCAGCAATACTTAACTCAATGCAAGATTATAAATCGGCATCAGTTTATTTGAACAAGTACATCAAACTTAAGGATAGCACGTATAGCGACCAATTGATAAAAAATCTTGCCAAGGTTCAAACAAACTATGAAGAACGCGAGAATATAAAAACAATCGCAGAAAAGAATACGGTACTTGCCTTAAAAGAAGAAACACTCAAACGGCAGCGAACAGAAACCCAATACGCTATTGTCGTTTCTGTTCTTGTTTTTATCCTGGCAATTTTAATGCTCTTGCTATTTCGTATAACCCGCAAAGCTAATGCACGCCTGGAAGAGCGTGTAGATGCCAGAACAAAAGAGCTCAATGACACAATAGAAACTTTAGCTAAAGTAAATGGTGAACTGGACAATTTCATTTATAAGACTTCACATGATATCCGCGGACCGCTCGCCAGTTTAAAGGGAATCTGTAATGTAGCGATTATGGATGTGAGGGATGATGTGGCGCTCAATTACCTCCAGAAGTTAGATGTTACAGCGGAACGATTAAATACAATCCTTACCCGCTTATTAATCATCAATCAAATTAACCATGCGGTGTTGGCCGCCAACGTGATTAATTTTGAGGAGCTGATTGAAGAAATTTTGATGCTGGAAAGAAAGAAAGGCGTTCCGAAACGGCTAGCCATATCGTATGAAATAGAGCAGGGATTTACGTTCAAGTCCGATAGAGATATGATGCGTATTGTGCTGGAGAACCTTATTGATAATGCTATTAAATTTTATAATGAGTCTGAGCGTATAGAGCCTTTTGCAAAAATTCAAATTGCAAAGCAGGCAGATAATGTGATCATCAAAGTGACTGACAATGGTGTCGGAATCAACGATGAAACAAAAGAGAAAATTTTTCAGATGTTTGTTCGTGCTTCGGAGCGATCTGAGACAGGTGGTATTGGCCTTTATCTTTCCAAACTAGCCACCGGTAGGTTGGGAGGTACTATTGAATTTAGCTCTACTCCTCAAAAGTATACCGAGTTCACGGTAGTATTTCCGCTCGATCTTGGACCCATATTGGATAAGCGGAATGAACAGGAACGTATCCGTGAGTTTGAAAAAGTTCAGCAAATCGAGAAACAAAAAGTACTTACAGCCTCTTAATTCCCCTACCAATTATCATCTTTGTGGTCTGCCTGAAGGGGAATAGCACAAAACTATGATGAATGATCAAGACTACAAACGGTTTACAGTTACCTCCGCACTTCCCTATGCAAACGGACCCAAGCACATAGGCCATCTGGCCGGTGCTTACATTCCTGCTGACGTTTATGTTCGTTACTTAAGGCTTTTGGGCAAGGATGTGGTTTATGTTTGTGGAAGCGATGAACATGGAACAGCTATTCCAAATCAGGCTTTGAAGGAAGGCACTACCTCGAAAGCGATTATTGATAAGTACCATGCCCTCATCAAAGAGTGCCTTTATCAGTTCGGCATTTCATTTGATATTTATCATCGTACCAGTGAACCCATTCATCACCAGACTTCGCAGGAATTTTTTCTGAATCTTTTTAATAAAGGATTGCTGACCGAAGAAACCTCAGAACAATATTATGATGAAGAGGCGAAGGCATTTCTTGCCGATCGATATATTGTGGGCACGTGTCCTAAGTGTGGGCATACCAATGCGTATGGCGACCAATGTGAAAAGTGCGGCTCAACATTGAGTCCACGCGAACTTATTAATCCGCGCTCAACCTTGTCAGGAAAGCCACCGGTATTAAGACCTACCAAGCATTGGTTCTTACCCCTTCAGGACCATGAGCAATGGCTGCGCAAGTGGATACTGGAGTCACACAAAGCGGATTGGAAGATTAATGTTTATGGACAATGTAAATCGTGGATAGACGCAGGACTTCAGCCACGTGCTATGACCCGCGATCTGGACTGGGGTATCAAAGTGCCACTGCCGGATGCTGATGGAAAAGTTCTTTACGTTTGGTTTGATGCTCCCATTGGTTATATCTCTGCGACTCGTGCACTCTTTGATGAACTGAGCTCAGGTGTGCAAAAATTTTCTTCTCCTCAGCGCATTTTTGGAGCAGTAGAGAAAGAAGATTGGAGAAAATACTGGGAGGATAAAGAGACCAAGTTGGTTCACTTTATTGGAAAGGATAATATTGTATTTCATTGCATCATTTTTCCGGTGATGCTCCATTCCTCGGATCAATACATTGTTCCGAACGATGTTCCTGCCAATGAATTTATGAATCTGGAAGGAGATAAGATGTCTACGAGCAGAGGATGGTCGATAGAGATGCATGAATATTTGAAGGACTTTCCCAATAAACCAGATGTACTTCGGTATTCTATGCTGACTAATTTACCCGAGACAAAGGATAGTGAGTTTACCTGGAAGGATTTCCAATCCAAAAATAACAATGAGCTGGTAGCGATCCTTGGTAATTTTGTAAACAGGGCACTTGTACTCACGCAGAAGTATTTTGATAATAAAGTTCCGCCTCTGGGTTTGCTTCAGGCGATAGATCGCAAAGCGATTGAGACATTGAGAGTAGCACCAGGACTGGTATCTGGTGCTATTGAAGGCTATCGCTTTCGTGAGGCTACGGCCCACATGATGGATATTGCGCGACTGGGCAATAAGTATCTGGCTGAAACAGAGCCATGGAAACTGGCTAAAACGGATTTGCCGCGAGTTGGCACTATACTCAATATTGCCTTACAGGTAGTTGCGAATCTGACCATTGTCTGTGAACCATTTTTGCCCTTTACTTCACAGAATCTGAAGCAGATGCTTGTTCTTGATAAGTTTGTTTGGAAGGATGCCGGTTCTGCTGATTTATTAAAAACAGGCCACTTGTTAGGAGAGGGAAAATTATTGTTTGAGAAAATAGAAGATGAAGTAATTCAACTACAGATAAAGAAATTGATGGAAACGAAAGAAAAAGTAGAACTGACATCACAATCAGTTGTCCCTGCCAAACCGGAGATCTCATTTGATGATTTTTCAAAAATGGATATTCGGATAGGTACTGTGGTAGAAGCTGAAAAAGTAGAGAAATCAAAAAAGCTGTTAAAGTTAAAAGTAGATACAGGTCTTGATGTCCGTACGGTTATGAGCGGTATTGCTGAACATTTTTCACCGGAACAAATTAAAGGAAAGCAAGTCTCCTTGCTGGTTAATCTGGCTCCTCGTAAAATTATGGGTGTAGAGTCTCAAGGGATGATTTTAATGGCAGAAGATAAAAATGGAGCGCTTAAACTTTTGCAGCCTTCTGATGTGGTGAGTCCAGGCTCAACGATCAGTTAACTATTGTAAGTACTCATTGTTCGTTCAAGCCCAGCTGTACAATAGGATAAAACTATCTCAATTGCTTTATCCATTACTGTGGGCAATGTTTTAAATTCTTCAGGCTCAAAGCGGCTCAGTACGAAATCTACCTGTTGCCCTTTTGCGTAGTTATTTCCAATCCCCATGCGAAGACGAGGATAGTCTTGTCCCACCAGTGACTGCTCAATGCTCTTCAAGCCGTTATGTCCGGCAGCACTTCCCTTAGGTCTTAGCCGAAGACTTCCAAATGGTAAGGCAATATCGTCAACAATGACGAGCAGGTTTTCTTTTGGAATTTTCAAGTCCTGCAGCCAATAGGCAATTGCCTTGCCACTGAGGTTCATGTAAGTGTTCGGCTTAATAAGATGAAGTTGCCTGCCTTTGAATTTAATTTCCGCCTTGTCCGCCAAGCGGTCAGTTGTGAAATTGATCTTATAGTTGTCCGCCAGCCGGTCCAGTGTTAGAAATCCAATATTATGACGAGTTAATTCGTATTCTGTTCCAATATTGCCCAAACCCGCGATCAGGTATTTCATAAGACTGAAATAAACAAAAATCCCGTCCCAAAACTATAGGGACGGGATTTATTGTATTGGAAGAATAATCGTTTACTTTTTACCTGCATCCTTCTTAGGCGCATCACCTTTCTTTGCATCGGCAGCAGGAGCACCAGCAGCCGGGGCAGCGGCACCAGCAGCCGGAGCAACTTCAGCAACAGGGGCGGCAGCAGCAGCGGCAGCATCTTCAGCGGCCATCTTGGCAGCACGAGGAACTTCTACCACAGCAATGGAAGTCTGCGCCCGATCCAGAAATTCAAGGTTAGCTATTTTCATATCGCCTACTTTTACAGCGTGATGAAAATCTAACTCTGAACAATCTACATCGATATGGTCGGGCATGTCTTTTGGAAATCCGGCAATTTTCAACGTTGCGAGTTTTCTTACCAGCGCTCCGCCTTTTTCAACACCGGGAGCTTTTCCTACCAGACGAGTAGGGATGTCCATTTTAATCTTGCGGTCTTCGCTGATGCGTAAAAAATCAGCATGAAGAATAATTTCGCTTACAGGATGAAATTGTACTTCCTGTAAAATAGCCTGACACTCTTCTCCTTCAATGTTCAGGTGAACAAAGTGAGCTTCGTTTGTGTAAACGATGTCACGGAAGAGGATCATGGGCGAGTAAAAATGCACTTGTTCATTTCCGCCATACAGTACGCAAGGTACGTTACCTTCTTCGCGGATATTCTTTGCATCAGACTTGCCGAGATTTGCTCTTCGATACCCTATAATCTCAACAGTTTTCATAATTGTTTTATGGTTTAATTTTAAATGGTTACAAACGGATAAATAAAGAACTAATGGATTCGTGGTCATGGATTTTTCTAATCGCCTTCGCGAAAAGGTTTGCCATCGACAGCACTTTTATTTTTGGAATTTCCTTTTTCAATGGAATGGTATCTGTCACGACCAGCTCTACAAGAACAGAAGTTTCAATAGTATCATATGCGTTTCCAGAGAGGACGGGATGCGTACATACTGCCCGAACGGAACTCGCGCCTTTTTCCTTAAGCAGCAATGCCGCTTTGCAAATAGTCCCGGCTGTATCGACAAGATCGTCCACTAGTACAACGTCTTTGCCCTCCACCTCACCGATCAAGCGCATGGATTCTACTTTATTGGCTTCTTTTCTGAACTTATCGCAAACAGCTAGATCTGCGTTGAAATATTTAGCAAAACTACGGGCTCTCTTTATTCCTCCTACATCGGGAGAGGCAAACATGATGTTAGGAAGATTAAGCGCTTTCAGGTAGGGGACGAAGATATAGGAACCGTCAAGGTGATCCACAGGAATATCAAAAAAGCCTTGAATTTGGTCTGCATGGAGGTCACAAGCCATGATTCGGTCTGCCCCGGCAGCAGAAAGCAAATTGGCAATAAGTTTTGCTGCAATGGCTACTCTGGGCTTATCCTTTCTATCCTGACGGGCATAACCAAAGTAGGGAATAATAACATTGACATTTTGGGCGCTGGCGCGTTTGGCCGCATCAATCATCAACACAAGTTCCAGAAAATTGTCAGCGGGAGCAAAGGTAGATTGAACAATAAAAACATCATGTCCTCTCACCGATTCCATAATAAAAGGGGACATTTCGCCATCGCTAAACTGCTGGTAGTTTACTTCACCCAAAGGCTCTCCATAGGCATGCGCTATCTTCTCTGCCAGGTAGGTAGAAGCTCTTCCAGATAAAATTTTTACCGCCATAACAATCTCTTTATAAGAAAATTAAATCCCGGAACCATCCTCTGGTGACAAGGATAGGAAACCGGGATTGGTTGCCCGACCAGGGCTCGAACCTGGACTTTCTTGAATCAAAATCAAGCGTGTTGCCAGTTACACCATCGGGCAATACTTCCCCTTAAAAAAGGGTGTGCAAAGGTAGAATTAATTTTTAAATAGCTAAACCTGAATTTCAATCATTTTTGAAGGAAATCAAGTGTTTTTGAAAGGAATGACGGGTTGATTATTCCAGTTCTTTCACCTCAGCAGTCTGGGTGCCCTCGACAAATCCTTCTGCCCAGAATCGGTATTTGTCCAGAATGGAAATTACGGCATTACGTAAATGGCGCTGGTTGTTAAAATCAATACCACCATACACAGTGGTAGCGTAACCTTGCCAAACCGATCTGTTTTGACGTCTGTCAAAAAACTGAATAAGCAGGGTGCCCGATTTTAGATTATAAATCTTGGGATCATAGTTAAGTGCCTGATCTTGTCCTTTTATCCATTGCTCAATGTCAGGCTGGATATATCCATTGAAGTTTAAGCTGTCGGCAAACATCTTGAAGCCAATAATAAGGTGAGGACGGCTCTCGCTTTGCTTGTATCCAAGAAACTTCATTCTTGAAATAATGGACTTCTCGATTGACGCATTGATCATGGTAGAATCGGTAGTGCCAACGGCCCTCATAATATCAAATGTTCTATATCGTTTGAAATTTCCCCGATAACTATAATCATACTCAACGGGCAGTTCCTTATATCCTAGACAGGAAGAAAGTAATAACAGGCAGAATAGATAGAGGTAAATCTTTCTCATAAGCGAGGTTAGTCTAAGATGGGTGAAAATTTAGGGTAATTTCTAATGAAGAACAAGGGGATTCAAACTACTTTTAAAGCAAAGTAAATGAGACTTAAGACTTTTGGCACTTATCAATAAAAATCACCTGATTTGCGGTACACTTAGCTGTAATTTTTGAAATATGATAACAAAATATGAACAGGCTGTTGGTGCGCGATATCATATTTACAACAGTCTTTTCTTAAACCTTCCATTTCACAATATTCTGCGGACAGGTACTTTATTGCCTTTACTTCAGCAGTATTGTGAGTCAGGCTTTGAGAAAGGGAGATCTGCTACCGGAATTTTGGAGAATTTTTTTAAAGACCTTGTACCTCACGCAACACGCGATGAGCAGTTTGATTTGCTCTTTAATTTTATTCAATACGTTGAGCGGCAGGTAGCGCTTTTTGATTCAATTGAAGATTCTGCTTTTGAACAGATCAACGACCTCTACGGAAAGGGAACGCTATCTGCCCTGTTACTGAGAACTAAGTTTGAAAGCAAAGAGGAAGAGATGAAGGCGAGGCTTACTGAATTCAGCCTTCGTGTCGTTCTTACGGCTCACCCTACTCAGTTCTATCCGGGTCATGTGCTTGGCATTCTCACCGATCTCGAAAAATCCATTCGCGAAAGCGATCTGACGCAAATCAATTTACTTCTGCAACAGTTAGGCAAAACCGGATTTATTAATCAGGACAAACCGACTCCTTACGATGAAGCCGTGAGTCTTTGTTGGTTTCTGGAAAATGTTTTTTACAATGCCATTCCTGAAATCATTTCTTCCTTTGCGCAAGGCCTGCAGATAAATCTTCCTGACTGGAAAAATGATCAACTCATTCAGATAGGTTTTTGGCCGGGGGGTGATCGTGATGGCAATCCATTTGTTACGAGTGAAATCACGTTGAAGGTAGCAGCCAAACTTCAGGAGACAATTTTGAAATGCTATTATCGAGATGTAAGACTCCTTAGAAGGAGACTCACCTTTAGGGGAGTTGAGAAAATCATTATAGAAACAGAGCGCAAGATTTATGCATTTGTTTATAATCAAAAGGTCACTTACCAACAAGCTGATGAACTCTTGGCGGAACTTATCAAGGCGCGCAAGCTTCTTGTAACAGAACATGACGGACTTTTTCTTGATTTGCTGGATTCGTTCATTCTCAAGGTTAAGCTTTTCGGATTTCACTTCGCAAGCCTGGACATCCGTCAGGATAGTCGCAAGCATGATTTGGTATGGGAAGTTGTTCTTAATGCATTGGAGAGTAAGGGCAAATCGATGTCTTGGAATTCTTTTCAATCCTTGCCTGAGGGAGAGAAGATCAAGCATCTTTTAGGGCTTACCATCAATCCGGTTTTCCTTTCTCTCAACGATCCTTTTGTTGATGAAACCTTCAAGACGATCCTCGGCATGGCTGCTATCCAAAAATCAAATGGCGAACAGGGATGCCATCGCTATGTGATCAGCAATTGCCAGAGTGCCCTTCATCTTATCGAAGTGTTTGTCTTACTTCGCTTGCTAATAGGAAAAGATGGAGCCTTGCCGGTGGACATCGTACCGTTGTTTGAAACCATTAATGATCTGGCGCACGCCCAGTCGATTATGGATGAAGTATATCAAGTTCCTGAATATCGTGAGCATCTGCAACGAAGAGGAGGGAAGCAAACCATCATGCTTGGATTTTCGGATGGTACCAAAGATGGAGGTTACTTGAGGGCGAACTGGTCTATCTTCCGTGCAAAAGAAAACCTGACTGCTATTTCTCGCAAACATAATCTGATTGCCGTATTCTTTGATGGTCGTGGAGGTCCACCGGCACGGGGTGGAGGTAATACGCACGACTTTTATGCTTCATTAGGTGAAACGATTGAAAACAAGGAAGTGCAAATCACGGTGCAGGGGCAAACGATCAGCTCAAATTTTGGAAAGGTAGCTTCATGCAAATATAATCTTGAACAATTGCTTTCGGCCGGATTGGAAGGCGCTGTCTTCAAGCATGCACAAAATAGAATGAGCGATGAGAACAAGGAACTGCTGGATGAACTGGCGGAAGAAGGATATAAATCCTATTTGGACCTTAAGCATCATCCTAAGTTTGTTCCTTATCTCGAAAAAGTAACACCACTCTCTTTTTTTGGAGATACTAATATCGGTTCACGTCCTGTCAAGCGGAGTGCTTCTGAAGTGCTAAAATTTGAAGATTTGAGAGCAATTCCTTTTGTTGGCTCCTGGGCGATGATGAAGCAGAACATACCCGGATTTTATGGTGTAGGAAGTGCGCTTAAAGATTTAGAGCAAAAAGGAAAGGGCGATGCGTTGAAGGCCTTATATCAAAACTCATTATTTTTTCGAACCTTGTTAGGCAACAGTATGATGTCATTAACAAAAACGTACTATCCGGCTACAACTTATCTGGGCAGTGATCCAGAGTTTGGCGAGTTCTGGAAAAAGATGTATGTCGAATATGAACTATCCAAAAATAAAATCCTGGAGGTAACTACTTTCGGAGGCTTGATGGAAAACAACGCTACCATTCGTGACTCAGTAAAACTTCGGGAGCGCATTGTTTTGCCACTGATTACGATTCAGCAATTTGCCTTGATGAATTTGCGCAATAGGGTGGACGCTAACAAAGCCTTTGAATTGCGTTACCGCAAACTCATTATTCGTTGCATGTTTGGAATCATTAATGCGGCAAGGAATTCAGCATAGGCTAAATCTATCGCGAGTATCTGCGCTGGAAAGTGGGAGGCGCGAAGCGATCCCCAAAACATTTGGGATTACTTCTCAATAGTCACATCTCCAACACTGGAGTTTGCAATTGATGTATACTTATTTTGCGTAAGGCTACTTAATTCTCTCTCTCACCCAATCCCTCGCATTCACAAACGCCTCAAACCAGGGTCCAATCTCATCTTGCTTTTTGTCGCGGGTGTAATGCGGCCAGTTCCAGGGGAAGAGTGTTCTTTCAATATGAGGCATGATGGCAAGATGTCTTCCGTCTATTGACTGCAGCGCGGCCACCGCAAAATCAGAATCGTTGGGGTTGCCCGGATATTCTGGATAGGTGAATGTAGCGGCTATTTTATAATTTGTTTGATCTTTCAATTTGAACATTCCTTCTCCGTGGGCAAGCCACACTCCCAGTTGGGCACCTTCATAGGAAGAGAGCATCACTGAATTATTTTTAGGAATAGAGATATTGACAAACGTTGATTCAAATTTACCGGATCCGTTGTGGTGCATTTTAGGATGACTGTTCATCTCCATATCTCTATAGACCAGCCCCAACTCCATCATCAACTGGCAGCCATTACAAACCCCAAGACTTAACGTATCGGGTCTTGCATAGAATTTATCTAGTGCCGCTTTGGCTTTCGGATTGTAAAGAAATGCACCTGCCCAACCTTTGGCAGAACCCAATACATCTGAATTAGAAAATCCACCTACAAACACAATCATATTAACTTCTGAAAGATCTTCGCGCCCTGCAACCAGGTCAGTCATGTGAACATCTTTGACATCAAAGCCAGCCAGGTAAAGTGCGTAAGCCATTTCGCGGTCTCCATTCACTCCCTTTTCACGAATGATCGCTGCCTTGATTCCGGTTGAAGTTCTACGCTTTGGATCAATTCCATAACTGCTGAACTTGCCATTAAAGCGAGCTTGAAACTTATAGTCTAAAACTTGCTTGGAGTAATTTTCTTTTCTTCTTTCTGCGTGACCTTTTGGTCGTTGAATTTTGTCGAAGAGGTAAGAAGTGTGGAACCAGGTATCTCTATAATTATCAATTGATAATTGATAATTGACAATTGACAATGTTCGTGTGGATGTTACTTCTCCAATGCAATGAAAATTAATATCGGCACTTTTTAAAATACTTTCTATCCCTGCTAAATTACTTGTTTGAATAATTACCCCAGGATTTTCACTGAAAAGTACTTTAATTAGGTCAGCACCAAGTCCTGAAACCTTAACATTCATCCCAACATCAGGAGTTGGAAAACACATCTCCAGTAGAGTCGTCACCATTCCACCAGATGAAATATCGTGACCTGCCAATATAAGATCAAGGTTGATTAGTTGTTGGACGGTTTCAAAGGCTTTACTGAAATAATTCTCATCCTTAATGGTCGGAGCCGATTGGCCAAGGGAATTTAGCACCTGTCCTAGGCTGCTACCTCCAAGTTTCAATTCATCACTTGAAAAATCAATGTAAATTAATTTTGAGCCCGGAATATTCTCTAGTGCAGGAGAAATAGTTTTACGAATATCACTTACTTCTGCTACAGCAGTAATGATTACTGTACCAGGTGAATAGACGATTTCGCCATTCGGATATCGCTGTGTCATAGACAACGAGTCTTTACCTGTAGGTATGTTGATGCCAAGTTTACACGCAAAATCGCTTATGGCTTCTACCGCCTCATAGAGACGTGTATTCTCTCCTTCATTCTTCGCGGGCCACATCCAGTTGGCACTGAGCGAAACTCCTTTCAGCCCATGCGTCAATGGCGCCCACACTAAATTGGTCAATGCTTCTGCAATGGCCAGTTTACTTCCTGCTGAAGCATCTACCAATGCAGCAGCAGGAGCATGGCCAATGGCGGTGGCTATCCCCTTGTTACTTAAAAAGTCAAGCGCCATTACAGATACATTATTCAAGGGTAGCTGAATTGATCCACAAGTTTGTTGAGTTGCCACTTTACCGGAAACGGAACGATCAACTTTATTTGTCAACCAATCTTTACAAGCAACTGCCTCAAGCTGTAAAACTTGTTCCAGGTATTCTTCAAGCTTTTCTTGCTGATAATGAATTTCTGTAAAGCCAGAAATAGAAGATTTATCGGTAAGGATTGTTTTCGGTGAAGACCCAAAGAGGTGCTTCACTTCGAGATCAACGGGGCTAATGCTTTTATCAGCATTAGTGAATTTTAATTTCTGGTCACCCGTAGCAGTACCTACAACATACATGGGTGAGCGCTCTCGTTCCGCTACAAGCCTTAAGGTCTCTACGTCTTTTTCGCGAATAGCGAGACCCATTCGTTCTTGTGATTCGTTACTGATAATCTCCCTGGCCGAAAGTGTAGGGTCACCAATTGGAAGTTTATTGATTTCAATCGTTCCACCGGTTTCCTCTAATAACTCTGACAGGCAGTTTAAATGTCCTCCCGCTCCGTGATCATGAATAGAAACAATAGGATTTTCCATTGACTCTACCATGGCCCGAATTGCATTCATGGTACGCTTCTGCATTTCAGGATTGGAGCGCTGAATTGCATTGAGTTCAATCGTATTACTGAATTCACCTGTGCCAACCGATGACACTGCTCCGCCACCCATTCCGATGCGGTAATTATCTCCACCGAGAATGACTATTTTATCTCCGGCCTGTAGTTTTTCTTTTTGACTGTCTTTTTCCTTTCCGAAGCCAATTCCTCCGGCCTGCATGATCACTTTATCAAAACCAAACTTTTTCTTGTTTTCGAAATGCTCGAAGGTGAGCAAACTTCCACAGATGAGTGGTTGACCGAATTTATTTCCAAAATCACTGGCACCATCAGATGCTTTGATTAGAATTTCAGTAGGAGTCTGATACAACCATTTTCTGGCTTCGAATTTTTGTTCCCAGGGTCTTCCGTGTTCGAGTCTGGGATACGATGTCATGTAAACAGCCGTTCCCGCCAAGGGCAAGGAGCCTTTTCCACCAGCAAGCCTGTCGCGGATTTCTCCACCCGACCCGGTAGCTGCGCCATTGAAGGGTTCAACGGTGGTCGGGAAGTTGTGCGTTTCCGCTTTCAGCGAGATAACGGAGTCAAAATCTTCAATCTTAAAATAATCGGGTACGTCTTGTCGGCCAGGAGCAAACTGTTCTATGCGCGGACCCTTAATGAAAGCGACATTGTCTTTATAGGCAGAGACGATATAGTTTGGATTTTCTTTGGACGTCTTCTTAATCAATTGGAAAAGGGTTGATTGTTTTTCTTCTCCATCAATAATAAAAGTACCGTTAAAGATTTTATGACGGCAATGCTCTGAGTTGACCTGAGAGAAACCGAAGACTTCACTATCCGTTAATTTTCGCCCCAGCTTCCAACTCACATCATTTAAATACTCAATTTCTTCATCACTCAATGCGAGTCCCTCTTTTTGACTGTACTCTTTCAGATCATCAATTTCAAGGATAGGCTCTGGTGTATGATGAACAGTGAAGAGCTCCTGGTCAAGTCCGTTGTACAACCTTTGAAGCATAGGATCATGCTTGGCAGAAGCATCAGCCACTCCATAAAATTCTTCTATCCTCGTTATCCCCCCAATTCCCATCGTCTGGGTAATTTCTACAGCATTGGTACTCCAGGGGGTGATCATTTCTTTGCGTGGGCCTATAAAGTAGCCCGTGAGTGATTTGTCCAGAACTGGTTTGGCGCCTCCAAAAAGCCAGATTAGTTTTTGAATATCATCAGGTGAAAATGAGCGGGCAGCCCCAACCCCGTAGACAAGGTTGGATTCTGTACGAAAAAATAGAATCATGGGTGTGATTGTGGAGCAGCAAAAGTAGCTATCATTTGTTGCATTTGAGAATGTGGATTAAATTTTTTGGAGCTTTTTTGATGGGTGCTGATTCTTTAATCAACCCTATCATGGTGAGCCATTTACAAAAATGAGAATTCAAATAAAATTGATCGCATTCTTAATCAAATCATTATGGCCTGCTTCGATAATCTCTAGCTGGTGATTACTTACATGGCGAAGTAGTCGATTCATGTTTTTAGCTTCTATAACCTTATCATATTTACCAGCAATCATAATCACAGGGATTTGATGACCATTCAGAAGATTGGCCAGTTTCCTGAGATTGAACTTAAAATGCCGGAAATAAACCCAGGAGTAATAGACTCTTCTCCTCTTTTCTTCTGTGTCCATCTGACTTTCAGCAAAACGAAGTATCCCGTTATCCACTATTCCCAGCGACTGAAATACTTTCACCAGGGCATGCAATCTTCCCGGTTTAAGAATCATACTTCTGAACAAGTACCGGACCGCAATGGGATACGTTGCGAGATTGTACCAGATACTTGTTTTGATGCCATCAGGCGCCAGCAGATACAGTTTTATTATTCTCTCCGGGAAGGCTTCTACCGTAGCCAAGGCAAACTTGCCTCCGAGGCTAAAGCCTAAAACCGCAAATCGCTCAATGTTTTCCTGCTTTAAAAAGAGTTGAAGTATTTGTTTCCAATCATATTTCTCAAGCGCCACTCTACCCGGCCACATACTTTGACCATGAAAATAGAGATCGAAGGTATATAAGCTGCATTGCTTACCCAGTGTAGTTACCCATTGTTCAAACACCTGATGATTTTGTCCGAATCCATGAAAAAGTAACAGCGGTGTAGCACCTGAACCACCTTTAGCATAGTGCAGCCTGCTATCCCCATGGTTAATAAAGTTTTCCTGCAATAGCATAAGGGCAAAGATGATGAAAAACAGGTTTGGCAACTATCTGAAATTTTTTCACGTTGTGGTACAATATTCCAAACTCACCTCCCGACTATGCTATTGTGAAAGCAAACAAAGAGGGTTAGGGCGATGGACTTAGTCATGCAAGAAATTAAGCAAAACACCTTCCTGAAGGAGAAAGATAAACTGCTCGGATTTATCCGAAACAGAGTATCGACTGTGGAGGAGGCGGAAGATATCCTTCAGGATGTGTTTTATCAGTTCGTAGCCGGATTTGATACTATTGAGTCCTTAGATCGTGTGACTTCGTGGCTTTACAGTGTGGCCCGCAACAAAATAATTGATCGGTACCGAAGAGATGCAGTAAGGCCAAAAAGGACTGATTTTGAATTTGCAGCTTCACAAGATGATCAGGGCCCATTGACGCTTCAGGAGATATTGCCAGATCTCGACAACAGTCCAGAGTCAGCTATGTTGAGAGAAGCCATTTGGGATGAAATTACTGAAGCACTAGCTGAGCTGCCCATCGAACAGCGAGAGATTTTTATCCTGAACGAGATGGAGGAGAAGGGTTTCCGGGAGATCTCTGAGGAGACAGGAGTATCTATTAACACGTTGCTTTCGCGAAAGCGCTATGCGATTATGGCGTTAAGAAAACGACTGCAGAAATTTTATGATGAAGTGGTGGGTAGGTGAGCATAAGAAAAAAGAATTAGATGTTTAAAAGAAAAAATTGATTGATATGAAAAAAGGAATTTGGATTGGAAAAATGGTGGTGTTGGGTATCGTAGCGATAGGAGCGTTTACCCTGGTGACAATGTATTTGTGGAATTGGTTGGTGCCGGTATTATTTTCTGGCCCGCAGATTAATTTCTGGCAAACCATGGGATTGCTGGTGTTGAGCAAAATACTTTTTTCAGGATTTGGGAAAGGAAAAAGTCATGATCATGGACCATGGCGAGGTTACTGGAAAGAAAAGTGGAGTGGAATGACTCCCGAAGAGCGCGAGCGATTCAAGCAAAAAATGAAGAATAAGTGGTGTTACCCTCCCACGGGTGCTTCAGCTCAAAATTCTGGCACTTCAAACGATTGAGGCTGGTTCAGGTAAAAATTCAGAAAAATTAATTTGAAGAACCTCAACCCTGCACAAGAAATGCCGTTGAAGGAAACTATGGAAACTTTGGTAATTTAAAAAGTTTCCATAGTTTTGCCCCCTTATGGAAGAAATAGATAGCAAAGAACGGATTTTAAAGGGTATAGAGGAGCTCTTCATGAAATATGGAGTTCGAAGTGTATCCATGGATGACATTGCACGTCATCTTTCTGTTTCAAAGAAGACGCTTTACCAACATTTTGCTGATAAGGATGAAATCGTGATCAAGGTATCGCAGGCACATTGTGAGCGAAACATGCAAGCCTCTAATGAAATTACAAACTCCGCAGAAAATGCCATCGATGAATTGGCGAAGTTTTCAGTGATGCTGAAACAGCAGATGGAGCAGATAAATCCTTCCTTGCTTTTTGATCTAAAGAAATATCATTCAAAAGCCTGGATGGTTTGGGTTGATTTCAAGCATAAAGTGATTCAGGAATCCGTGGTGAGAAATTTAACCCAAGGAATTGCAGAAGGGCATTTTCGCCCCGAATTGAATTCAGAAATTCTTGCCATTGCAAGAATCGTAATGGTGGAAGCCGCTTTTGATGATCAACTATTTCCTCGAGATAAATTTAATCTGGTGGAAGTGCAATCACAGTTGTTTGATCATTTTGTATTTGGACTGTGCACCGAAAAAGGAAGGAAACTATATCAGAAATATAAAGAATCAATTAACAATCCCCTTCAACCCATACATTCATGAAACGAATTTACTTATTAACATGGTTAGCGTTGAGTTTATTGCCGGCTGGGTATTCCAACGCACAGCAAAGTTCCTCAGCTGCATTTACAATGGAGCAGTGCATTGAATATGCACTTCAGAATTCTATCGATGCACAGAACGCTAATCTTGATCAGCGCATCGCAGCAGCCAAAGTAAAGGAGACTATCGGGCTTGGTCTTCCGCAGATTTCTGCAACTGCCTCCGTAGGTCACAATCCGAAACTTCAGCGATTTTTTACCACCTACAATCCTGATGGAGGATTTATTGATTTGTCAGGTGTTCCCGGGATACAAGGAGGAGATGTGGTTGGCGCAAAAAACTTTTTTCAATTGCAGTCCAATGGCTCTGCAAGTGCTACAGTGAACCAGCTTATTTTTAATGGGTCCTACATTGTTGGTCTTCAAGCCTCGAGTGCCTATAAGGAATTAGCTGTAAAGACAGGCAATCAAACCAAAGAACAGATAGTTCAACAGGTAACGAAAGCCTACTATGGAGTCCTTATTAACAAGGAGAGAACCGAACTTTTTACTAATAATATCTCCCGGGTTGATTCCCTTTTAAAAAATACCAGGGCATTGAATCAAAACGGTTTTGCTGAAGGAATTGATGTAGATCGTATTCAGGTAACGCTTAACAACTTAAAGACGGAAAGGGATAAATTTTTAAAGCTAAACGATTTAGGGTTGGAGCTTTTGAAATTTCAAATGAATTATCCAATGGATCAAACCATTACTGTATTAGGCAATATTCAGGATGTTGAAGTAGATACTAACCTTGAAAACTATAAACAAGGCTGGGACTATAAATTGCGCCCAGACTATCAGGTGCTGGAAACAAACAAGAGGCTACAGGAATTGAATGTCAAGAATCAATATGCTGGCGCCTTACCTTCGATAAATGCATTTGCGACATTAGGGTACTCCACGCAATCACCTAACGTGAGCGGTCTGTTTAAAACTAATTCTGGAATAAATGATGAGGGCGGAGTAGGTCCTGACAAGTGGTATAATTTTTCTCAGATAGGCGTTAGTTTAAATGTTCCGCTCTTTACAGGCCTCCAACGGAACTTCAAAATACAGCAGGAGAAATTAGCACTTATTAAAGTTGAGAATGGATTTAGATCATTAAAAAATGGAATTGATCTTGATATAAAGAAATCCTCTATTCAATTTGAAAATGCGCTGAATACCCTTACCTCACAAAAGGAGAATATGGACCTTGCCGGCAAAGTAACGAGGGTTACAAGGATAAAATACGAACAAGGTGTTGGTTCTAACTTAGAAGTTGTAGATGCAGAAAATAGTTTGCGTCAGGCGCAAACCAATTACTACAGCGCGCTATTCGATGCTATGATTGCCAAGGTTGATTTGGATAAGGCATATGGTAAGCTCTTACCTCAAATCCAAAACACTAAATAAATAATAATCCCAAAATCAAGTTATATGAAATCAAATAATTACCTATTCATGTCAGTGCTCGTTGTGGCTGCTTTCTTGGCAGGCTGTAGTGCAGCGGAGGATAAAACAGCGACACTCGAAAAACTAAAAGTACAGCAAGCTAAATTGATTAAGGAAATCTCAACGCTGGAAAAAGAGTTGGCGGCAAGTAATCCGGAATCCATTAAAGTAAAATCAAAAGAAGTAGTAGTTGTTGAATTAACTCCTCGCAAGTTTGATCAGTATGTTCAGACACAGGGCTCAGTTGAATCTACTGACAATATTCTTGTTAGCGCCAAATCGATGGGTGTACTTACTCAGGTCTTTGCTCGTGAAGGCGATGCGGTTGTAAAAGGGCAAACCTTAGCGCAGATTGATAATACCTTAACCTTACGTGGGATTGAAGAAATTAAATCCAATCTTGATTTGGTCAATACTGTTTATGAAAGACAGAAAAATCTGTGGGACCAAAAAATAGGGACGGAGGTTCAATACCTTCAGGCAAAAAACAATAAGGAAAGTTTAGAGCGCAGACTGGCTACGTTGAATGAGCAACTGGAGATGAGCAAAATTAAATCTCCGATCAATGGCACTGTTGATCAGGTAAATGTAAAGATCGGTGAGAATGCGGCTCCAGGTCAACCTGCATTTCGTGTAATCAATGGAAATGATTTGCGTGTGTCTGCCAAAGTATCTGAAGCGTATATTAGTACCATCCGAAAGGGAAATAAATCGGTTGTTACGTTTTCTGATTACGACAAGAAAATTGAGGCACCTGTAACTTTTGTAGGACGTAGCATCGATCAGCTATCTCGCTCATTTACGATTGAGGTGAAATTGCCTGCCTCCAACGAACTAAGACCAAATATGACAGCTGTTTTAAAAGTTATTTTTAGTTCAATTCCTTCAGCCCTTTGTGTCCCTGTAAATGTGGTTCAGGAAATCAATGGAGAAAAAATTGTTTATGTGGCTGAGAGTGATGGAAAACAGGTGGTTGCACGTAAGAAAGTGGTCCAGATTGATGGTGTCTACGACAACTTTGCTCAGGTTACTTCAGGTTTGAAAGTCGGGGATAAAGTAATTACCGTTGGCTATCAGGGATTAAATGATGGTGAGTTAATTAAGATATAAGACACGAGATTTAAGACGAGTGTTTTCTATTATTTCCTTTTGTCTTAAGTCGAACTATTAAAGTCTAAAACTATGCAAGACATCGAAAAAGAATTTAAGCCCACTAGTTGGGCCATTGATAATAAGGTAGCTGTTTACGTTGCTGTTGTGTTTATCTGTTTAGCAGGTATCATGACCTACAACCGTTTGCCGAAAGAGAATTTTCCTGAGGTGGTACTGCCCCAGATTTATATAGCAACGGTATTTCCGGGTGCTTCACCAACGGATGTTGAGAACCTGGTATCCAAGCAAATTGAAAAGCAAGTGAAGTCCATTGCAGGTGTGAAGAAGATCACCAGCAATTCCGTCCAGGATTTTTCAAACGTGATTGTCGAGTTCCAAACCAATGTGCCTGTAAAAGAGGCTAAGCGTGAAGTGCAAGAGGCGGTAGACAAAGCGAAAGCAGATTTACCCCCTGTGCCCACCAGCTTGCCTAATGAACCGCAGGTTATTGATATCGATTTGTCTGCACTCCCTATTATGAATGTAAACTTATCTGGTGATTTTGATTTACAAACTCTAAAAAAGTATGCGGAGCAGATGCAGGACCGCATTGAGTCATTGAAAGAGATCCGGAGAGTAGATATTGTCGGGGCGTTGGATCGGGAAATTCAAATCAACGTAGACCTTTATAAGACTTCGCTGGCAGGAGTAAGTTTAGATGACATTACAAATGCGATTGCTTTTGAAAATAGAATCGTTTCGGGCGGACAAATCTCTGTGGATGGAATGAAACGTTCTGTAAGTGTGAACGGTGAATATATCAACGCAGAACAGATTGGAAATACGGTTATTGGTTCCATAAAAGGAGGTAAGCTCTACTTAAAGGATATTGCTGAAGTAATCGATTCGCACAAAGAGCAAGAAAGTTATGCTCGCCTCGATAAGAAAAATGTAATTACCTTAAACGTAGTAAAACTCGGAGGCGAGAACCTGATTGCGGCTTCTGACCAGATCAACCTTATCGTTAAGGATTTTCAGGAGAATATTTTGCCACCCGGTGTTAAGATCACAATCACTGGAGATCAGTCAGACAATACGCGTACCACGCTTCATGATCTTATCAATACGATTATTATTGGTTTTGTTTTGGTGACGATTATCCTGATGTTTTTCATGGGTGCCACTAACGCCATTTTTGTTGGATTATCCGTGCCCCTTTCTAGCTTCATTGCATTTTTGTTTTTCCCTACGCTGGGTTTCACACTTAATCTAATGACCCTTTTCTCATTCTTGTTAGCATTGGGTATTGTAGTGGATGATGCGATTGTTGTCATTGAAAACACGCACCGTGTTTTTGATAATGGCAAAGTGCCTATTCGGAAAGCAGCTAAAATTGCAGCGGGCGAAGTATTTTTACCGGTGTTTTCCGGTACCATGGTCGTATTGGCACCATTCGTGCCCCTTGCCTTTTGGCCGGGTACCATCGGTGAGTTTATGGTTTATTTACCAATAACATTAATTGTTGCACTATTAGCTTCTCTGGTAGTTGCTTATATCATCAACCCAGTATTTGCAGCTGACTTTATGACGGTTCATGATCATGATCATAGTCGTGTTAAATTTACCAAAGGCTATAAAATAACAGGAGTTGTTTTTGCAGCCTTGGCGGCAGTATGGTATTTAACCGGCTCTTTTGGGTTGGGCAATTTTACTATTTTCCTCTTCGGAGTTTATTCTCTGTACAAGTTTTTCCTGGAAGAGTTGATCTCTAAATTCCAAACGAATGGATGGCCGCGGGTGCAACATAGCTATAAGAACATGATTGCATGGTGTTTAGAAGGATGGCGCCCGACTATGGTAGTCGGAGGTGTTATCTTCTTGTTTATTTTCTCCATCGTATTTACAGGAATTAGAAAACCTCCAGTTGTATTTTTCCCCCAAGGTGATCCAAATTTTGTTTTCACCTATATCACCATGCCGATAGGTACCGATCAAAAAGTGACCGATTCGATTACTCAGATTGTTGAGAATAAAGTGATTGATGTAGTAGGGAAGGATAATAAGATTGTTGAATCGGTCATTTCGAATGTTGCCATAGGCGCATCTGAAGATCAGACCTCAGGCAATAATGCACAGCCCCACTTAGGAAAAGTGACTGTTGCGTTTGTGAATTTCGCCAAGCGCGATGGACAGTCAACAAAAGTTTATTTGACTAAGATTCGGGAGTCTATCAAAAATATCCCAGGGGCAACCATTTCTGTAAACCAGGAGCAAGGAGGGCCTCCTACCGGAAAAGCTATTAATATTGAGATAGCGGCAGATGATTTTGATGTGTTGGTGGCAGCAGCGGATAAGACAAAGCGATATCTCGATGCCCTTCAGGTGCCGGGAGTAGAGGATTTGAAATCTGATTTTCAAAGCGATAAACCTGAAATCACTATTACAATTGACCGTGAGAAAGCTAACCGCGAAGGTATTTCTACAGGTCAGATTGGAATGGCGTTGCGCACGGCTATTTATGGTGCCGAGGTTTCTAAATTCCGCGATGATAATGATGACTATCCTATTCAACTGCGCATCAAGCAAGATCAACGAAATGATATCAACACGTTGATGAATTTGCCCATCACCTTCCGCGATATGACGATGGGTGGCGCGGTGCGTCAGGTACCCATGTCTGCCATAGCCACTATCGGCTATACCAACAGTTATGCAGGTGTGAGGAGAATTGATCAGAAGCGTGTTATTACACTATCCTCTAATGTGCTGGCCGATTTCAATCCGAATGAAGTCGTAGCGGAGATCACAGAAAATCTTAAATCATTCCAGGCTCCCGATGGAGTGGAGATTAAAATGACAGGAGAGCAGGAGCAGCAACAGGAAACAATAGATTTCCTGGGCGTTGCTGCTATGTCAGCATTTGGCTTGATCTTAATGATTCTTGTTATTCAGTTTAACTCTACCAGTAAGCCTGTGATCATTTTGATGGAGATTCTTTTCAGTATCATTGGCGTATTGATCGGGTTCTCATTATTTAAAATGGAAATCTCTATTGTTATGTCTGGGATTGGTATCATGGCATTAGCGGGTATTGTAGTACGCAATGGAATCTTATTGGTTGAGTTTACCGATCTACTTCTTTCGCAAGGGGTAGAGTTGAAGGAAGCTATCATTGAGGCCTCTAAAACCAGGATGACTCCAGTTTTACTCACCGCAATGGCGGCTACTTTAGGATTGATACCCTTAGCTATAGGATTAAATATTGATTTCGTCACTTTATTCACTGAATTCAATCCTCATATTTTCTTTGGTGGTGATAACGTTGCTTTCTGGGGGCCTTTGTCCTGGACGATGATTTTCGGATTGATCTTCGGTACATTCCTTACGTTGTTCCTTGTGCCAGTAATGTATTTGCTTGTGGCGCGTCTTAAAGAGAAGATTTTCAAAACAAGTTTAAAAGCGGAACAAGTAACTTCCGAAGGAGCTGTTGTCTTAAATTGATATAGAGATAAACTAAATGAGGTCATCTTGCGACTCTTATCGTAAGATGACCTTACGATTATGAAAGCCCGCCTTATGACCATTATCTTTTTTATCATTTTCTTTCTACTGATTGATTATTACTTCTTTCAAGGAGTACTTTTGGTCAGTAAGAACTGGTCGCCTCTCTGGAAGGGAGTGGCACGTTATGGTTTTTGGATTCCCACCGTTCTATCTGTATTCGCTCTTTTTTGGTGGACGTTTGACGATCCATATAAGTATAGTGCCAACTTTCGTAATTGGGTGATTACCGGAATTGTAGCTACCTACTTCTCAAAAACGATTGGCATTGTGTTTTTATTTGTGGACGACCTTCAGCGGGGAGTTCGTTGGGCTGCATCTTTTTTTCAAAAGAACTCACCAAGCTCTTTACCGGGCGAGGTAATATCAAGATCAGAGTTTTTATCAAAAGCGGCATTAGTTGCATCTACAATACCCTTAGGTGCATTTGCCTATGGGATTATTTCAGGAGCACATGATTATCGCGTAAGGAGACTTACGGTAACACTTCCCAATCTCCCTAAATCATTTGATGGCATCCGCATCGGGCAACTATCCGACATTCATTCGGGTAGCTTCTGTAATAAAACGGCCGTGAAAGGTGGTGTGGAAATGATGCTTAGCGAAAAACCTGATGTCATTTTCTTTACTGGAGATTTAGTGAACAATGAGTCTGAAGAAGTCAAAAATTATATCGATGTATTTGATAAACTGAAAGCTCCTCTTGGCGTATTCTCTATTACAGGCAATCATGACTATGGAGATTATAAAAGTTGGGCAACACCAGAAGCAAAGCAGAAAAACTTCCGGGACTTAGTAGCTGCCCACAAAGTGATGAATTTCGATATCTTAATGAATGAACATCGTTTTATTGAGCAAGGGGGAGAGAAGATTGCCATCATTGGAAATGAAAATTGGGGAGGAGGAAGGTTTGCAAAATATGGAAAATTGGATCAGGCCTACCGGGGAACTGAGGAGGCTTCCGTAAAGCTATTGCTTTCGCATGACCCAAGCCATTGGGATGCCCAAGTTCGAAAAGACTACAGCGATATTGATCTAATGTTTGCCGGTCATACGCATGGCTTTCAGTTTGGGGTAGAGATTGGAGGCTTTAAATGGAGCCCTTCGCAATATGCTTATAAACAATGGGCAGGTCTTTACCGAGAAGACAATCAATATCTCTATGTAAATCGTGGCTTTGGATATTTAGGTTATCCCGGGAGGGTGGGAATGCCCCCTGAATTGACAATTATCGAATTGAAAAGAGCTTAGAACTTCTTTCAGTTGGACACATTGTTTTCAAGTGCCTTTTCTTTTCTCCGCTTCTCATCAATCGAGAATTTCCCTGCTCCAAAAATCATAAAGACGATTAATCCTGTCAGTACAATAAGGGAGATCTCAAGTTCCATGTGATTGCCGATCGACATGAAGCCTTTAGGAAAATTGACCAGTGCCACTGCCGTAATGAGTATAGGCACCTGCAGTCCACTCATGATTCTGGTAAGCAAGCCAACGGTAAGCAACGGACCGCCTAGTACGTGAGCGAATACAACATAGTGTGCTAAGATTACTCCTGCAAAGCTCATGTTGATTCCCTGGATTGTTAATTTAAGGTTATCGATGTTAGCCAGAAAATTGAACCCTTTGTACGTGATGTAAATTCCCAAAATAATTCTGAAAAAGTCCAGAAACCCGGGCCGATGAGAATTGCCCCAGTCCTCAATTTTATGGATAGGATTCATAGATGTGGAAGTTTGATGACCCTACAAAGTTTACTAAAAATAAAACCCAAAGGCAAGCGCATCACCGACTTTAGATATCATTACTCTTATTAAGGGCATCTAAAACCAAGAGTGATCGTCATTTTGAGGAAGGTACGGCCGAAGAATCTACATTTATACCTTGAAATTGTAGATTATTCACTGCCTGCCTTGCCGCAGACAGGTTCAGAATGACGTTGAGTTTTTAGAGATGCCCTTAGTGTAATTGGAGGGAGTTTTGCCAGTAATTCTTTTAAAGACTCGGTTGAAATTTGATAAATTAATAAACCCGACCTGAAAGCAGACATCTTGTACGCTGAGGTCTTTATTGATCAGTAATTTGCAAGCATTACTTATTCTCACTTCATTGAGGAAATTGGTATATGTTTTTCCAGTTCGTATTTTAAAATAGCGGCAAAAGGCTTCTGAAGAAAGGTTGGCAATATCCGCCACCTCATCGATATATATTTTTCGATGGCTTTCCTGAAACGTAAATTGAAGAATATGATTCATTCGTTTACCTTCACTTTCACTGTAGCCTTCATGATAGTGAGAAACACTCAATGGTTTCAATTCTTTAGAAGCAGTAAGTAGCTTTAATATTTCAAAGAAGGAAATAATTTTTTCAATGCCTTTAAGTTTGGATACGCTTACAACTTCCTTTTCAATACTATCTTTTGTTTGGCCATTAATCTTCAATCCCCGTCCTGCTTTCTCAACAAAATTGCGTACTGGCCCCATTTCATCCAGTTGCCAAAAGTGCTCACCGAGATAGTGTTGATTAAAATAAAGCGAGATGGAGTGCGCCTTTAACCTCTTACCTGAATTATAGTAAGCTTTGTCATTTCTGAATACATGTGGCAGGTTGCTTCCGATGACGAATAGATCCCCGGCTTCAAACCTGCCCACATAATCTCCTGCAATTAAAGTACCCTCACTTTTAAGGATTAGCATTATTTGTATTTCAGGATGTGCATGAAGTTCGTCATAGAAATGCTGCAATTCATCTATTTGGGAACGAAATGCTTCTTTAGAAATATGGGGTACATTAAACGGAACTACTTTCATGTAAGACTATATTGATTTAATTAGGGCTTAAAATTTGCTAAATCTAATCAAAATAGTATTGGTATTGATTAGATTACGCGCAAAACTCCAAGAAAGAAGCAATTACCTTTGATCCATATTAACCCTAAACTATAACCTTTATGAGCGTTCATTGGCAAGGAGTATACCCCGCCCTCACCACCAAGTTCACCGCAGATGATAAGCTGGACTTACCTCTGTTCGATAAAAATCTAAGAGCCCAGCTCGATGCCGGAGTGGATGGCATTATCCTCGGGGGTACGTTAGGTGAATCGAGTGTATTGAGTAATGAAGAGAAGTTTGATTTGCTACGCTTTGCAGTTGATAAAGTAAGTGGCCAAGTACCGGTGATCATGAATATTGCAGAAGGGAGCACACGGGAAGCAGTGAAACTTGCAAGCGAATCTGAAAAATGTGGAGCAAAAGGATTAATGATGCTGCCTCCAATGCGCTATAAATCGGATCATCGCGAAACGGTTCAGTATTTTAAAGATGTTGCTGATTCAACGAGTTTGCCGATCATGATTTACAACAATCCGGTCGATTATAAGATTGAAGTTACGCTGGATATGTTTGCGGATTTGGTGGAGAATAAAAATATCCAAGCAGTTAAAGAGTCAACACGAGATGTATCCAACGTAACACGCATGATCAATCGCTTCGGAGATCGATTTAAGATTTTGTGTGGTGTTGATACCATAGCCATGGAGGAATTAATGTTAGGTGCCCAGGGATGGGTAGCAGGATTGGTTTGTGCTTTCCCTAAGGAAACGGTGGCAGTGTTTAAATTGACTAAAGCGAATAAGATAGCAGAAGCCTTGGAAATCTATAGATGGTTCCTTCCTTTGCTTGAATTAGATATTCATCCGAAGTTGGTTCAATATATAAAACTAGCCGAGCAAGAAGCAGGCATTGGCTCTGAGCATGTTCGTAAGCCTCGTCTTACATTAGTCGGAGAAGAGAGAGAACGTGTTTTAAAAATAATTCGCGAAGGGATTAAAAAAAGACCCAAACTTTAAGGGGATACTGGATGTTGGATGCTTGATACTGGATGCTAGAATCCAGAATCAAGCATCCTGAAACTTAAACAGCATAACATGATTTATAAAGACGCCACCATTCCACAAATCGAGTCTGCTTTACAAGAAGCACAGATTGCTTTTCTCTCGTATAAAAATAGTAATGGAAAGAAGAAGGCTGAATTTCTTCGTGCCATTGCCGATGAAATAGAGGCCTTGGGTCAGGAGTTAGTCTCCACCGCGATGCGCGAAACGAATTTGCCAGAAGCTCGGATAGTTGGAGAGCGTGGCAGAACAACAGGCCATTGCCGCATGTTTGCTGATTTAGTTGAGCAGGGTTCATGGGTGGAAGCCAGAGTGGATACGGCTCTACCTGATCGCGCTCCTTTACCTAAACCTGACATTCGAAAGATGTTAGTACCGATAGGTCCTGTGGTTGTTTTTGGGGCAGCAAATTTTCCATTGGCCTATTCAGCAGCAGGAGGTGATACAGCATCCGCTTTGGCTGCCGGTTGTCCTGTGATTGTAAAAGCTCATCCTGCCCACGCAGATACTTCTGAGCTGGTAGCTGGGGCAATAAAAAAAGCCATGGATAAGACTGGAATGCCAAAGGGTGTATTTCAGCATTTACACGGAAGTGGTTTTGAAGTGGGGCAAGCTTTGGTAAAGCATCCATTAACGAAGGCAGTAGGTTTTACAGGCTCATTGGCCGGAGGCAAAGCACTTTTTGACCTCGCTTGTCAACGCGCACAGCCGATTCCTGTATTTGCAGAGATGAGTAGCATCAATCCTGTGATCTTGCTACCGGAAACATTAAATCAGCAGGCTGAAAAAACAGCTACTGCTTTAGTATCGTCCATAACCTTAGGTGTTGGACAATTCTGTACAAACCCCGGCTTGATTGTAGCTATTCAAAACGAAGCGTTAGATCGTTTTGTAAAATCGTTATCGGAGGGTATTAATAATGCACTACCCGGTACCATGCTTCATCAAGGTATTGCAAATAATTATAATAAGCGTTTGGCGCATAGTTTAGAACAGAAGGGAGTTACAGTTGAAGGCCAATCCAGTACAAATGCTAATGCTAGTCAAGGCAAGCCCTCGGTAGCCTCTACTCAGGCTTCCACTTTCTTAAAAAACCCGTTGCTGGCAGAGGAAGTATTTGGTCCCTTCTCCTTGATTATAAAGTGCAAAGACGTCAATGAACTTCACGCGGTAGTAAGTCATTTAAATGGTCAATTAACGGCAAGTATTTTTGGCGATGAGGTGGAAATAGCAAAGTATTCAAGTCTTGTCAATACCTTAATTGAGAAGGCGGGTAGAATAATTATCAATGGAGTTCCCACCGGAGTGGAGGTCTGTCCCTCTATGAATCATGGCGGCCCTTTTCCATCAACTACTGATTCTCGTTTCACTGCCGTTGGAACAGATGCTATCAAGCGCTTTGTTAGACCCGTTGCTTTTCAAAGTTTCCCCAATACACTTTTGCCAGAAGAATTAAAGAATGAAAACCCGCTTGGCATTTGGAGGTTGGTCAACGGAAACTGGAATAAAGATCGCGTAGCAAAATAAATCATGAGTGTGATTAGTATTTTTCCGCTAAGGAATGTTTTGCTTTTTTTAATGATCATAAGTTATTCCATGGCCCATGCTCAGGCTAAAATAACTCACAAGGCCGATTCTTTGTTGATTTCTTTTCAAGATAAAATCATTTTCAAAGGGTCATTATCGGGCCAAAAAGGTAACTTATTTTCTGTTCTTCAGCAGACACAATTAATTAATGGTGCTTCATTTCAAGTAATAACAATCACGGCAGGCCTATCAAATTCATTTAGCTTGGAAGGAAAAATAGTAGCTGGGACTGAATCAATAGCTGTCGAGAGCGAACCTAGTGACAATAGCCTTAAGATCGTAAGGCATTCAGTGGGCCCAAGTCAAAACTTACGCAATAATGCAGTTTATGACAAAAAGCAGGATTGGTTGCTAAGTTTTGATTCATTTTACCCGCAACTAAAAATAAAATCAACCTCGTCTGTCAATCACCAAAATGAATTTCAAGTGCATGCTAAAGCATGGGAATTGGTTATTCGGTTTAAGCCCAACTATTATCAAAAACATAGAGGCCTTCATTACTTCAACTCTACCGAGCATCAGTTAATTAAGAAGCCAATCGTAGGTTGGTGCAGTTGGTTTGCCTATTTCGACAAAGTTACGGAAGAGAATATTGAGGGATTGGTAAAAGTGGCTTCTCATAAGTTGAAACCGTATGGGTTTGGGTATATACAAATCGATGATGGATATCAACAAAACCCTATTGGTCTTCCTGATCATTGGCTTACCGCCAATTCAAAATTTCCAAAAGGAATGAGTCATTTGGCCAATTACATCCGTCAGGAGGGAATGATTCCTGGAATTTGGACGAACGTAGCTTTTGCGGATTCAACGACTGCATTCAATAATAGAAGTCTTTTTGTCAGAGATAAAAATGGCAACCCTGCCCGTGGCAATTGGGTGGATTATAGTATGGATGGAAATAATCCTGAAACGATTTCAACTTTTATTACACCAGTTTATAAGGGATTGAAAGCGCAGGGCTGGGGCTATTTCAAATTGGATGCTCTACGACATTTGAAATATGAAGGATATAACGCGCACTTAAACTATTTCACTGATAAGAAATCAGATCGTAATACAGCGTTTAGAAATATGGTAAAATCAGTCAGGTCTTCCATCGGAAGTGAGATTCCTTTAATGGCTTGTTGGGGAATTCGTCCAGAACTTGTGGGATTGGTGGACGCTTGCCGCATTGGTAATGATGGATTCAGTTATGCAGGACTTGCTCAATTTAATTCCTATAACAATATCATATGGCAAAATGATCCTGATCATATTGAATTGAGTGATGAAGAAGCATATCGTTCATGTACAACTACTTCATTAACAGGGTCTCTATTTATGCTTACAGACAAGCCGGAAAAATATGATTCACCTCTCATTGAAGCAGCACTTCGATCAATGCCGGTTTTATACACCCAACCCGGTCAGGTCTATGATGTGGACCCTTCACGCTCTTCGAATATTTCATTGGTCGATGTCGAAATGAGCGGCTCCGGGCCACGCCCTTTTGATGCAAGCACGACTACAACTACGGGATTGTTCGCCCTTGAAATTAATCGACCTTTTGAAAATTGGTTGGTATTAGGCAGGCTGGATGATCGTGATAAAGTAATTTCTTTCAGAGACCTGGGCTTGAGCGAACAAAAAGAATACTTAGTTTTTGAATTTTGGACAAAGGAATTTAAAGGAATCTTTTCGAAGCAATATGAGGCAGGTAGTATTGATAGAAGCTTTAATTGCCAGGTCTTGTGCTTCAGAGAACGCGTGAATCACCCTCAAATCCTGGCTACCAATAGACATATCACCTGCGGTGGTGTGGATTTAATGGATGTAAAATGGGACAAAAACTGTTTGACAGGACAATCTCAAATTGTGCCTACAGAGAATTATATCCTTTATGTCTATGAGCCAGAGGTTGGCCTTGTGCCTGCCATTAGTTGTGATGATGCTGAGATTGTAAAGTCCGGTAAGGATGGTTCAATCAGAGTCATTGAGCTTAAGCCGAAGACCTCTAAAACGATCATAAACTGGATGATTAAGTATTAAAACTATGAGTAAAACCTTTTTTTGTATCGATGCCCACACCTGTGGCAATCCGGTTCGCTTGGTAGCTGGAGGCGGGCCACTGCTGCAGGGAAGAAATATGAGTGAGAAGCGCCAGCACTTTTTAAAAGAGTACGATTGGATACGTAAAGGCTTAATGTTTGAGCCTCGCGGGCATGATATGATGAGTGGAAGTATTTTATATCCTCCATCAGATCCTGCCAATGATATTGGTGTGTTGTTCATTGAAACCAGTGGATGCCTTCCTATGTGTGGGCATGGAACCATTGGTACGGTAACCATTGCTATTGAAGAAGGACTTGTTATTCCTAAAACTCCTGGTATTCTAAATTTAGAAGTTCCGGCAGGATTGGTAAAGATCGAATACAAACAGGAGGGAAAAAAAGTGAAGTCGGTAAAAATCAGAAATGTAAAGGCTTATCTGGCAGCAGAAAATATTATCGTGGATTGTCCCGATCTGGGCGAGTTAACCTTGGATGTTTCTTATGGAGGAAATTTCTATGCTATTGTTGACCCTCAAACTAACTTCCCCGGTCTTGAGAATTTTACGGCAGATCAATTAATCAGTTGGAGCAGAGTGTTGCGAATCAACATCAATAAAAAGTACCAGTTTGTTCATCCTGAAAATCCTACGATAAATGGTTGTAGTCATATTCTATGGACAGGTAAAGTAATTGACCCGACCTCTACTGCGCGCAATGCAGTCTTTTATGGAGATAAAGCAATCGACCGGTCACCTTGCGGAACAGGAACCTCTGCACGATTGGCGCAATGGTATGCAAAGGGGAGATTAAAGCCAGGTCAGGAATTTATTCATGAAAGTATAATTGGATCAAAATTTATTGGAAGGATAGAAGAGGTAACAGAACTTAATGGTAAGCCCGCGATAATCCCCAGTGTAGAAGGCTGGGCGAAAGTATTTGGTTACAATACCATTAAAATTGATCCGGATGATGATCCGTATGCGTATGGGTTTCAGGTTATCTAAAATGAACAAGTAATAATGAAGAGTGTCGGAATCATTGGAGGCGGAATCATCGGCTTAAGTTCAGCCTATTACTTAGCGAAGGCAGGTCACAAGGTTATGATCATTGAACAAGGCGAGATGAAAGACGGTTGTTCTTTCGGAAATGCAGGCATGATTGTTCCAAGTCACCTTATTCCACTCGCTGCACCGGGTATGATCTCTAAGGGCATCCGATGGATGTTCAATTCAAGTAGTCCGTTTTATGTGAAACCACGGTTGAGTGGAGATCTTATTAAATGGGGATACCATTTTTATAAAAGTGCTACAAAGGAACATGTCGCAAGATCAGCTCCTGCATTGAAAGAAATAAGTCTTCTGAGTAAGTCAATGTTTAAGCAACTGTCAACAGAACTCCCCTTCGACTTTGGTTTTCATGAGAGAGGGCTACTAATGCTATATCAGACCAAGGAAACAGAACATGAAGAAAGGGAGACTGCCGCTCTTGCCAACGCTCATGGTATTGAAGCTCACATTATTTCGGCAGAAGAAGTTCAAAAACTCGAGCCCGATGTTCGCGTGAAGGTGAGGGGAGGAGTTTATTTTCCCGGAGATGCTCATGTCACTCCACAACTTCTCGTGAATCAATTGAGGTCTTATTTGTATGATAAAGGCGTTATTATCAGGGACCAGACTGCGGTGACTGATTTTATTATTGAGTCTGGGAAAATAAAATCAGTCAAGACTGATAAGGGGGAATTTTCATTTGATGAAGTAGTTGTAGCGACAGGAAGCTGGTCAGCGTTGGTAGCGGCTAAATTGAATTTGTCATTACCGATGCAAGCAGGCAAAGGGTATAGTTTCACCTTGCAGAATGTTGACAAGAATATTCGAATCCCTTCTATTTTTCTTGAAGCGCGAGTTGCAGTTACTCCTATGGGAAATACACTTCGTTTTGGAGGCACAATGGAAATAACCGGAATTGATCATAGCATCAGTATGAATCGGGTGAAAGGTATAGTTGATTCGATTCCAAATTATTATCCCGACATGAAAGTGGAGGTGCCTAAGAAAGAAGAAGTATGGCACGGTTTGCGACCTTGCTCACCAGATGGAATGCCTTATATCGGTCGATTAACCTGTCTAAAGAATGTCACGATTGCTACAGGCCACTCTATGATGGGCTTAAGTCTTGGTCCGGGTACAGGTAAGCTTGTCGCTGAAATTATTAACGATGAAAAGTTGAGTATTGGAATTCAGGCATTTAATCCTGAACGGTTTCAATAGTTTTATGTTAGGCGCAAAAAAAATGTCAGGTGAGTTACCTGACATTTTTCTTTATTGATTTTCGCGATTAATATTCGCGGTTGAAATCACCTTTGCGGAATCCACCGCCACCACCGCCACGGTTTCCACCACCACGAGGACCACCTTCGGTACGAGGACGAGCCTCGTTAACCACCAGGTTCTTGCCCATGAAGTCAGCACCGTTTAGTTCGTTGATCGCTTTGGTACCTGCAGAGTCATCTTTCATTTCAATGAATCCGAAGCCTCTGCTCCGTTGTGTGAATTTGTCGATCACAATTTTAGCAGAAGTTACTTCTCCGTGCTGTTCAAAAAGCCCTTTCAAATCTTCTTCAGATGCCTTCCAGGGAATGTTGGCTACATAAATGTTCATCGTTGTTGTTGAGATTAAGTTATTAATTTTTTTTCGTCAACTCGATAATCCAACTAAACTGATGAACAACAACTTAAGTTATGTACCCAGACTACTGATTACTTCATTAACAGGGCAAATATATAATAAAATTCTAAATACTATGTTTTTAGCCTATTTGTGCCTTTTTTACTCATATTTAAGCTCAAAAGGCCCTTTAATTGGTCATTATTATCCCCGGCCAGAAACAAGCTGGACTTTGGCAGGTGGCCTCTATTGATATTCGGGATGCTCGCTGATAAATTTCCTAAGGTTTTTCCGGGCCATATCTCGTATTTTATTCCTGATCAAAGGAGACCAACCCAGCAATTTACCCGACCAGCCTAAAGCCATACCAGACCATTTCCATAGGTCAAAATTATCCTGATGGCTTACTATTTTACCTTCCTTAAACACAAAATTGGCGGTAATGATATTGTGTACTTTTCTACCGGTGCGCGAAAAAGAGTAGAAAGCATCCCATCGGCAGGAGCCTTTGTAATCGTCCCCTAAGACGTTGCTGAAGGTAAGTTCAAGATCTTTGCTTGCCGTTAAGAGCATGTGCCACATCGCTTTGACTTCTTTTGAAGTTAGGTTTTGAAATACAGGATCACTAAACGTTGCTCCATCGTGATAAAGTGTCTGCATGGATTTCCAATCCTTATTTTGAAATGAAGTATAGAACTGCTCGATAGTCTGCTTGCTCATAATTGATAGGTAAAGTTACAGAGGTGTTTCTTCGTTTAGGGCTTTTACGAAAAGCTTAAAAATATCAGGCCGGGCATAGTGACCAATGACATCGAAATCCATTTTTGCTCTGATGATTTCTCTCGGATCAAGTTCTGCAAATAAGATTCCTTCCTGATTGTAAAGTGGTCCGGCCAATACTTTTCCAAGGGGAGAAATGATGACACTTCCTCCTGTGCTCGGAAGGGAGGATGGATTGACAACAGAGGATTTTAAATGATCAGGATAATGATCCAGCGTAAAATATTGATTAGAACCCAAGACATAACACCTGCTTTCGCAAGCAATATGAGTGAGGGTGGCCTGCCAGGTATCTCGGCAATCAGCCGTGGGGGCTAAATAGATTTCAATTCCTTGTTGATAAAGGGCTGTCCTTGCCAAGGGCATATAATTTTCCCAACAAATTAATCCTCCCACTTTACCAATGGAAGTATCGTAAACTTTCAAGTCGCTTCCGTCACCTTCTCCCCACAGGATTCGCTCAGCTGCTGTTGGTTTTAACTTGCGGTGTTTGCCGAGCAGGTTACCTGTAGGATCAAAATAAAGTAACGAGCAGTAAAGTGTATCGCTGATTTTATCTTTTTCGGTAACGCCAATAACTAAATAACATGACGCTTCTTTAGCAAATTTTCCCAGTTGTGTTGTTTCGGGGCCCGGCACTTCAATTGAATTTTCCCAGTACTGAAGGAATAATTCACGACCTTCTGGCGTACGACTTCCAACTGTTGTTCCAAACGTCAAGCCTCGCGGATAGCCTGGAATGAAGACCTCGGGAAATAAAATAAGTTTGGGTTTTTGTGATATTAGTTCTGTCACCAAACTACCGATCTTCTCCAACGTTTTCTTCTTATCAAAGAAGACAGGGGAGGCCTGAACAACGGCAACGGAGAAGGGCACTTGTAGTGGCATACCCCAAGATAAGCAATCTTCTGATATCGGTCGGCTCTCCAAATCCACTGCAAACGGGTTAAAATTTACTTATTTACCACTCTTCAATTTCCGCTGAATAAAAACAATTAACCTTATTCATTTATTCCTAAAAACCCTTAACTTTTACGATTGTAAAACCCAATCTCCATTATGAATCTGAATACTGAAGCAGAAAAGAAAAACTCGTACGATGCCATTGTGGTGGGTACGGGTATCAGTGGTGGCATTGCCGCTAAAGAGCTCACTGAGAAAGGGCTGAAGACATTAGTCCTGGAACGAGGTCCGATGGTAAAACACCCGGATTATCCTACGGCTACAAAAGATCCTTGGCAACTTCCCTATGCCGATCGCCCGACAGAGGAGGATTTAAAGAAACAACCCGTTCAGAATAGAACAGGCTACACGGTAAAACCATCCAGTAAGCATTGGTTTGTGAACGATCTTGAAAATCCGTATACCGAAGCGCCAGGAAAGCGTATGGACTGGATGCGTGGCTATCATGTGGGCGGCAGATCCATCATGTGGGGCAGACAAAGTTATCGGTGGAGTGAAATGGATTTTGAGGCTAATGCCAAAGATGGCATTGCTGTGGATTGGCCGATCCGGTATAAAGACATTGCACCCTGGTATGATTACATCGAGAGCTATATTGGCGTAAGTGGGCAAAATGAAGGCACTCCTATTCTTCCGGATGGAAAGTTCCTTCCGCCCATGGAATTGAATTGCCTTGAGCAAGAACTAAAGAAATCGGTAAAGGATAAATTTGGTCGTTTGCTTACCATTGGAAGAACGGCTCACTTAACTGCTCCGCTGGCGCACAGTCCACAAAGAGGCACCTGCCAATTCAGGAACATGTGTATTCGGGGTTGCCCTTATGGCGGTTACTACAGCAGTAACTCTGGCGCATTGCCTGCAGCAGAGAAGACAGGTAACATGACGCTCCGACCCAACTCTATCGTACATGAAATTATTTATGATGAGCAAAAAGGAAAAGCTACGGGCGTAAAAGTACTGGATGCAGAAACTGGAGAGCAAGTAGAGTATTATGCCAATGTAATTTTCCTTTGTGCTTCTACTTTTGGATCAGCTTTCATCATGCTCAACTCCACTTCTAACCGGTTCCCGAACGGATTTGGTAATGATAGTGGCGAGCTGGGAAGCAACATTATGGACCACCACTTAGGTGTTGGTGCTGAAGGTGACTATGATGGATTTGAAGATCAATATTATTCTGGTCGCAGAGCCAACGGATTTTATATTCCACGCTATAGAAACTGGGGCTCAGAAAAGAGAGATTATATTAGGGGCTTTGGTTATCAGGGAAGCGCAGGCCGTCATGGATGGGCTGATGCCGTAGCTGAACTTAGTTTTGGTGCCGAACTAAAAGAACTGGTCACGAAGCCCGGCAAGTGGAGAATGGGTATGACGGGTTTCGGGGAAATACTCCCTTATCATGACAATCTTGTTAAACTTAATAAGGATAAAAAGGACAAGTACGGATTACCCACGCTTCACTTTGAAACCGAGTTCAAAGAGAACGAATACAGGATGAGGAAAGATATGGCTTCGGATGCGGCTGAGATGTTGGATGCTACCGGTGTGAAGAATATCAGGACCTATGATAATCCCGGTGGAGTGGGATTGGGCATTCATGAAATGGGTACGGCTCGTATGGGCAAAGACCCGAAGACCTCGGTGCTCAACAAATGGAATCAGGTGCATGCGTGTAAAAATGTTTTTGTTACCGATGGATCATTCATGACCTCGGCAGCCTGCCAGAATCCATCACTGACCTATATGGCGATGACAGCCCGTGCGGTAGATTTTGCAGTAAAAGAATTGAAAAAAGGAAATGTTTAATTTATTAAACAATAACAACATGAACAGAAGAGAAGCAATACAACGAACCGCCCTTGTGCTGGGTTATGCCATATCAGCTCCCGCATTGATGGCAGTATTGAACGGGTGCAAGGCCGCGCCTGACCTCAACTATAAGCCTATATTCTTTACCGAAGATCAGGCAAGGCTTGTGGGCGAGTTGGCGGAAATCATTCTTCCTAAAACCGATACGCCCGGAGCTAAAGATGTAGGCGTTCCAAGTTTTATCGATTTAGTGCTCAAGGATACCTTTGTACAAAAAGACAAAGATCGCTATTTGAAAGGTTTGGCTGAGTTTGAAGAACTGGCTAAAAAGAATTTTGGTGATTCATTCATTGAGTTGGATTCTGAAAAGCAGCAACAACATGTGAAGGCAGTTCATGATCAGGCTGTTGAAGCAGGACGCAAGGGAGAATTCAAAAAAGAAGAAAGGCCCTTTATTTTAATGACAAAGGAACTTACCCTGTTGGGATTCTTTACTTCTGAACCTGGCGCTACACAGGTTCTTCAATATGAACCGGTACCGGGAGCCTACCATGGCTGTATCCCTATCGCAGAAGCTGGCAATGGTAAACAATGGGCAACTTCCTGAAATTGGATTAGGAACAAATAAAAAAACAAGCCGGTTTAATGAACCGGCTTGCTTTTTTTTGTGAATCAGCATTTAGCGTAGAAGAAAGCAGTCAATAGCGATACCTATATTCACCTTTTTACCCATAGATATAAACACTTGTGCATATATTCGTTGGTTGGAAGCTATAGGTCGGACAAAATAGTAGCCAACAACGTGTGAAGTATTACAAACAAAGATTTTTGACTTAACCATTTTAATCTACACTTAACAATGGAAATATCAGTTGATTTGTTTAAAAAATTGAAATCCTTTTCAGAACCCGAACTTCAAAAGGAAATACTGAAACACGGAAAATTTCTTAAAGCCAGCAAGGGTGATATTCTCATTAAGGAAGGTCAATACCTGGACTTCCTACCAATCGTTATTAAAGGATTACTGAGAGTGTATCAACAGAAAGAAGACCGGGAAATACTCCTTTACTATGTGGGGCCAGAGCAAACTTGCATGATGTCTTTATCATCTGCATATTTTGATTATAACAGCACTGCGAACGGGATTGCAATGGAGCCGACAGAAATTCTTGTGTTGCCTGCCCATTTGATTGCCGAATGGCAACTCAAATACCCATCATGGAGTAAGTTTATCATCAAGACTTTTAAAAGCAGATACGATGAACTGCTCAATGCTTTTGGAAGTGTAGCCTTTAAACCCATTCATATTCGTGTGAAGGAATATTTCACAGAATACGTTAAAAATGAAAACTCCAATAAAATTCCAATCTCCCATCAAACCCTGGCTAACGAATTGGGCACAACACGTGTTGTAATTTCGCGAATCCTGAAGCAATTTGAGAAGGAGAAAAGAGTTAAACTATTCCGTGGTTACATACAATTAAAAGCCTAAAGCTCATCTTTGTAATTTTATCAGAGGCAAATTTTTTTCCATTTTAGGCGGAAGCCAAAATATTTATTTTGAGTTATGTATCTTTTGATACAATCAATTCTCAGCAAAGGGATTTAATATTAAGGTGTCAAGCTGAACCATAAAGCTAGTCCTGATTTTCCTTCACCCTAATAACTCTTGTATGAAAAGAATAATCGCAATGAAAGCAATCCTGCTAGTATTATTTGTCACATTCTCCTTCGATATACTGGCGCAAACTGAAGTCAAAAAGGAAACGAAGCTGAAAATACTAATTCACATTACGAACGGCCCTGAAAACCCCACAAGAGCAGCATTAGGTTTTCTCGTGGCCAGGACTGCTGCTGAGCAAGGGTATTCTGTGACACTGTTCCTGGCCGGGGATGCCGTGCAATTACTCCGTAATGATGTGCTTGATAATTTGGCTGGGCTTGGTACCGGAAAATTGCGTGAGCATTACGATGCAATTGTAAAAGGCGGTGGGAAATTTTATTTATCAGGCATGTCGAGTAAGTCGCGTGGTATTGTTGAAGCAGATTTGAAAGACAAGCCTGCGGAGTTTGCGATGCCAAAAGTATTACTTCAATTATCTATTGAGAGTGATAGGATGTTCGTGTATTAAAAGCTAGAAAATATTTATAACTTAAACATGAATCATTATGGAAAAAGTAATTCGGTGTCGTGATGTAGGCTTTGATTGCAATGGAGTTATCAAGGCTAAAACAGAAAAAGAAGCCCTAACATTAGCGGCTGAGCATGCTAAAATGGTACATGGATTAAAGGTGATAACACCTGAGGTGATTGCGAAGATCAGGTCAGTTATGAAGGAAGAACCTGCAAGTACAACCTGATGAACGTGACCCTATCTGGCACAAGTGCTGTGCGCTGGCCTTTAGACATAGCTCACTTGTGCCAGGTTAACGCTAGCCCAACTGTGCCACAAGTTTTAGTAGACATAATGGCTGTGTAATAAGACTAATGAATAATATAACTTACCCCTGCCCGCAGTCCAAACTGGCCGGCATCAAAATAGAAATCACCGATGCCATCAATGCGCCAGTCTTTATTGATAGCTTTTGAGTACCCTGCACCTATAGCCGCATCGTTGACTCCGATCAATCCGCGAAAGCGCACATAGATATTGTCATTGGCATACCAGCGCATACCCATCACAAAAGAATTCTTCTGTTTGCTCCAGATTTCTACACCGGCTCCAACTGAAAAATGACGGATCACAAAATAATTGGCCTCAAAACCAAGTTGGACTTTGTCAAACGCCTTGTCATAGTCAGTCTTGATGAGGTCAAACCCTCCGCTCACCATAATATCATTTGAACTTTGAGCTTGCGCTACAGTCAAGCCACCAATCATTACAAAAAGGCAGATTAGGATTCTTTTCGTCATAGCAAATTTATTTTTTTGTCTTCGATTAATTTTTGGATGGCAAGATACTCATCGCGCAGGCGGGCAGCTTCCATAAAATCAAGTTCTTTTGCAGCTTTTTCCATCGCCTTTTTTGTCTGCTCCGCCATTTTTAAAAGTTCTTCCTTCGTTAAATAAGCCACGACAGGGTCTGCTGCAAGCGACTTTTCTTCGTCTTCAATATAATAACGCTTCATGGATTTCTTAGAATCGGCCACCTTCGTTTGCCCCAGTATGGAATCTTTAGACCGAATGATGGTTTGCGGTGTGATGCCGTTTGCAGCATTATAATCCAACTGAATTTTGCGCCTGCGATCGGTTTCATCGATAGCCTGTTGCATGGATTCCGTTGTCTTATCGGCATACATGATCACCCTGCCATTGACGTTGCGCGCGGCTCTGCCAATAGTTTGAATGAGCGATCGTTGATTCCTCAGAAATCCTTCTTTATCAGCATCAAGAATAGCAACTAATGAAACCTCGGGCAGATCAAGCCCTTCGCGTAACAGGTTTACTCCAACCAACACATCGAATACGCCAAGGCGCAGCTCTCGCAAAATTTCCACACGATCCAGCGTGGCCACTTCCGAATGGATGTACCTACATTTGACAGAAGCGCGGTCAAGAAATTTCGTGAGTTCTTCGGCCATCCGTTTTGTTAAGGTGGTCACTAATACGCGTTCTTTTAGTTTAACACGTTCGTCAATTTCTTCCAGCAGGTCATCAATCTGATTTCGGCTAGGCCGCACATCGATCATGGGATCAATCAACCCGGTCGGGCGGATAATTTGCTCCACCACCACACCTTCAGATTTTCTCAGTTCATACTCACTGGGTGTAGCACTTACGTAAATGACCTGGTTAAGAATTGACTCAAACTCATTGAAAGTAAGCGGTCGATTATCAAGTGCAGAGGGCAACCGAAAACCATAGTCCACCAGATTCACTTTTCTGGAACGATCTCCACCCCACATGGCGCGAACTTGCGAGACGGTTACATGACTCTCGTCAATGACCATCAGGAAATCATCGGGGAAATAATCAATAAGGCAGAAGGGACGCGCTCCTGCTTTTCTCCGGTCGAAATAGCGGGAGTAATTTTCTACGCCTGAGCAGTATCCAAGTTCGCGCATCATTTCAAGATCAAATTCCGTGCGTTCTTTAAGGCGTTTTGCTTCAAGAAACTTTCGTTCTTGCTGAAACATATCCACCTGGAGCACCATGTCATCTTGTATCTCCCGGATAGCCTGTTGCAACATATCCTTTCCAGTTACAAACAGGTTAGCGGGAAAGATCACCGCAATTTTTTCATCTGAAATCTTTTTTCCGGATTGTGGATCGATCAATTGAATGGCTTCAATTTCATCTCCGAAGAAATATATCCGAATAGCGTAATCGGTATACGCCAGAAAAATATCAACCGTATCACCCTTTACTCTGAAAGTTCCCCTCTTGAATTCAACTTCCGTGCGACTGTACAATATATCTACCAGGCCAAACAAAAGGCGATTGCGGGGAATCATTTCTCCTACAGTGAGTTGGATACGATTTTTGCCAAACTCTTCAGGATTACCAATACCATAAATGCATGATACAGAGGCAACCACAATTACATCTCTCCGTCCGGTGAGCAAGGAGGAAGTTGCGCTTAGCCGCAGCTTTTCAATTTCTGCATTAATGGATAAATCTTTTTCGATGTAAAGGTTGGAAGAAGGAATAAACGCTTCCGGCTGGTAGTAATCATAATAGGAAATGAAATATTCCACAGCATTCTCTGGAAAGAATTGTTTGAACTCTCCATACAACTGTGCCGCGAGTGTTTTATTGTGACTTAGTACGAGCGTGGGTTTATTGACCTGAGCAATGGCGTTGGCAATGGTAAATGTTTTCCCTGATCCAGTTACGCCCAACAGGGTTTGATGTGCTTCACCAGCCTCAAGGCCTTTGACGAGTTGCTCAATGGCTTTGGGTTGATCACCGGTTGGTTCGTATACACTGGTAAGTTTAAAATCCATTGTTGACTAGAATTCGAGTTTAAAATTCAAGGATTCAAAGATAGAAATCAACTTTGGACTCTAACTTTTGATCTTACGCTACCCCTTAATAGTATTTCGAAAAAACCAGAATGACGTTGAGTTTTTAGAATTACCCTTAATTATTCCAGATGGTCCAGGCTTTTTCGGCTTGTATATGAAGCATTTCAAGACCATTGCGAACTACCGCTCCGCGCATCTCGGCTTTTTGTAGGAACACGGTGCGGGCAGGATTATAAATCAGATCGTATACGAAATGGTTGGGAGTAATCTGTTCGTAATCGATAGGCGGTACTTCATTCGTATTGGGTGTCATTCCAAGTGGTGTAGTATTAATTACCAGATTTACACCAGCAAATACCTTAGCGTTCTTCTCCAGGTCAGAATAGGTATAATTTCCATTCCCTTTTTCACGAGAAACAGTCTCGAATGATATCTCTAGTTTTTTAAGTGCCTCTTGTACAGCCTTTGAAGAACCACCCGTTCCTAATATCAATGCTTTTGAACCACTCGGATTGGGGAACCACTTTTCCAGCGTTTCGCGAAAAGCATCACTATCGGTATTAAACCCTTTCAGTTTACCATCTTTTATCTTAATCACATTAACAGCTCCAATCCTTTTGGCTGCAGGATCAATATCAGTCAGCAGTTTGATAACTTTTTCTTTATAAGGTATAGTGACGTTAAGACCACACAGATCGGGATTCTCTTTGAGGAGTTTTTTCAGGTCATCTATACTGCTTAAAGGGTACAGGTCATAATGGTAATCCCGAAGACCATCTCTAAAAAATTTCTCATCAAAATAGGATTTTGAAAACGAATGACTAACTGCTGCACCAATAAGACCGAATTTTTTTTCCATAGTTTTTTACACTTTTGACTTTAAGTAGGCAGCAGTCTTCTCAATGGCCACTACCAGAAATATTCCCAATGCCGCAAACAGAATGGCTTGAAAAAGCTGCGGGTCTGCGCCCGTTTTTTCAAAATAAAACCCTGGCAATATACTCTGGTCAAGAGCTGGCACTTGTTGCCCCGCATGATTAATCCGATAGGTGATTACTTCCTTCCAGGGCCAGACTTTATTTAACGACCCAATCATAAAACCAGCCAGTAAAGCTAATGTAGGAAAGCGGTAATGTGTCAATATCCAACTTAAAAATCTGGAGAATCCTAAAAGGCCCAGAAAACAACCTGTGGCAAATACGATGATCACGGGAAGGTTAAAAGTGATGAGCGCATTGATCATGTATTCATACTTGCCAATCAGCAGCAGTATAAACGCACCTGATATGCCAGGCAAGATCATGGCACAAATAGCCAGCGCTCCGCAGAAAAAAATAAAACCCAAATTAGTGGGTGTTTGAGTTGGTGACACGATGGTGATCAAATAAGCAATTACAACACCTGCCAGAAATGAAATGACGGTGAATATATTCCATTTCTTAATGTCGCGCAGTATGAGCGGAGATGAAACAAGAATTAAACCAAAAAAGAAAGACCAGATTTGAATAGGATGATATTCCAGCAGATAGGTCATCAACTTTGATAATGACAGTAAGCTGGTAAGAATTCCACTGAGTACGGTGATTAAAAAACCCCCATTAATGCTCTTCCAGAATTCAACTAGTTTAAACCGAAGAAGAAGTTTAACCGCATCGCCATTGATGGACTTGATGGAATTCAGCAGTTCCTCATAGATACCGGAGATAAAGGCAATCGTCCCCCCGGAAACTCCAGGGATCACATCTGCTGCCCCCATGCCAATTCCTTTTGCATAGAGGAGGAGGTAATCCTTAAATTCTCTGTTCATTAATCTGCGTGGAAGGGTGGTGCAGAGTTGTTATCCTTTTTTCGGGTAATGCCGAGAAAATGAAGAAATGTATCGCCTCGTAATCCTAGACGTATGGTTTCAAGAGGGATGACTTCATTGGGAGAAATATTTCCCAAGTTGACATTCGCACCAAGGAGCTGAATAAACCAAACTTGCTGCGCTTTTTGAGGTGCCTCCCAGATAATTTTTTCGAATGGAATCTTGGTAAGAATTTCTTGCACTAAGCCAGAACGTACTTCTCCGGTGGAGCGAAACAATCCTACGTTTCCACTTTCGCGAGCTTCACCAATTACTTTCCACGCTCCTGCATCCAATTCTTTTTGCATTAAATCAATCCACAGGTAAGGAGGAATAATCTTATCAGCATCTTTCGAACCAACTTCGGAAAGGACAGTGACTTGTTTTGAGAGCTTTGCAATATAGTCCAGTTTTTTATCATGATCGAGGTCGATTGATCCATCAGAAACTTCTGCAAAAGACATATCGTATTTATCCAAAATCTTACGATAGTCATCAAACTGATCGCGGATAATAAAAGCTTCGAAGAGCGTTCCCCCGAAATAGGTAGGTATTCCAGCGTCTTTATACACTTTCAATTTCTCTTTCAAGTTAGGGGTGACATACGAAGTTCCCCAGCCAAGTTTAACAATATCAACATGATCGGCAGACATGCTCATGAAGTCTTCTGCTTCCCGTACACTCAATCCTCTGTCCATGGCCATGGTAAAGCCTGTCTGCCTGGGCTTCGCGGTGCGCTCAGGTAAGTTTTTTAAAATGTAATTCATTCGTGATTTTCTTTTCTAAATTGATCAATAATCTTAAACAAGGCTTTTTGAGTTTCCGCCTTTGGGAAAAAATCGAACAGAACGGTATGTCCTTCAAAGTTCAAAATTAAAGCATTTTCCAGATAGTTAAATGCTTCTTTGAATTTGCCCGCTTCAATTAAATAGACGGTCATTCGATAAAAAAACTCTGACTCATCAGGAAGTTCACTCATTCCATGAAGCAAGGTTTCAACCGCCCGCTCATATTCGCCTTGCTCATAGTAGATAAAAGACCAGTTCAGCCATATTTCTTTATCATCGGGTTCAAGCGCACTGGCTTCTTCATAAGCGCTGATGCTGGAGATTGTATTTCCGATCTTAAATTCGGCATGCGCTGCCGCTTTCCAGTATTCAGCGTTTAAACTGTTAAGTTTTACAGCCTTATTAAAAAAATGTAGGGCTTGATACCACTTCTCCTGCTTCTCCAAACAATTGCCAGCACCAAACCAAGCTTCATCATACATTGAGTCAAGCTTGGTTGACTTCTGAAAATATTTGAGGCCTAAATCAAACTGTTCGAGGTTTTCATAAGCAGCTCCAATGCAACAGTATACTTCAGGGCTGGGTCCTTCAATATCAATTGTTTTATTAAATGAATCCAATGCTTTTTGGTATTCCTCCAGATTCATGAATGTATTACCCATATTGAAATGGGCTGAGGCAAAATTCTCATCAATGGCAAGGGCATATTCGTAAGCCTCAATGGCTTCTGTATACTTCTCTAACTTATTGCTTACTATTCCGAGGTTATACCAGGCCGCTGCCGAGAAAGGATCTTCATCGATGAATTTTTTGTAGTAGGATAGGCTACTCTCTAATTGCCCCACTACATCAAGACAGAATGCGAGTTCATAGAGTGCTCCCTCATGACTTATATTTAATTCTATAGAGTTTTTATAGGCATGTATAGCATCTTCATAATGCTCCATGCTTTGGTGGGCCAATCCTATGTTATAATAGATTTCGTCCCGTTGCTCTTCGTCAAAAGCCAATGCTTCCTCATAAACCAGAATGGCCTGATCATGTTTCCCCTGTAAGGAGTAAATAGATCCGGTAGAGAGATAGATTTCAATATTGGAGGGATTCAGGTTCTTGGCGCGGTCCAAAAGTTCAAGGGCTTCCTCATATCTTTCCAGGTTGGAGAGTACTTGTGCTTTTACCGTGATCATATCCGTAGAAAAAGGAAACAACTCAATAGCTTGATCTACTGCGGTAAGGGCTTTCTTGAATTTGTTATGATCCAGATAATAATCAATGATGAGCTCGTAAGAATCAATGTCAAAAAAATTACTGGAATTTTTTCTTAGGTTATCTTCAAAACGTCTGATCAACTCCTCCTCTTCCTCTCTTTTCCTGAATTCGTGGGCCATGCTCAAAGGGTTTGCCTAAAATAGGTAAAAAATCTGCCTAATGGCACAAGATTTAACTATTTTTTATTACTGCAAAGTTGAGTATTAATTGTCACCAGACAATGTTGGAGTTTTTATTTGTTTGTGCTAACGTTCCTCAAATAATGCGCACAACACCAATCCAGGGTATCCTGAAGTGTTCTGAATTGAAGACCAAGGATTTTCATTGCTTTTTGATTCTCATACTGGAATACTTCACAAGCCATCCTGGAAGACTGTCGGGTAAACATAGGCTCCGATCGGGTGATTAAGCTTTTCATTTCTTCAAGCCAGGAAGCCATCCGTACAACCGATGCTCCGATGCCAATATGAGGAGCTTTTTTATTGAATCTTTTGGCTATTTCGTCAAAGATAAATTGATACGTAACGGTTCCTCCATTGGCAATGATACGTTCTCCTGCAACATTAGATGAACACAGCAAGAAGACCATGGCAGCAACATCACGAACATCGACATAATTCAATGAGCCCGATGTATAGAAACGCTTACTTTCCCAGACATATTTGAAAATTTGAGCACTGCTTTTGGTCCAATCTGTTGGCGCCAGAATGACGGAAGGATTAATAATGATTGTGCTTAGGCCTTCTTCCTGTCCTCGAAATACTTCCAGCTCGGCATGGTATTTTGATTCGGCATAATCAGAATTTATTGAGTTATCGATCCATTTACTTTGCTCATTCAAATGAGTGATGCCCTTTTGTCTCCCTAAGGCTGCAACAGAACTAATATGAATCAATCGAGGAATGCCTAGTTTGAGACACGTATTGACAATATTTCTTGTCCCTTCAACATTGACCGTGTATATCTTTTTTGAGTGGCGTGGGTTAAAGGATACACTTGCTGCTGTATGAATTACAACCTGTATACCCTTTAGTGATTCCTCCAGTGAGTGGGTATCGAGGATATCTGCCACTCGCCAGGCTATTTGATCTTGATATCCATCCAGAAGCTTACGATCACTTTCTTTTCTTGTAATGCCAACCACATCCGTTTTTTCATCGAGTAGTTTCTTTAGTATAAAACTGCCAAGTAACCCGTTGGCTCCTGTGATAGCAACCATATCAACTAGAGGGTATTGTTGAGTAGAGGAAGTGCTAATGCTTTTTGATAATATTTATTTTTCATAGCATCTTTCATCAGGTCTAAGTGAATGGCATTATGACAATCGCTCCCTAGAAAATCAATCCAACCCCTATCAATAAGTTGGTATGCCATTTTTTGAATTGGCTTGGAGTAATATCCAACAAGAGAGGGTATATTAATTTGAAAAAGAACCCCTCTGTCACGCAAGTCCTGTGCCTTTTCCAAGTCCATATATTGATAGCGTTCTGGATGAGCCAATACCAATTTATAGCCTGATGAAATTGCCTTAAATATAAATTCCTTGAGATTCAGGGGCTCGGATAGGAAATTGGTTTCAAAGAGTAAGTAAGAATGGCCAAAGGTTAATAGCTTTTCCTGGTTGGCAATCTTTCTTGAAAGTTCCTCGTCCAGCTGATATTCTGCTGCCGCTTCAATATGGATAAAAATTTTTTTTTCAGATAGTATATCCCGTAGCTCCCTCAGCCTTTCATGTATGCTTGAAGGATCATTCCGGTAATAATCACTATTGACGTGCGGGGTGGTAATAATCTTAGAGAACCCCATCGATTTAAAACGGAGAATAAGAGCTATAGCCTCATCCATTGATTTCACACCGTCATCAAGTTGAGCCAATAAGTGCGAATGAATGTCCGTGGTGAGCGGAGTTAAGAGAGCGGAGGGTTTACGCTTTAGAAATGAGAACACTAGATGCGAGCTAATTTTCTAATGATACCTTTTTGAGGAGTCTTATCTTCGTAGTACCCATATCCATAGGTCTTGGAGCTAGTAGGCAGTGAGTTTAAGATTATTGCAATATTCTTAAATTTATTGATGGTAACCATTCTTTGAAAGCTTCTGATAAAATCCTTCTTTGAATAGTTAGCCCTGAAAACATAGATCGAAAGATCGGCTCGCTTCATGGCCATTATGCCATCAGTGACCAGACCAATAGGCGGAGTGTCCAAAACGACAAAGTCATACTCTTTCTTCAACTCATCCAGGAGAGTCGAAAATTCTCCATTGAGTAGCAGCTCTGAAGGATTGGGAGGGTGAGGTCCTGATGGTATGTAGTCGAAATTTTCAATGGAAGTTTTAATGAGGCAATCCCGCCATTCATGCTTCTTAATTAAGACAGTACTTATGCCCTTGCCCGGATCGGAAATTTCAAATGGTAAATTATTTTTGGATTTGCGCATATCCAGATCCAATAGTATAACACGTTTCTTAGACAAGGCAAGAACACCACCTAAGTTTAAGGCTAAGAAGGATTTACCTTCACCCGAAATGGTTGATGAAACAGCGATTACTTTATGTTCACCTGAGGTAAAGAAAAAATCAAGGTTTGAACGAAGCGTCCGGATAGACTCACTTACCATCGACTTCGGATTATCAATTACATGAAAAGGTGATTTCTTGGTGTGAAAGGAGGTAGGGATTATTCCCAACATAGGGACGTCAATATTTTTCTCAATCTCATGAACGCTACTGATGCGATCATTCAAGAGATAGAGGATTCCAATAAAAAAGAAATTGAGAACGATGCCGGCCACAAATCCGATCCCAAAGATCATATACCTTTTTGGCGAGATGGGTAATGTGGGGATGGTGGCAGGTGAAAGAATTTTAAAGTCTGGAGTACTACCTGCCTGTGCAATTTCAAATTGGGCTTTGGATTGCATCATGGTTAGGTAAAGTTCTTCATGAAGCTTGTAAAAGCGCTGGTTCTTTGAGAATTGAGTATTTTTATCGGGCATGGTTGCAAATTCCCGTTCTAACTTTTCCTTTTTAATTCCAAGTTCGGTAGCGGTCTTGAGCCAATTTTTTTTCAATTCGGTCAGTTGTGAAAAAAGCGAATTTTTTAATGCGGTTAACTCTTTATCTTTTTGTCGGAAAGCAAATGTATTCTCATTGTAAGCAAGCCCGAGTTTGTCCTGTTCTTGCATCATCTGCTGAAGCATTTCTAGCTTTGGATTTATATAATCCGGTAGAAATTGCTGATGAGAAAATGACAATGCGTAATTTCCTGTGGACAGATCATCCATTAAAGAATTAAGTTCTGAAAGACGCTTATTTAATTCATAGCGTTGGGAATCAATCTTGTTGATTAGCAAAACCGTCTTCTTTAAATCTACATTTAAGTCGTTACTTTTATTTTGCAGCGTGAACGCTTCAAAATAATTCTCATAGCTCTCCATTTTTTTCTCCACCTGGCTCAACTCGTTGCTTAGCCAATCAATTTTTTGTTTATTCGTTAGGTTTTTTTGCTCGTAACTATATCCCAGATAGATGGAGTCAATCTTATTGACGATGTCAAACGCTTTTTGGGCATTGTAATCCTGAAACGAAATCCGGATGGTATTTGCGTTAAAATTCAACGGCTCAACGGCAATATTTTTTGAAAGATAATCCAGTAACCTGGTGCGGCTGTTGATTATAAAAAAGAACTCGTTTTCGTAGTCCAACGAAAAGAACTCGGTTTTGGTAATAAGGAACTCGGCCTCCTTTAAAACAAGCGGGATTCCTAGCTTGCCTTCAAGCAACTCTCCGGATTCACCAATTTTGAGTGTATAGGATTTATCTCCTTTAAAACTGAAATGGAAGGGAATATCATAATAAGCTTTTGACGTTAAAGAGTAGGTCACCGAGAAGGGTGATCTCTTATACATTTCGTCATTCAACACTTTTCCAACGGCATAATAACTAAGGTCAAGATCAAGTGAATCTATGATCCTGTTAAAGAAAATTTTTGATCGTATCAGCTCAATTTCTCCTGCGATAATATTTAATTTTTGATCCTCTACGAAATTCTTTATTCCCAATTCAGTAGCGTCTTGTTTTACATCAAGTTTTAGTTCAGATTCGGATTCGTAAAGATCTTTTGTGTAGCGAATGATGAGATAGGCCGATAGGTTAGTAATAATAAATAGCAGTAAAATCCAATAACTATTTTTGCGAATAGTAATGAACAGCTTATCACTGTCGATTCCTTCGACATCATTGCTCCTCACAAGTTTGGGCGAGTTTTCTTGCATTACTAGAGGCTGTTAATTAGAACCAACAACGTTGTTAAACTTACAATCATAGTCAACACTCCGCTGTAATCTCTCAATGCTTCGCTAAAAGGTCTACGTATCGGTTCAATATAAATGATATCTCCCGGCTCAATTAGCATATTGCCTGCTTTAAATCCTTCAATTGTACTAAGATCAACGATATACACTTTATCGTCTCTAAGGACTCTGATATTATGGGCCTTAGCATCATTTGAAAGACCCTTTGCCAGAGCGATAGTTTCGACAAGCGTTACATTCTGGTTTGTTAAGGAAATCACTTGCCCACCCGGTGCCCCGAGTATTACTACCCGTTTGTTGTTATAGGTTATAACCACATAGGGATCTTTAAAATACTTTTGAAATTCTTTTTGTGTTATCTCCTCTGCTTCGCGGAGCGTCAGACCTTCGACTTTCAATTCACCAATCATTGGAAATTTGACAATCCCATTAATGTCAACAAGGTATTGAAATTCGGTTCGGGTGGTTGATGTTTGATTATTATTAGTATTGGTAAGTTCGGGGTTAGGGTCAATGAGTCGTTCGCCCCGGTTGGAATACACATTCAGCTTTAAGTAATCATTCTTCTGAATCGTGTAATTTTTTTCAACCGTTAATGCCTCTTTCTTGATAGGGTCAGGAGTGAATCCATCCCCGGGCTTGAACATGATGTTTTGCTTGTAAGAGGCACAGGAAAGAACGAAAAAACAGAATACGATGCTTACTAAATTAATGAAGAATCTCACAAGTTTTTGAGTTACTGGATTTCGTGAAATTACAGATTTTCTTAACAACTCCGCTAAGAGATGGAACTACTATTTTTTTAAGAGTTGGGGCTAGCCCTCCAGAAGATTTCCCGCCAATGCAGCTGCTTTATAAGCATGCTCCTGAGCGAGTGGAAATCCTGATAACGAATTTAGATACTTATTAATAACAATAGTCTCATCAAACTCAGATTCCACTTTTTTTCTTCCATTTTGACCGAAACGTTTGAGGGTCTCGTCATCATAGTTAGCCATCGTGAACATTTTCTCTGCAAGATCTTCTGCATTTCTCAGTTCGCAAAGCAGGCCGTTATATAAATCCTTAACGACATGATGGCATCCAGGCACATCGGTTGCTATTATTGGTTTGCTCGAACTCGCGGCCTCCAACAGCGTTCGGGGAGTGCCTTCGCGGTAGGAGGGAAGCACTATGCAATCTGCTTGTTGAATAAATCCACGTACATCCATGGTAGTGCCCAGGTATTCAATGGTGCCACTGCGTACCCAACTGTCAATTACTTTTAACTTAATTCCCCTCTTATGTTTTGGATCGGTCGCTCCTAAAATCTGAAATCGGGCATCAATTCCTGTCGCTTTAAGCTTCTTTACCGCTTCAACATATTCAAGTATACCCTTATCAGAGATCAGTCTGGAAATAAGAAGAAAGGTAAACGACTTATTGCGCTTGAACTCAGTTGGAGCAAATCGGGTTAAATCAATACCGGATCCAGGTACTAAATCAGCAATTTCTGGTCGGATTAATTTTTTGCTTATAAATAAGGCAAGGTCATCTGGATTTTGAAAGAAGACCTTCTTTGGGAAACGGAAGCTCCATTTATAAAGTAAGATGGCAATTTTAGAAACTAAGTTATTCTTTAGGAAAATTGTGCCAAGACCGCAAACGTTATTAACAACAGGAATCTTTAAAATCGAAGCGGCAATCGTCCCGTAAATATTGGGCTTGATGGTATAATGAAGAATTACATCCGGCTTTACCTTTTTGTAGATGGACCACAATTCAAAAATAAGTGCTGAATCCTTTATGGGATTGGCGCCCCGACTATCCATTCTTACTTGATGATGAACGCAGCCGGACTCTGTCAGGAAATGCGTGCAGTCATCTTTTGGAGCAATCGTATGAACTTCATGTCCTTCGGCTTGTAAAGCCCTGATAAAATTCATCCTGAAATTGTAGATATTCCAGGATGTATTTAAAACAATCGCAATTCTCATTTAGCCAACGATAGGCTTTTAGTGTTACCTAAAAGCAGTTTAATTTAAGATATAGACAGACAAAAGTGCTAAAAATGGAGACCTTTGTAAAACTACATCCTACAAATCTAAATAAAAGTAACCGAGCCGGAAAACGAGCATTGGAATATATGTTTTAGGTTTGGGAAATAATCAATGGAAAATAAATCGAGCACGGCTGTTCTGGTGGCCATCATTACCGGGAAGGACAAAATTGAAGAGAGTCAGGAACATCTGGAGGAATTGTCATTTCTTGCCGAAACAGCCGGAATAGATGCTAGAGAGCGATATTTTCAGCGACTTACCCATCCGGATATTCGCACTTTTGTGGGAAAGGGAAAACTGGAAGAAGTCAAGAATTATGTTTTCTCAAACAACATTACCAATATCATTTTTGACGATGACTTAAGTCCCTCCCAGCTGCGGAATCTTGAAAAGGAATTTAATCCGGAAAGCCGGGAAAGTAAGGTTCGGATCTATGACCGGAGTCTTCTCATTTTGGACATCTTCCTGATGCGAGCGCAAACAGCTCAAGCCAGAACTCAAGTACAGTTAGCGATGAACCAGTACTTACTTCCCCGGTTGACCCGTATGTGGACTCACCTGGAGCGTCAACGGGGTGGCACCGGAACACGTGGTGGTGCCGGGGAAAAGGAAATAGAAACTGACAGGAGGGTAATTAAGAGAGAGATTACACTCTTGAAGGAAGACCTTGAAAAGATTGATAAGCAAAGACAAACTCAGCGAAAATCCAGGAGCAATGTGGTAAGGGTTTCATTGGTGGGCTATACGAATGTTGGAAAATCTACCTTAATGAACTTGCTTTCCAAAGCGAATGTTAAAGCAGAGAACAAGCTCTTCGCCACGGTAGATGCCACTGTAAGGAAAGTCGTCATAGGGGATATTCCTTTCCTGCTTTCGGATACCGTTGGGTTCATCAGAAAATTGCCGCACCATTTAATTGAGTCATTTAAATCTACGCTGGATGAAGTGCGCGAGGCGGATATATTGCTTCACGTGGTAGATGTGGCGCATCCTTTTCATGACAATCAGATAGAAGTCGTGAAGAAAACGCTGGCCGATATTGGCGCGGGTGACATCACCACCATTCTGGTACTTAATAAAATTGATTTATTGGATCGAAGTGAGGGCAATCTGGATGAGCTAAAAGGATATTACCGGCAACAGGGATTAGAGCATGTTATCTTTATTTCCGCTGAATCCAAAGAAAACATTGTGGAGCTCAAGAAGCTTCTCTATGAAGAGGTCAAGAAGAAGCACTTAATGATCTATCCGAATTATATGGCACAGTCCTGGGTTTCATAAGGGTAGCTAATTTAATTAATAACAATGAAAACTTTTAGTCAAACTCTCATTGCAATCTTCATCTTTACTATTCTCAGCATTGATCTGAACGCTCAATCGTACACACCTGTAAAAGGTGATAAAAAATTTAAAGTTCAATCCGCGGTAAATCTAGAGGCTTATTCCTTTAATCTGAGAGATGTTAAAGTGACAGCAGGCCCATTCAAGCAGGCGATGGATTTAAATGCGCTTTATCTTTTGGAAATAGAGCCAGATCGTTTGTTGCATCGCTTCAGATTATTTGCCGGCCTGAAACCAAAAGGGGATATCTATGGTGGCTGGGAAATGGAAACCATTTCGGGGCACACCTTAGGACATTACTTATCCGCCTGTGCTATGATGTATGCTGCGACAGGGGATAAGCGTTTTTTGGACAGGGTGAATTATATAGTGGATGAACTGGAGTTGTGTCAACGCTCGCGGAAGACCGGTTATGTTGGAGGCATTCCAAACGAAGACACTATTTTCGCCCAGGTAAAGCGAGGAGATATTCGAACGCGCGGCTTTGATTTAAATGGAGGATGGGTGCCCTGGTATACTGCGCATAAAGTAATGGGTGGATTGATTGATGCCTACCTCTACGCAGACAATCCGAAGGCGATGTCGGTTGTTATTAAGTTCTGCGATTGGACGGAAGAGACATTGCGAGGTTTAAATGATGAGAAGATTCAGCTGATGTTGGCCTGTGAGCATGGGGGCATGAATGAAATGCTGATTAATGTCTATGCCATTACGGCAACTAAAAAATACCTCGATCTCTCTTACAAATTTCATCACAAGGCTATTCTGGATTCACTCGCCAGGAGAAAAGATATCTTGCCCGGCAAACATTCCAATACCCAAATCCCTAAGATCATCGGAAGTGCAAGGCGGTATGAGTTAACTGCTAATGCTTCGGATAAGAGTACAGCAGATTTTTTTTGGAACACGATGGTTAAAAATCACACCTATGCCATGGGCGGCAATAGTGACTCTGAACACTTGGGCCAGCCCGGCAAACTTAACGATCGGCTCAGCGATAATACGGCAGAAACTTGCAACACGTATAACATGCTTAAGCTTACCCGTCACTTGTTTTGCTGGCTGCCCAGCGGAGCGAATGCCGATTATTATGAGCGGGCCCTTTACAATCACATTCTTGGATCACAAAATCCGGCCGATGGTATGATGTGTTACTTTACACCGTTGCGAAGGGGTGGAAAGAAAGACTATTCGGATAAGTTTAATTCTTTCTGGTGCTGCGTGGGCTCGGGCATTGAAAATCATGTGAAGTATGGAGAAAGTATTTACTTTCAGGGAGCGGATGGCAGTTTGTATGTGAACCTTTTTATCCCCTCTGATTTAGATTGGAAGGAGAAAGGAGTATTGATAAAGCAAGAGACAGATTTTCCCAAAAGCAATTCAACATTGCTCACCCTGGCAAGTAAGAAGTCTGTAAAAATGGCGGTGCGAATTCGGAATCCGTGGTGGTCAAAGGATCAGGTAAAATTCGAGCTGAACGGAAAAGAAGTTAAAGCAAAGAAAGCAGACAATGGCTATTGGGTAATTGACCGCACCTGGAAAAATGGTGATCAGATTAAAGCGGTTTTTGTACTAAGCACGTATTCAGAAAGTATGCCGGATAATGCAAACCGGATTGCCTTACTCTATGGCCCTTTGGTATTGGCCGGTGAACTGGGACAGGAGGAACCTGATCCGATTTATGGCGTTCCTGTTTTACTGACGGATAATCGAAAAGTGAGTGACTGGACGACAGCTACTGAAGGTAAGTCCTTACATTTTACAACACATGGAGTAGGGGAGCCGAAAGACATCAGCCTTCTTCCGCTTTATGAAATGACAGAACAGCGCTACAATGTGTATTGGGATTACTTCACTCCCGATGGCTGGGTAAAACAGAAGGCAGAATACGAAGCGGAAAAGCTTAGGCAGAAGAAAATAGCTGAGCAGACGGTGGATCAAATGAGGATTGGAGAAATGCAAGCTGAACGTGAACACAATGTGCTAAGCGAGAAATCTTTTGCGGGAGAATCAAATGCCAGAACCTGGAGAGATGCGCGCGAAGGAGGTTTCTTTTCTTTTGAGATCAAAGTAGATGATACGAAAGAAAATATTCTATACTGCACCTACTGGGGTAGTGATGGAGGCAATCTGAATTTTGATATTCTGGTCAACGGAACGAAGGTCGCTACACAAGAAATTCATCAGAACTGGCCCAATCGTTTTTTTGATCTGGAGTACCCCATTCCTGTGGAGTTGGTAAAAGGCAATTCGAAAGTAACCGTAAAGTTTCAGCCCCATCCTGAAAAAAGAGTAGCAAGATTATTTGGAGCGAGAATGATTAGAAAGTGAAGTGATTAAATAATTTTTTTATTTATAGCTCACGTCTTGTGGCATGTGGACCAAGATGCACAGCGTGGACAGATTACTATTCTAACCACCAGCTATTTTTCTACCATACCCTTACTATCCTCACATTTGCAAGGCAGATGTGTCCAGGTCTTTAATGAAAGGTTGCGTATACGATCGCTTTCCGGTTGCCTTGTACAACGCATTGGCAAGAGCTCCCATCACCGGTGGAAATGGCGGCTCACCCAATCCTGTTGGATCAATTTCATTTTGTACAAAATGCACATCAATGACTTTCGGTGCTTCACCGTGACGTATAAGGCGATATTTGTCGAAGTTATGCTGATCGGCAGCACCTTCGGTAAACGTTAAGCCACTATACATGGCATGGCCAATCCCGTCAATACTTCCGCCCTCGACAAGATTGGTAGCTGCGAGTGGGTTCACCACGATACCACAATCAACGGCACAGTGTACTTTTTGAACCCTCGGCTTACCATTTTCCATTGCCAGGTCAATCACATGAGCGACATAGGTGTCGTGGCAAAAATAAGCGGACACGCCACGATAAACACCGGACTGGTCTTCTCCCCAGTTTGATTTAGTCTTCACTAATTGCAACACTCCAGCATAGCGGTCGGCCTCATAATCATTCTTCTCACCCACTGGATTTTTCATCGCGCGATCTAAAAGCGCAAGACGAAACTCAATCGGATCTTTGCCTGCCGCCTCCGCCACTTCATCCAGAAAGGCTTGCTCTACTCCCGCTATAAAGTTTGATCGTGGCGCCCTGAATGCACCGATGCTAATGTTAGAGGGAACTGACCACTCCTCTGCGAGGTAATTATCTACTGAGCCCGCTGGGAATCGGTTGGCAAAAAGTGGGCTTTCAGGAATACCACCTGCACGTACATGGAAGGCAATCAGGTTGTTGTTGGCATCCAACGCTGCACGATAAAAAGCGTGATATGCTGGACGGTAAACACCATTTGTCATATCATCTTCACGTGTATAAATCAACTTGATAGGGGTCTTCATCTTTTGTGAAATAACAGCGGCCTCTACCAGGAAGTGTCCATATAATCGTCTGCCAAATCCTCCACCCATGCGCGTCATTTTGATGTCAACCTTTTCAAGTGGTAATCCAAGACGGGCTGCCACGCTTTTCTCCATAAACTCAGGCGTTTGAACGGGTCCTACCAACTCTGCCTTGTCACTGGTAACATGTGCAAAGAAGTTCATCGGCTCCATGGTATTGTGCGCCAGGAACGGAGCGGAGTATGATCGTTCAATAACTTTCGCTGCTTTTTTAAATGCAGCATCAGGGTTACCGTCTTTACGAACAACCTTTCCGTTTTTTTTCGAAAATTCAGCCATGAGTTGAGCATGTTTGGTCGAGTTCTCCAAACCTCCAGGAACTTTGACGGACAGGCTTCCACCCTGGAAAGTCGAGAACGTTTGATCGTAATCACCAAAGTTCTCCCACTCCAGCTTCAATGCTTTTCGGGCAGACATCACTTCCCAGGTGGTGTTACCCACAACCACAACAAGATCGTTAAAGGCGCTTACGTCAGCCCATTGCCTTGCGTAATCGTCTTCATAAGTTTTGATCGTGAAGATGTCTTTAATTCCAGGCATTGATCTCGCCTCGGAGTCATCAACACTCTTTAATTTCAACCCAAATGCCGGAGGATTTGCGATCATGGCAATCAGCATTCCCTCTTTCCGATAGTCCAAGCCGAATAGAGGTTTACCCGTAACAATTTTTAATCCGTCTACATTCTTTCGGGGAGTACCAATGATTTTAAAGTCTTTGACATTCTTTAGTTCTACTTCTTTCGGTACTTGAATTTTGGCAGCAGCAGAAGCCATTTCTCCATAACTCGCAGATTTGCCACTGGGTTTGTGATAGAGTGTGCCTGACTCCGTTGATATTTCATTTGCCTGCACTTTCCATGTAGTGGCAGCAGCTTCCCGAAGCATCTGTCGTGCTGTGGCGCCTGCTGTCCTCATTCCCTTCCAACTCTGCCGGATGGATTGACTTCCGCCCGCCAATTGTCGTGTAAAAATAGTCGTGTTGAGCGGGGCTTGCTCCACGATCACATTCTTCCAGTCAACATCCAATTCCTCCGCCACCAACATGGGCATAGAGGTTTTTACATTCTGCCCGATTTCAGGATTGGGTGACATAATAGTGACGACACCATTTTCCCCAATCTTCAGATAACCGTTAATTTCAAACCACTCCTTCGGCAAAGCCAGAACTTCTGCTTCTGGTTTGGATGTACAGGATATCAGGCTGTTAAATCCTAACATCAAGCCCCCTCCAGCTAATGCAGTGGCCTTCAAAAAAGACCTTCTTCCTACGGATGTTTTTACGATGGTCATATTGCAATCTTTTTAAGTTATTGAATCGAATTAGCGGCTGTCTTGATGGCTGCCTTAATGCGCACATAAGTGCCGCACCGGCAAATGTTTCCGTTCATGGCGGAATCAATTTCTTCATCCGTTGGATGGGGGTTGCTGTTCAGCAATGAAACTGCACTCATGATTTGACCCGCCTGGCAATAACCGCACTGCGGTACATCTGTTTCCAGCCAGGCTTTTTGTACAGGGTGGTCTCCGTTTTCAGACAGTCCCTCGATGGTGGTTATTTCCTTGTTTTCAGCCGAAGAAACCGGTAATTGACACGAGCGCACCGCTGTGCCTTCGAACAGAATGGTGCAGGCTCCGCATTGCGCCATTCCGCACCCAAACTTTGTTCCGACCAAGTTCAGGTGATCGCGCAACACCCAAAGCATGGGCGTTTTTGGGTCAACTTCAACGACCTGCTTTTTTCCGTTTACGTTCAGGTTGATGGATGCCATGATTATTTAGATTTTTATTTCACAATTGAGTTAATTCTCATTCAAGGTAATACTAAGATCAAGTATTTCATTACAAAATTCAAACATATCGGTGCCCGACAGGCTCTGTGAGTACTCCAATTCAGTTGCTCGGCTGCCTACCGAAATTGCGATACTTACTCACGGCCTTCATTTTCTAAACGATTCGAGGATTAATCAAGCTATTTTCCTAACTCCTTTCCGTCTTTACGGGGTCATCTATTTTTCAATATACTCCAACAAATCTCCTGGCTGACAATCCAATGCCTTGCAAATGGATTCGAGCGTACTAAACCGAATGGCTTTTGCCTTTCCGGTTTTGAGTATTGACAGGTTAGCCAATGTCAGATCCACTTTTGCTGAAAGATCATTCAACGAAATTTTTCGTTTGGCCATCATGACGTCCAGATTTACAATGATCGGCATGGCTTATACAGTTAGTTCGTTTTCAGATTGGATTTCAATGCCACGCTTGAATACCTGTGACACAATAAATACGATTCCGACCATAAAGATGAATTCTCCGGAGAGCCAATTTCCGTGAAGCTCACCGGTTATTTTCATTAGCCATCCTGTATGCGCGTTGTAAAGCATGGTAACTACCCAGGTTCCAAATGCGATGATACTGATCTTCTCAAGCTTCATTGCTACATCCCTTGTAAATGGATTCTTCAGGTTGAACTCCGATAGGGTACCAATGACTAAATAAGAGACCCATGATTTCATCATCGCCAGGGCCACCAGGAAGGAAACCGACATCGTATAATGCCAGAAATTAAACTGCCTGAGGTTGAACAAATTCAGACCCCGATACAGGTTTTTTGCCGCTTCAGGATCTAGCCAGCTTATTCCATATGAAATCAGGATGGCGCCCCCTTCTATTATAAAGCCGATGGAAGCAACCCAGGCGAGAATCGGCATAACTGCGAGAATCTGCTCTGTTCTAGTTTTTGGTAAGGTTTTCATTGACATTGTATTTATTGATTTTTGGTAATTAACGATCAAATATCAATAATGTTTTATTGATAATCAATAAATATGCATAAACTCAAATAAATTTATTTGGAACCAGCCAGCAATGAGATATAAAGACAACTTAAGCAAATAGCGACTTACGAAATTCAAACAAGTGAGGGTCGTCTGACCATTTGAGTGGCCTTGACGGCCAGCAATCCCAGTAGTCCGACCATTTTGATCCCAAATCATAAACCATTCCTGAATTTTAAAGGGCTGGTTTGCAGGTTCTTTTTAAAGAAGTTATTGAAGTGCGTTGCTTCCCCAAAGCCTAATGAGTAGGCTATTTCCGAAACAGTCCACGCACTGTGCTTCAACAGAATTTTGGCTTCTTGCAGGAGTCGTTCAGAGATGATTTGTGTGGTGGTCTTTTGTGTGGACTCTTTCACCGATCGATTTAAATGATTGATATGTACATTCAGCTGATTAGCAAAATCAGAAGCGGTGCGCAACTGAATAGCTGGATGTGAATCATCAATCGGAAACTGACGCTCCAGCAACTCCAGAAATAAAAAAGTAATGCGTTGGGCGGCATTTTGTGGTTGCTTAACTGCCCCGTTTGAGGGATTCATTTTCAGTCCGAAGTGAATGATCTCAAAAACCAGATTTCGGATCACATCATATTTATACTTGTATTCGGTCTTAAATTCTTTATCGATCCGGTCAAAGATTGAGCAGACATGATCTGCGTCCTCATCGCTCAGTTCAAAAATATGAGTCCCGTTTGGTTGGAAGACTTCATATTGATTCAACTGTCCAAACTGATGAAAGAACTGCTGGTTGAAAATGCAGTAAACGCCTTCAGAGATTTTATCGAGGTGTTCCCATTTGTATGGAATAAGGGGATTCGAAAATGCGAGTGCCTGCTTTTTAATCTCCACTACCTGATCCGCAAAGTAGACCTGGCTGTTGCCTTTTACCAGATTGATTTTGTAAAAGTCTCTTCTTCGATAGGGAATACTGGTGGGACTTACTTCTGTATAAGGTTTGTGTCGGAAAAGATTGAAGTGCCCGACTTCATTCATGATGTTCTCAGGCAGCCAATCGAATTTTCGTTTATAGAACTCCAATAACGTCTCCACTGTATCCATCAATTAAAGTTACAAAAATCAAACCGAATCCCTTTTGCAGTTCGTATAAATGGTTGTTACTTCTTAACAAATTCATTTCTAAAAGAGTAAATCAAACTCACATTCCACACAAAATCACTCTTGGTCGGAATATTGGTTTGGATAGCCTGGTTCATAATAGACTGAAGCGAGAGAGGGAAGTTTCTCTTCGCCAATGTCACTGTTGCGGTTACATAATAGCCATCTCTTTGATCCATTTTTAAATAAAAAACCTGAGGATTAAACTTCATATAGAACTGCTCTGAAAGTTTGATGTTGGAAAAGTTACTGTTGATCGTAACAAAGTGAGTACTTTGGGTTGCACTTTCTGCGAAGCCACGGGAATGCAGATAATAAATGCCAACGCTAATATTTTTTGTAATAAAATAATTGGGAGAAAACTCTGCCGCCAAATAACGGTGCGCTTCAAGGGTTTCATAGGTAACTCCATTTATAGTAACGGGTATTGTTCGGAATACAACCGAAGGGTGCGCACCGATAGTAATCAGAAGCTTATCGGTCTTTAATACTTTATACCGCCACCAAAAAATGAAAGACCAGGGTTTGCCTTCCAGAGCAAACCGGAATTGGGGTTCAAAGCTGAGTTTTTTATTACCCACCGTCATGTCAAAAATAGCCGCTGGTTTGCCCAGTGAAAAAGTTGGCAGTAATGAAATTCCATTATTCGTAACTGTGGCTGCGCCACCAAAATACCGGACTGATTTCGTACTGTCGATGTTTTGTGAAAAAGCCAGAGGGGAAAGAATGGTGAGCGCGAAGACGAGTAGTCCGCAATCCCTTATGGTAAGACAAATAGTATCCTTTTGCATGACGGTTTGTAATTATTTCCAATACAAAGGAATAGGGTTTGCCTTAAGCTTTTCGAACGAATTTCAAAGCAATAGTTACGAATTTCAAACAATGGAAATAACCATGGCACCCCAAAACTTTTTAAAGAATTTGAGGGTTCGATAAATTTGAGGTAGTTTCCTAGGTTCGCCCTAATTGCAGGTAGGCAATAAATATTTGAATAATTCCGAGACAGATAGTTATCCAAATCGCTATCCATGAAAGGGTCTTAGCTGTTTGCGCAGATTTTCTTGCCTCGACTATTTCTAAGTAGTCAACGTAGTTGTAAAAGGCTGCGGGTAATAATTCATAGACGTGAGTACGCCAATCATGGTTCTCGGGCTCTGATCTACCTGTGACAGCAAGTATATGGTGTGGATTGTCGTTGCTACCATACTCGCCTTTCAGAATGTTGCGATAAATAAACCCCTCTTCGTATTCATTGATCTTAAGAGACTCTGCCATTTCATTGTAAATGAAAGGGCTATTATTGACCGCAAACTCCGTAATTCGCAAGATCAGGTTTTTTTCGTTATGCATAGGTTTTTTAACGGTCAAGACGAAAGGCAACCTCTGGTTTGGAAACAACTATCCTAGGGCAAGTTATTTTGTGAGATCTTCTTAGGTGACTAATATCGAACTTTTTTGTTAAAGACTTGATCAAATTCAGGGATTTGAGGGGTTCGATAAATTTGAGGTAGTTTTTAGCCATGATTTGTAGTCTCACCCAGAATCGAACTGGGATCAAAAGTTTAGGAAACTTCTATTCTATCCGTTGAACTATGAGACCAAAATCTTGGCGGGCAAATTTAGGGAAAATCCCTTTTAATCCGGATTTAATGTTGATGGTAAAATGCTCTGAATAAAGAGTTGAGTTACTTCCAATTGGCAGGATCAACACGCCATGACTTGACATAGACCAACTGATTTTCGTCCAGGTATTTTTTGCGTACTGCCTCTTTCAACAGATGATTAAAATCACTGAGACAGACAAGACGGATACCGGCTTCTTCGAAATTCTTTTCGGCTACATCAAAACCGTAGGTAAAGATAGCAACCATTCCCAGTACCTTAAACCCTGCTTCTTTCAATGCCTGAGCAGCCTTTAAAGAACTTCCTCCTGTGGAAATCAAATCTTCAATCAATACAACTTTTTGACCTTTCTCTATTTTTCCCTCAATCAAATTGCCCATTCCATGCTCTTTTGGCTTGGGCCTGACATAGATATACGGTAAGCTCATGGCATCTGCTACCAATGCCCCTTGCGGAATGCCGGCTGTGGCTACGCCTGCAATACATTCTGCATCTTTATAAGTGTCTCGTATAGCAGTTACAAGACCTTCTTTTATAAACGTGCGGATAGCAGGATAGGAAAGCGCTATTCGGTTGTCACAATAGATGGGCGACTTCCAACCCGAACTCCAGGTAAATGGATTTTTGTAATTAAGTTTAATGGCTTCAATTTCCAATAATTTTGTCGCTACTGCAGCAGCAATGTTTTTCTGAATGGTGGTTGTGCTCATGGTAGCAATTTATATGTCCCACTTCAATAAATCCCTAAAATCTGCTAAAACTCACCCGGAAATTTAAAATAGCTATAAAAATCTCTACCAGATTTGCCTCCTTGCAAATAATTTATGTTTTTGCAGGAATGGCAAAGGAGTAGGACGCATCATGAATCTTTTTATCAACGATATTCCGGTGCGCATATTAAAATCAGGAGAAAAGCCTGAATCTGGAAGTGTTAATAACTCCATTGATGCCAAAAACGAACCAATTACTAAAGCAAAGCTTATTAATCACATTTGGGTTAAGCGAGTAGCACTGCCCGACCTTGATGTGATACTGGATCTCATCAACTCTAAGGTTCCCACTAATCTACTCTCCTTGGCCATTTCAGTTGATGATTATGAAGCCGTTAAGCAATATTTGAAGGCGAAGTTTAAGGTGATAAAAGCGGCCGGTGGCCTGATCCGGAAAAAGGATAAGTTTCTGATGATCTACCGCATGAAGAAATGGGACCTGCCCAAAGGGAAGAAAGAAAGTGGCGAAAACTATCGGCAAACGGCAGAACGGGAGGTAGAGGAGGAGTGTCATGTTGATGTGAAGCTTGGGGAAAAGATTTGCACCACCTGGCATACCTATACGATGAATAAAAACAGCATGTTGAAAAAAACACGCTGGTATGCAATGGACATCATTGACGATTCTAAGATTAAACCTAGCTTGGAAGAAGACATTGAAGAGCTAAGATGGATGACCGAGAAGGAAGTTTATCACGCGTTGGAGAATTCTTATAAATCCATTCGATTCGTTTTTGAGGAATATTACCGCAAAGCCGAAATGGCAAGTTTGAAAAAATGATTCCCTGAGGACTAAAGTTTGTAAGGAATTAGGCCACTGACGTTACCTCCGTAACGGTGTACCTCCCTGATAATAGAAGAGCTGATCGAAGCAAATTGTGGGGAGGTAATAAGAAAGACAGATTCCAGTTCATCGTTGAGATAGCGATTGACTTGAGCGATACTGTTTTCGTATTCAAAGTCTGTTGTATTTCGTAAGCCGCGCAACAGAAATTTAGACTGATGTCGTTTGGCGTAGTCGGCTGTTAATTCTGAAAATGTCTGGACACGAATATTGGGATAGGCTTCGAAGGTTTCTTTTATCCGCTCCACCATAAATTCTATCTTAAAATAGCGCTGGCTCTTTCCGCTATTGTAGCCAATGGCAATGATGATTTCATCAAAAAGATTCAATCCTCTCAGCACAATGTCTTCGTGACCTTTGGTAAAGGGATCAAACGAGCCTGGAAAAAGCGCGATGCGTTTCATGGCGTTACTTGCTAAGCAGATTCAGTGAAAACAAATCAAAGAAATGGTGCTCCTGAACCTCATCAAACATATAACCAAACTTGATGTGGGCGGGCCTTCCACCGAAAACTACGTTTCTTATGTACTTGTAAAATTCCTGGTAGTGAGGTGAGTTTTTGCCAATGTATCCCCACAGGACTACCTGACTCGTATTCTGATCAAGGTTTAATCCCTTTATGACCAACATGATGTATTTGACATAGTCGGTAAACTGTTTGATGGGAAACTGATTGTAGTAAATCAATTTTCCTGCCTGCGCTGAAAGGATATGAAGTTTGAACCGGTCTACATAGATATAAAGTGGGGTGCCGCTGACGGATTTTGAAAAATCAAGAACGCCTTCAATTAAGGCAGTGGACTGATGAACTATGGAAACAGAGGTATTAGCATAGATGCTCTTAATCCATTGATTTAATTCCTTCTGAAAGGCAAATACGGTAATCGCATCAGAGAGTTTGTTCTGGCAGAAGAGAACATCTTCCTTTTCGGTATCAAAGGAGGCATTGAAGGCAAGGTATTCCGGGGCGGCTTCTTCCACAAAAAGAGAAGCCGGAACCTGGATCATTTTGTTATTCTTTATACAAAAAATAACATCTTTCCAGAATCCGGCCATCAATACCTGATGAGACTCAAAGAGGCTCCTTAAGACTTCGATTAGTTCGTCATGAGAGCTTAAATCTCCCAGCACATAATCTTCGAAGAAGAGAAGACGGTCGTTAGCGGTATCAATAACGGCTACCTGAAGATCACGCACTCCCAGTTGAACCAGAAGTTTGTAATGATGAAGTTTTTCCTCATCAAACTTGTCGTCCTTGATCTTCTTGATCAGTTTATAACTGACAGTAGCAGCTTGCAAAGTTTTAGTTTATTCCCAGTTACCCGCGGTAGACACGTCATTTAAAGAACCAAACCGTAGTGGCTTACGAGGTCTTGCATCGTTAGATTCTTTTCTGGCCGGATTATCAGGCGTTGGATCGATAACTTCGATTACCTGAACCATGATGCCAGACTTGTCTACTTTATTTACCTTAATGAGGAAAGGTTTATCACCAGTTCCATCAAGTGTGGGTTTAATGCCGATCTTCTTAATATCTACGTTTGGTTTAAACATGTATTCCCAAAAGCTAGCAAGCACTTGTCCTTTTTTCAATACATCACCCACGCTGATATTTGCAACGGATGTAATTGTTCCCTGATCCTGAAAAGGAGGCTCATTTACTTTTTCTCCAACTTTTAAGGCATAGGCCTTCTGGTTTTTAATAATCCGATCACCTACTTTGAATTTGAATCCCATGAACACACCATTATCTGCGGCATTCAGGTTATAGCTTTTCTTGAAAATCCTTTCTTTGGCAGGGACAAAACCTAACGTGTCGATGTGCAGGATGACTTCTTCACCTCCATACGCTTTTTGTTTAATTTCCTCTCTGCGCTCCAGAATTGGCACTTGACCGTTTTCGATAAAGTTTGCCAGAGAATCCCAATTGGCAGTGTATCTTCCGTTCACTTCCTGAAACACAACTTCTGCTTCGCGAATCAGGCTAAGACGCTCTATGACAAGGGCTTCTTTAGTAGCAA
>JANMYO010000060.1:0-38038 GCA_031382175.1 Bacteroidia bacterium | reverse complement strand
AAAATAAGCTGCACAACTAATGTAGCTTCTTCTTTTCCCCATCAGCGATACACGATAGATTTTCATATTCAGCTCCTTCTTTGCATCGGTATGTACCAGCTCTTTTCTTAACGTGTAGGCACGCATGTAGGAAAGTGTTAACGTAGTCATGAGCATAATGCATCCATACAAAGCGGTGGAGATTGCCAAAAATGGACTAGCTCCCATGACACCTGTTACCAAGGGGATAAGGCTTATCCAAAATAAAAAGAAAAGATTTTGCCGGAGCAGTTGGTTATCTGTTTTTTTTAAGAGGTGAAATAAGTGGTGATGGCTGGTCCACAGAATACCAATCATGACAAAACTGAACAGGTACGCCACAACGTGAGGAATTATATTCAGCAGGTGATTTTTTATATCTTCTGTCGTAGGATGATTGCCAAACTCAGGAAGTTTAAACCCCAGCACCATAATTGTGATCATGATGGCGATCACCCCATCGCTGAAGGTTTCAACTCGTGTGGTACTTGTTTGCATGAGGGTATATTTTCCTTAAACTATCTTGGAACTATTTCATTTCCAGAATTATACCAGATTTTAAAATGATGTTAATACACTGACATATGCTTTACAAACTTTCAAACTTTGCTTGCCGCCCTGTTTGATAGAGTTGAGTAATTATCAACAGTGTGGAATTAAAATACCTATTCATACAGCATTGGGGAATTTACTATACACTTAATTCTTAAAAGTGTAAAGCGATAGGTAAAACAGGCTACGTCCTACTACGGCATATTTTTGGATTCACCTTTCATAACTAAATAAAATTTATGGAAACCATGGAAAACGATAACCTTACCGGCACCAATGATACCGGCTCCAAAGCTAACACTCCTGTCAACTACCTGACGGCCTCTTCTATCATCGGAGACGTGGTATATAATTCAGAGGACGATAAATTGGGTGAGATAAAAGACATCATGCTCAACCTTCACGATGGGAAGATTGAATATGTTGTTATCCAGTTCGGAGGGTTTTTAGGTATTGGAGAGAAATATTTTGCTATTCCTTTTAAAGTATTGAAACTGGACACGAGCCGTCATGCTTTTATTTTTAATCAGAAAAAGGAAGTTCTTGAAAGTGCACCGGGCTTTGATAAAGATCATTGGCCGGAAACCAATTCGCATACCATGGCGAAATACAATAGTTACTGGGGTGGGTTTATGGGTAGTAATACAGGTTTGGAATACTAGGACAAATTGCCTCACCCCATCAAACTTGTGCAGGCTAAGGGAAACAAGCTACACTATGCCTTCAGCTGGGGTGAGGCCTATATGGTTTGACCAATTTGGATCACAACAGGTCTTCGATAAAAGCAGGTGAATGAACAGAACTTTACATCATACGGGGATTGCCCTCCTCACGATTCCCCTGCTCTTAGTAGCAGGCTTTTGTAGTTTTGAAATTTACAGTCTTTCCAAAACAAGGGCTTCCATTAAAACTGATTACAGTGCTGTAAACAATATCAGTTACGGATTGCTTTCGGTGGATGCCTGGAAAAATCACTTGTTAAATATTGTTGCGCACCGCATTGATGATTTTTCATTTACACCACAACAGGAAAAATTAATTAAATACCAGCTTGAACAGGTTCTTCATGCGGTGATCAATAAAGCAGACACGCTGATTCACCAAAAGCAAAAAACCTTCAAAAACAAACTGAAAAAACTGATCGTCAACACACTTGTCAATGAAAAGAAAATTCACGAACAAGTCCCGCTCTTTTCCCAAACGATACTAAATGAAATAAAAAAGGAAGAGAATCGCGCAAAACTTAAAAGCCTGGTGCTGGAGAAAATCCAGCAATACGGAGCGATTACCTATGATAGTGTCAATGATGTGGCGCGGATGAAGATCATCCTCAAAAAGTACGAGGTCGAAGATATTGTTTCATTCAATGCAGCGTGTGAAAAGGAATTGCAAAAACTGAGTCAACGGATGTATGTGTTCACCGCAGTGGAGGTAGCTATTATCATTCTCTTCCTACTGGCGTGGTGGATGTATCGAAAGCAACATTTTCTACATAATCAATTATTCACAGCCTCAGTGGTACTGGCGTTGACTGTTTTAATAGCAGGTCTCACGGCACCGATGATTGAAATTGATGCACGCATCAAGGACATGAGTTTTTTATTAATGGGGGAACACATTTCATTTCACGATCAGGTCATTTTCTTCCAAAGTAAAAGCATTGTAGATGTAGTGCACGTGCTGATCGATACAGGAAAATGGGATTCCATGATGGTCGGGGTCCTGATTTTGGTGTTTAGTATTTTATTTCCGGTAGCGAAGCTGCTCAGCTCCAAATTGTACATGCTCGACCGTCCCAGCTTGAGAAGTAATAAGGTGATCCGGTTTTTTGCATTGAAATCCGGCAAATGGTCTATGGCAGATGTTTATGTCGTAGCCGTATTTATGGCGTATATCGGGTTTAAAGGAATTTTGGACAATCAACTCAACCAGTTAAATTTTAAAACCAATTCACTGGCAAGTATCTCCACCAACGAAACCACGCTTCAGCCCGGATTTCTGTTATTCATTTGCTACGTTTTGTTTGGTTTGATACTGGCTTCTATTTTGGAAACCACAAGAAAGAAGTCTTTGTCTGATAAGATTCCACAGAATGAAATAGAAAATAAGATGAGCCTGGCCATCACGTAGTAATAGCCATAACAGGTAAGACACTACACTCTCGAAGCTTTAATTGGACAACATTGAAAATTAAGAGGATTGTCAATTTCTCCTTTATTATGCCTTTGAATTACTCTGCAGAGTGATCGTCATTCTGAGGGAGATTAGTAGTTCAGAATGATTCTTGGGTTTTTTACAGAGCCCTTAATCACTGAAACATGGTGAAAATAAATTCCATATGGGGAAATAGTTACACAGTTCAGCACCTCATCAGCGGGCATATGATGGATTGCTCTTGATTTTCATACTTTACGTAATTGGCACATTATTTACAGCTAAAAAACTAACACTAAACAACAATATCTATGAAAAAAGTAGTAAACATTTTTATGGCAGGGGTTATACTCCTTGCTGTGCAGGCCTGTGGTTCTAAGGCAGAAAAAAGTAGTGAAGAGTATGCAACCGAAACTCCAACTGAAACCCCGGTTATTGCACCACTCACTACAGCCGAAAGACATGCTAAAATTGAAAAGGACAGAATGGAACGAATGGAGCGATGGAGAGTACAGTATGATGAACGTGGAAAAACGACTCCTACCTACACCGATGCTGACGGAAATGTTGTTTACAATAAAGCTGAGGTAGATCCTTCTTTTACGGGCGGTGATAAGGCCATGGTACAATATTTAAAAGATAACCTCAAGTACCCCAAAGAAGCAGAAGATGCCGGAGCAGAGGGGACTGTATTTGTTGATTTTGTTGTCACTAAAAATGGACAAGTGCGTGAAGCCCTGGTGATGAATACGCCCGGAGAAGATGTGGACGCTAGTCTGCGCATGGAAGCCATTCGCGTGGTGACAAGTATGCCAACCTGGGTAGCGGGTCGTCAGCATGGAAAGGCCGTTGATGTTAATTATAGCATACCTATTACATTTCAAATGGATTAAGGTTTTAGGGCACCTTCTTCTATAAGGCGCGAGGTGGACTCGCGCTTTTTTTTATGGCATCTCTAAAGACCTAAATCGTTTGTCAGACTGAACCCGATAGCTATCGGGTCGAAGTCGTTTTTGGAACACAGAAACCCACAAGTTGGTTTCGACAGGCTCAACCTGACAAGGTTTTTAGAGGTGCCCTTTAATTTAAATTCTCACCTGCAAAGCTGATGTGATCTCTAATTACCTTGCTCCGGAATATAAATATCGAACGTGGCGCCCTGGCCAAGTTCACTGGTAGCGGTAATTACACCATTGTGGTTTTCAACAATCTTCTTTACGATAGCCAGACCAATGCCTGTGCCGGCATACTCTTCTTTTCCATGGAGCCGTTGAAAAACCTCAAAGACCTGTTCTTGAAATCTGGGCTCAAAACCAATACCATTATCAGCGATTTTAATATGGTTATAGTTTTTTTCTGGAGATAGTTTGCCTGGCAATAGCCTTACGTTTTCCTTCGTAAGTCTATTTCCTTTAGAAATTTTGCTGCTTATTTTAATAAAGGCTGGTGTGTTGGACTTAGAAAATTTGAGTGCGTTACCAATCAAATTCTGCATCAGTTGGCGAAACTGAAAGGGAATAATATATGCAGTGCCAAGATCACCGATTTCGATCGATGCCCCCTTTTCGTCAATGGTTTCCTTAAAATCGTTGATCAGCTCATCGAGCAACGTTGTAAGGCTGGTATTTTCAAAATTCTGGACACCTGCATTCACCCGTGAAAAAGCCAGCAGGTCTTCAATTAGGGTTTGCATTCGCTTGGCCGCACCTTGAATACGCTGAAAGTAATCTCTTCCGGTTTCACTAAGCGTAGCACTTTCTTTATCGATAATGCGGTTGGTGAAAGTTTGTATTTTCCGCAAGGGCTCTTGCAAATCGTGACTTGATACGTAGGCAAAAGATTGAAGTTCCTTATTGGCAGCAATCAGTTCAATGGCTCGTTTTTCTTTTTCTTCACTTTGGAAGGCAAGTTCCTTGTTTGCAATGCCTAACTCGGCAGCGCGATTTTCCTTTTCTTGATTTTGAAAAGCCAGTTCGGTATTAGCAATACCCAATTCTGCAGCGCGTTTTTCTTTTTCATTATTTTGAAAGGAAAGTTCTTTATTGGCGATAATTAATTCAGCTGCCCTATTTTCTTTTTCATTATTTTGAAAGTGAAGTTCCTTGTTGGCAATACTTAACTCGGCAGCACGTTTTTCTTTTTCTTCATTTTGGAACGCTAATTCTTTATTGGCCACACTGAGTTCTGCTGCTCGCTTCTCCTTCTCTTCGTTTTGAAAAGAAAGTTCTTTGTTGGCGACAATTAATTCAGCAGCCCGCTTTTCCTTTTCATTGTTTTGGAAAGCAAGTTCTATATTGGCGATTCGTAAATCTTTGGCCCATTTTTGCTCTGTCACATCTCGCGCTGCCGCAAACACCCCCAGTACGTTTCCTTTATCATCTTTATAAACAGAGGCATTGTATAAAACATCTGTCAGATTTCCATTTTTATGTTTTATGGTGAGTGCATAGTCGGCTACGAAACCATTTCTGAACGCACGCAGATATCCTTTCTGTGCCTTATCTGGCTCGGTGAAGTAATTTGAGAAGTTGGTCCCGATCAGTTTTTGCCGGGGAATGCCGGTAACCTTTATCGAGGCCTCATTTACATCCAATATTTTTCCACCTACACTTATCGTAACAAGGGGATCTAAACTGGCCTCAATCAAACTGCGGGTATATTGAGATTCTTGCGTGGGTGATGCGGTTCTTCGTTTACCGCTATCCTTGCGTTGATAGGTCAGTTTCTTTTTAGGGACAATTGCCTTATTTGGTTTTTTTTGTTTGGCCATAGTTAGAGTAGCTCCGGCAGAATTTTCAATTTCAGTAGCAACAAATTCAAACTAACTACTGCCGGGGTCTGTCACCAGCTGTGGAAAATAGATATCGAAGGTTGCCCCTTTGTCAGTTTCACCGGTGGCTGTGATAATACCATTGTGATTTTCAACAATCTTCTTGACAATGGCAAGCCCGATACCGGTGCCACTATAATTGTCTTTTCCGTGAAGCCGTTGAAATAAGTCAAAGATTTTATCCTTGAATTTTGGCTCAAAGCCGATACCGTTATCAGCAATAGCAACGTGATGATACATTTTTTCAGCAAGCAATTTCCCTGCGGGCAGTCCAGGATTTTCCTGAGAGAGCATGCTACCTGTCGCTATGTTACTTTGTATCCTTATCTGTAGCGGCCGGGTGGCACTGGCAAACTTGAGCGCATTGCCAATCAGGTTTTGCAGAAGTTGCCGAAACTGGAAGGGTATAATGTTGGCAGCACCGAGTTGATTGATTTCAATCGTGACCTTTTTTTCTTCGATCGTTTCTTTGAAATCGTGCATTACGTCTTCCGTTAGTTTAGTAAGGTCGGTAGGTTCAAATTTTTGTGCTTTCGTATTGGCTTGAGAGTAAGCGAGCAAATCATCGATGAGTATTTGCATCCGCCTGGCGGCCTTTCCCATTCGCTCAAAATAGTCTTTGCCGATTTCACTAAGGCTGTTGGCTTCCTTCTCCCTTATCATTTTAGAGAAGGCCTGTATTTTGCGCAGGGGCTCCTGCAAATCATGGCTGGCTACATAGGTAAACGATTCAAGCTCCTGGTTAGCAACAATTAATTCAGATTCTCTTTTTTCTTTTTGTGCATTCTGAAAAGCCAGTTCTGCGTTGGCAGTCAGTAACTCTGCAGCTCGTTTGGCCTTCTCTTCGTTTTGAAAAGCCAGTTCATTATTAGCAACCACCAACTCATCTGCACGTTTTTCTTTTTGTGCATTCTGAAGTAGGAGCTGTTCGTTGGCTTCTCGTAATTCAGCCGTACGCGTTTTCACTTTTTCTTCCAGCTCCTTTTCACGCGCAAGCTGATCGGCCATACTCTTATTGCGGGCGATCACAATCTCTGTAATATCATTAATAGCGAGCAGGATTAGTTTTTCAGAACTATTTGATTTTGTTAACTCGCGCCCATTGAGCAACATGAAGCGCTCACCGATGGCGGAAAAAGTTTGCGTTATCTTAAAATCATTGAACACTGATTTTTGAGGAAGTATTGTTTCCAATAGTTTTCGCAAGGCGGGAATATCCCATCGCTTGTTGTCCAGTTCGTAAATCAATTTGCCCTCCACTTCTGATTCTTGTACACGGAATGATGTATAGTAGGATTGGTTTGCTGTTTTTACACGTAGATTTTTATCTAATACCAGTAGTGGCTCGCGGATCGTGGCAATGATGGCTTCCGAATAATTCCTGGCTTCTGTAACGTGTTCGTTTAAATTAAGTAACTCTTGATTCACAACAATCAGTTCTTCGTTGGTACTTTGCAGCTCCTCTTTGCTGGTTTCTAGCTCTTCGTTAAGACTCTGCGATTCCTCACTGCTGCTCAGCAATTCTTCATTGGCACTCTGCAGCTCTTCGTTGGCCGCTTCCTGATCTTCGGTGATGCTCCGCATGTCTTCATGCGTTTGAGCAAGTTCCTGACCCAGCTGCTCAATGCGGATGTCTTTTTCGTCACGCTTTCCTTTGGAAGATTTAACATGAGATTTAGATTTACTCGCGGGTGTCAGCGATGAGTCATGAAAGAGTATGAGGTAATGAGGCTCTACAATATTGGGCAGCGGAATAACTTCTATAGAAATAGCGCTTGCCTGTCCACTGATCTTAAAGGGTATGTTATCCTTACTGATTGGTTTGTTTTCTTTCCTGGCTTTATGCAACAGGTTACGCAGTTCAAAAGCCAATCCCTGTTTGGCCATTTTCAATACCTGATAGCTGGGTTTTCCAGGTGCCAGCTCCAAATAGTTTCCCGTGCTTCCACGAAAATGAACGATATCCATTGCCTCATTCACCACCACGCCTACCGGTGTGTACTTAGTGAGGATAATATCATCGGCTGTTTTTTGAAAATCAGTACGTGGTGTATCACTTTTAAGGTTGGTATTTAGATCAGTGAAGTCTTTTTCGGTGCGTCTGCTGGCCGTAGGTATAGATTTGCCGGGTATATCTTTACGGTTAAATAATTTGTCGGTCTTACTGGAAGATGAAAAAAGGTCTGTCACACTGCTTACAGTCTCAGATTTTCCAAGGAGCAAAAATCCTTTTGGGTTGAGTGCGTAGTGGAAAGTGGTAAGTGCCTTTTTTTGTAAGTAAGGCTCCATATAGATAAATACGTTGCGACAACTTATCAGATCCATTTTTCCAAAAGGCGGATCTTTTAGAAAATTATGGACAGCAAAAACAAAGGTGTCCCGGATCGACTTATTGATCTGAAAACTTCCGTTTGTTTTCGTGAAAAATTCCCTGAGCTGCTGAGCTGATAATTTCTCAACTTCTTTTTTAGTATAAATTCCCGTGCGTGCTTTTGCAATGCACTGTTCGTTGATATCAGTAGCAAAAATTTGCACCGATTGATTTCTACCCGCAAAATATTCTTCCAGGCAAATGGCCATCGAATAGGCTTCTTCGCCTGTGCTGCAGCCCGCTACCCATACCCGTATCGGCTCACCTGGTTCTTTATACTTTGCAATAGCTGGAAATGCTATTTTGGTGAGATTATCAAAACTTGTCTGATCGCGAAAGAAAGAGGTTACAGGAATTAACAGGTCTTGATATAATACATCTTGTTCCGATTTATTTTCCCGTAAGTACTTTAGATAGCCTGTGGTATCCGGAGTTTTGCTCAGTGCCATCCTTCGAAGTATCCTTCTGCGAACTGTATTCTTCTTGTAATAGGTGAAATCTGTTCCCTTCCGTATTCGCAAGAGTGAGATAATTTGCCGATAGAAATCTTCGTTGGGATCAACAGAAGTCAGGGCTTCATGACCGTTACCGTTTATATGTTGGTTAAGCTCAATTATCTTTTGTGGAATTTTTTCAGGAGAGAGAATAAAATCCACCACGCCAGCGTGAACAGCGCTATTCGGCATACCATCATAGGCTGCCGATTCTTCATCTTGAGCAAACGTAATCCCTCCATGATCTTTAATGGCCTTCAATCCGAAAGTACCATCGGTAGCCGTGCCCGATAGCACTACACCTATGGCATGGCTTTGATGCACTTCTGCCAGCGAGGTAAAAAACAAGTCGATGGGCAGGTTGCGTTCGTTCTTGATTTTTATGGGGCGGGCGGTGAGTTGTAGAACACCATCATTGGCCACCATCATTTTGTTACTGGGGATAACATAGATATGATTGGGCTCCACCCGCATATCATCTGCTATTTCCAACACAGGAATGTTGGTGACTTTTTGCAGTAAGTCGGCCAATAAACTTTCGTGTTTAGGATCCAGATGTTGAACCAGCACATAGGCCATTCCGGAATCTTCTGGTATGGCCTTCAATAATTTTTTAAAGGCATCAAGCCCTCCTGCCGAGGCTCCTATGCCCACCACCGGAAATAAATTGGAGGAAAGTACTTTTTCTTTTTTTGACGTCTTTTTCACGTAGAATAATTAATAAGCAAGTATATAGCTGGCCTTTACAGGCTGAGTATAATTTGGGCTGCGTAACGTAACCGGATCCTCTTGAACAATAGTCAGTACCTGATGAATCACATTCTTAAGCTGGGCAAAATCAGTGGGCTTTCGAATATAATGAAGCGCACCGTTTTTATATAGCCTGTCGGCCACCTCTTGTTGGAAGGAGGTAGAGAAGATGACCACCTTCAGTTTTTTTAACTTCTCGCTTTGCTTTATTTCTTCCAGGCATTGTTGCCCGTTTTTACGGGGCATATTGAGGTCGAGAAATAGTACGTGGGGAAGTTCACTGTTTTCAGATTCCAGCAATTGTAAAAGTTGCTCACCATTATGCACGGTTGTCAGTTGTGTCGGCAACGAGATTTCATTTAAGGCCTCTCCAAAAAGAAGGCAATCGTCATCATCGTCATCGGCAAGGTACACAGTGGTAGTTTCTCGGGTCGGCATCATGAAACTGAGTTAGGGTTAAGTCCTTTTGGAGCTAATTAGTTAACATTTCGAGTTAATTCGGGTAATAACTAAAAGAGTGCCAAAACACTCAACCCAAATTGATAGTGGTTAATTGTTCAATGTACCAATTGATTACCGATATGTAGCTATGTGTGGAAGTTATTCCACACTAGCATCGAGATAATTCCCCAAACAATTTTTTCATTGCTTGCCTGAATCCCTGTGCGACCATTCTATGGGTGTGGTTCAAGGCATGAAAATAGCCCACTATTCTTGGTGACGATCAGATGAGGGTCTACAAAAAACAAACACTTAAAAAATGAGTCACAAAAAATTTAGAATAGATAGATAGAGAAGAGTTGGCCCTGCTTTGGCATGTTTTATTATTTTGAATTCAATCGCTTTTGACCTCACCCTATCTAGTTATTTTTTTACCAGATTATCAAGAGTAGTTAGTTAACAAAACAAAAATTTTATGATTGAAAACCAGCCAAATGAAATAACACTAATCTTTCACTCAGATAAAGATAAAGACAAAAAAATGAGAGCGTTTGTTGAAACCATTTCAACATTCAAAACCAAAACGCTTGATTTAAAAAGGGAATTCCTTACCCAAACTCAATTGGCAGAAATTGCTAATAAAATGAAAGTTGAGGTGAAAGACCTTATTGATGAACTATACATGGATACCCTAAAAGGGTTAACAAAAGAAGGAGAAGAATCTATGAGTGAGAACGATATGCTAACATTGATTAGCAAAAACCTTCTACTACTTAATACTCCCATTATGATTATAGGTAAAGATGCGTATCATTATAAATCTGCCTATCAAATTCTGGAAGATAAATTTAACATTACGGGTGTGGCATCTGATTTTTCTGCTCATCGTGAAGAGAAGCAATAAGAGGTGCTGTCTTAGCTAAGGATAGTTCTAAAAATCTAGTCATATTGAGTATACCATAGCCCTTGGCCATCTGTGGTTCTTTCGAGCGTGAGACCTTTGCAACAGGTGACCACGAAATCGCGAGAAATCTTTCTAACTGGCCCTACGCATAATAACTATACGTCAATTGCGAGTTCCCACGCTGGATGTGCGCTGGCGCGAAGTAATCCCATAATTTTGGGGATCGCTTCGTGCCTCCCGCCTCCTCTGCAGGTACTCGCGAAAACGTATGATTATTAGTTTTGCGTAACATCAGTTTCTAACTAATTATTGACTAATTTTTTCTTCACAAGGAGGATTTCTCCCTGTATTAAAAAAGGAAAACTCACTAACCTATTTGAGGAAGTTAATCCACACTCTATTTTTTATAATTCCCCAAACATTTTTTTAACGTTTGCCTTGAATACTCCTGTGCAACAATTTTTGTTGGTAAGGTTTTTAGGTGGGTGCAATGCAACGGGCCAGCGATGAGAGATAAGAAAGTATTGATTATTGATGATGAAGTAGATTTTGGGCTTTTAATGAAGGCGTTTTTCTCCAAGAAGGGCTGCAATGTATTTGTGGCCACTTCAATTACAACAGGACTACGCCTTTTGCAACAGGAGAAGCCCGACTACCTGCTGCTGGATAATAACCTGCCGGATGGATTGGGCTGGAGTAAAGCAGATTTTATTTTGATGAATTATCCACTCACGCAACTGATTCTGATTAGTGCATTAGAAGTTCCGAAGACTTCATCATCCACATTTAGAATTCTTCATAAGCCACTACTCAAGGATGAACTCAATTCAATATTTAAATAGCAATCACTAATGGTTAGTTCTAAAAACCTCGTCATGTTTTCTTAGCGTGGACTTTCCAAATCGGCTTCGACACGCCTGCCTGGCCGGTAGGCACAAGCTTGACAGTGCGTTAGCGTGTTGATTTTTTTCTGGTGCATATCAATTAAAAATTAATTTATGAAGGTAAGCTTACCCGAAATTGATCATCTATTAAGCCCCATTACATCTCATTTCAGGAAAGATAATTTCACGCACGAAGAAATTGAATTAAATCCACCGCTGCGGGCAGAGCTATTTAGCAAAGAGCAGATGGATCAGCACGCCAGGTACCTGGCGAATCACCATTCCATAAGTACAAAAGACTCTCCTGAACTGTTACTAAAAGAGCTATCGGATAATGAGGATATACTTTTTGATGTCAATGAGCTCTTAAAGCAAAGTGTATTTGAAAAGAAATCGATTAGCCCTGCAGCAGAGTGGCTCCTTGATAATTTTTACCTGACCGATGAACAAATTAGAATCGCAAAGCGCTACTTACCAAAAGGATATAGCAAAGGACTGCCAAAGCTAAAAAACGGATTTCCCCGTGTCTATGATATTGCTATTGAAATAATTTCACACAGCGATGGGCGTATTGACATTCTTAGCCTCACCAATTTTATAATTGCTTATCAAAAAGAGCGTCACCTCACGCTAGGCGAACTGTGGGCGATCCCCATTATGCTGCGGCTTGCCTTGCTTGAAAACCTGGCGCGTGTGGCAGCGAGAATAGCGGTGGGCAAGAAGGATTCAGCGCTTGCCAATGATTGGGCCAGACAAATAATTGAGACGGTAGAAAAGAAACCAAAAGATTTAGTGCTGATCATTGCCGACATGGCAAGGTCAAATCCGCCCATGGTCAGCGCCTTTGTAGCGGAGTTTGCCCGCAAGCTGCAGTGGAAAGGCCCAGAGTTCGCTCTTCCGTTAAATTGGGTAGAGCAGCATCTTTCCGGAACGGAGGACACCATCAACTCGATGGTGTTAATTGAAAATCAGAAACAGGCCGCAGACCAGGTTTCGGTAAGTAACAGTATTAGCAGCTTGCGGTTTCTTGCAAAAATGGATTGGCGTGAATTTGTGGAAGCCATCAGTGGGGTAGAGCAGATATTACGAAAAGATAGTAATGGTGTTTATGGCACTATGGATTTCTATACGCGCGATGAATACCGGCATAAAGTAGAAGGCATCGCTAAGGCAAGTGGGTTGAGCGAAAATGAAATTGCTCAGATAGCCATTGATCTTGCACAACAGAGTGCTGTTCATCATCCTGACGATAAGCGTAAGGCGCATGTAGGTTATTACTTAATAAAGGAGGGAGTTACCGAAACGGAAAAGCGGGCCGGGTTTCAGCAGACGGCTTTTCAATTGTTGAGAAGAAAGATTGATCAGGCGGGATCGGGGATCTATATAACCATCTCATTGATTATTGCTTTCTTAATGGGAGCAAGCATGATGCTCAGAATCGTAACAACCGATGTAGCCATTGGTTGGTTGATCTTAATGGGAGCCTTATGCCTTCTCAGTGCCAGTCACTTAGCGCTGGCCATAACAAATTGGTGGGCGACCTTATGGATAAAGCCTAAACCTTTGCCCAAGCTTGATTTTTCATTGGGCATACCCATGGAGTTCAGAACGATCGTGGTGGTTCCTACCATGTTGGTAAATCCGACACAAATAGATCGATTACTGGAGGACCTGGAGGTTCGGTTTTTGGCCAATCGCGATCCCAATCTATTGTTTGCTCTATTGACCGACTTTCAGGATGCCCGTTTGCCCAATTTGCCGGGAGATGATGAACTAATTCTGCTGGCACAGCGCGGAATAGAAAGATTGAATAAGCAATACGGCAGATTGTTGAATGATACTTTCTTTCTCTTCCACAGGCCTCGCACCTGGAATGCAATCGATAAAATATGGATGGGATATGAGCGAAAACGAGGTAAGCTTTCGGAGCTCAATCACCTCCTTCGCGGAGAATTCAAAGATCGCTTTTCCTGCGTAGTAGGTGAAGAACAAGTTTACACCACGGTAAAATACGTCATCACACTGGATACGGATACCCAATTACCAAGAAATGCCGCCTGCAAATTAGTAGGCTTGATGGCCCACCCTTTAAATCATGCCGTCTATGATGAAAAGAAAAAAAGGATTGTGGAAGGTTATACGATTATCCAACCTCGCATCGCCATCAGTCTCCATGGAGCCATTCGATCTGGTTATTCGCGCCTGCATGAAAACGATGCGGGTATTGATCCTTATACGCGTGTAACTTCAGATGTGTATCAGGACGTATTTGGAGAAGGCTCATTTATCGGCAAAGGAATCTATGAAATTGATGCATTTGAAAAAGCGCTGAACAATCGCTTTCCCGAGAACAGAGTTCTTAGTCACGATTTGCTGGAAGGCTCCTACGCACGATGCGGCTTTGCCAGCGATGTTCAACTCTATGAAGATTATCCCTCCAGCTATCGCATTGATATCAGCAGACGCTATCGCTGGATTCGGGGTGACTGGCAAATTGCAAACTGGTGTTTGCCCGTTGTACCCGATGCCAATGGGGGACTTAAACGAAATGCTCTTTCAAGCTTATCCCGTTGGAAGATATTTGATAACTTAAGGCGCAGCCTGGTGCCCATTGCGTTTCTCGTTTTACTTGTTGCCGGTTGGACGATATTATCGTACGCCTGGTTTTGGACGTCAATTGTTCTGGCTATTATTCTTATTCCGTCTTTTATTTCATCGCTTTGGAATTTGCTATCCAAGCCTGATGAGGTTGATATACGACAACATATCACAAATGCTACCAGCCTTACTTCCAGAAGTATGTTGCAAGCTGCTTTTACAGTAGTCTGTTTACCTTATGAAGCTTTCATAAGTGTGGATGCCATTGTGCGAACAATTTGGCGTCTTACGTTTAGTGGTAAAAAGCTTCTGGAATGGAATCCTTCGGGTATTGTGTTAAAGCAAAAGGAAGGGCTACTCGTCACCTATCAGGCGATGTGGATTTCTCCGGTGCTGGCATGCGGTGTTCTGGCTTATTTAATGATCGGATATTCTTCTGCACTATGGATAGCTACACCTTTTCTTTTTATGTGGATGCTTTCCCCTGCAGTAGTTAATGCGCTTGGCAAACCCGCAGTGGCTGCTAAATCAAAGCTAGCACCAGATCAAAAAATCTATTTGCGTGAGCTCGCCAGAAAGACCTGGTCGTTCTTTGAAAAACTGGTTGGCCCGGATGATAACTGGTTGCCACCTGACAACTTACAACTATACCCTATACCCATTATTGCTCATCGTACCTCACCAACCAATATTGGCCTGTCACTTCTTGCCAATCTTTCAGCTTGTGACTTTGGGTATATCACCACGAAACAGTTGCTGGAGCAAACTGCCAATACGTTTACTACGCTAAGTAAACTGGAGAGGCATGAAGGTCATTTTTATAATTGGTACGATACACAAAGTCTGGCCACGTTGAGTCCGCGATACATTTCAACGGTAGACAGTGGAAATCTGGCAGGTCACTTACTTACGCTTCGACAAGGACTGCTAAGTATCCCACAACAAAAGATCATCGAACCGAAATTTCTTTACGGACTTCAAGATACATTACGGTTGGCGCTGAAAGAGCTTTTAGTAAGTGACAAACCACTGCAATCAGAGCTTGAGTATTTCTACGAATCCATCGAAACACAAGATTTTCACTTGCTCTCAGTAAAAAAACACTTTGAAGACTTGCTGTTTAATTTTCATGGGATTGTTTATCACGAGAATAAAGAAAAAGACATTGATAGTGAATGGCTATTGGTTTTCGAACAACATCTGGAGTTGATACAGCATGAACTCTTTTTATTAGTGCCCTGGTTGAACGGACCCGCGATTCCAGAAAAGTTTACCGACTGGAAGGTTGCTACCGAGGTTCCGACATTAAAAGAACTCGCCACGTTGGACGACAAGATCAAGTTGGAATTAGCTGGGTGGCGTGAACTCAGCAATACAGAACCGGAAAATCAATGGCTATCTCAATTTGAGCAATTCGTTAATCAGGCAAGCCGGTACGCACGAGAACGTATGAGTTTGATACAAACTCTGGCATCACAATGTTATGAATTTGCGGACATGGAGTATGAGTTTCTGTACGACAAGTCCCAACATCTGTTGTCAATTGGGTATAATGTTGAAGAACAACATCGAGATACCGGCTATTATGATCTGCTCGCATCCGAAGCACGACTTGGTTTGTTTGTTGCTATCGCACAGGGTAAACTTCCGCAGGAAAGTTGGTTTGCACTTGGACGAAGATTAACTACCGTGGGGAACACACCTGTATTGCTTTCGTGGAGTGGCTCTATGTTTGAATACCTGATGCCGGGCTTAGTGATGCCTACGTACGAAAATACATTGCTCGATGAAATGTGCATTGGTACGGTAAAAAAGCAAATCGAATACGGAGAGCTTCAGGGTACATTCTGGGGAATTTCAGAATCATGTTACAATCTTGTTGATGCTCACCTTATCTATCAGTACAAAGCTTTCGGTATACCCGGTCTTGGTTTTAAACGAGGGCTTGGTCAGGAGTTAGTGATAGCACCGTATGCAACTATTCTTGCCTTGATGGTTGATCCGCAGGCAGCCTGTAGCAACCTGGAAAACATGAAAGCCAAAGGATTTGAAGGAAGGTATGGATTTTTTGAAGCCATTGATTATACGCCCGTTAGGTTATCACGTGGTCAAACGCAGGCAGTCCTTCAAACCTTTATGGCACATCATCAGGGGATGAGCCTTCTGTCGATTGCGTATCTGCTGCTGGATCAACCCATGCAGAAAAGATTTGAAGCGGATACCCAATTTCAATCGGCCTTGCTGCTGTTACAGGAACGTGTGCCGAAGTCCACCGGTTTTTATTCAGGCTCACCAGATGCCGAAAACCTGACTACGATTTCAACGACAACAGATATTCGGATTATCAACACTCCCGATACGCCCGTACCAAATATCCAACTGCTATCCAATGGGCATTTTTTTGTTATGCTCTCCAATGCCGGAGGAGGCTATATCAAATGGAAAGATATTGCAGTGACCCGTTGGCGCGAAGATAGCACGTGTGATCATTGGGGAATGTTCTGTTACGTTCATGATCGCGACAAGCAGTCGTTCTGGTCCATGGCTCATCAGCCAACGTTGAAGAATGCAGATCACTATGAAGCCATATTTTCTCAAGGACGGGTAGAATTTCGAAGGCGAGATGATGGAGTAGAAACGTACACGGTCGTCATTGTTTCTCCGGAAGATGATGTAGAAGTGAGACGCGTGCACCTTACGAATCGTTCCAGATCTAAAAAGAGTCTGGAAGTAACTAGTTATGGAGAGGTTGTACTGGCTGCAGCATCATCCGATGATGCTCATCCTGCTTTTAGCAATCTGTTTGTGCAAACTGAAATCAAGGAGCAACAAAATGCGATTGTCTGTACGAGACGCCCACGCTCAAGAGAAGAACACCCACCGTGGATGTTTCACGTAATGAAAGTAAGCGGAGTAGTGGCCAACGAGGTTTCCTATGAAACCGATCGGGCCGAATTTATTGGTAGGGGATACACTCTCCGTCATCCAAAAGTGATGGATCAAACAAACCCCCTATCGGGTTCTCAAGGTTCGGTTCTGGATCCTATCGTTTCCATTCAATATAAAATAACACTGCTGCCGGGTGAATCAGCAACCCTTGATATGGTAACGGGAATTGCCGAAACACGCGAAGCAAACCAAAGTTTGGTTGACAAATATCAGGATAAGCACTTGCGCGATCGTGCTTTTGAATTGTCATGGACGCATAGTCAGGTAGTGCTCCGGCAAATTGGCGCCACAGAAGCCGATGCACAATTGTATGGCAAACTTGCCGGCTCTATTCTCTATATGAATCCTGCATTACGCGCTCCTTCAACTATTATAATCAAAAATCAACGTGGTCAATCTTCGTTATGGAGTTATTCTATTTCGGGTGATTTTCCGATTGTGCTTTTGCTTATTTCTGATTCTGAAAATATTTCAATCGTCAAGCAGTTGATAAAAGCGCAAGCCTACTGGCGTATGAATGGTTTGACTGTCGATTTAGTCATTCTGAATGAAGATCGTAGTGGATACCGTCAGGCCTTGCAAGATCAAATTCTGGGAATTATTGCCGCGGGAATTGGAATTACAATTGCAGAAAAGAGAGGCCATATTTTTATCAGACCGATTGATCAGGTTTCGGACGAAGATAGAATTTTACTACAAACCGTTGCCAGAGTGATCATTTCGGATACAAAAGGAAAATTGGACGATCAACTTAATAAACGTATTTCCCCGAAAGTGCCAATCCCAAAATTGATCCCTTCTAAATTTTATGCACGGATTCAGCAAAAGTTAGTTACGCCAACCGATCTTCAATTTTTCAATGGAACCGGGGGCTTTTCAGCCGATGGCAAAGAATATGTAATTACTACGGAAGGGAAGAATTGTACACCCTTACCGTGGATTAATGTGATGGCTAATCCCCACTTTGGCACGATCGTTTCCGAGAGTGGGTCTTCCTATACATGGTTTGAAAATGCTCATTCATTTCGCCTTACGCCTTGGAAAAACGATGCCATTCTGGATAGCAGCGGAGAAGCGTTCTATCTCCGTGATGAAGAAAGTGGTCAGTTCTGGTCGCCCATGGGGCTGCCTGCTGCAAGCCCGTCAAAGTATATCGTTAAACATGGATTTGGCTATAGCAACTTTAAACACAATGAAGATGGAATCCAGTCCGAAGTCAATGTACATGTAGACATAGCGTCACCGGTGAAATTTGTAGCGGTTAAAGTTGTCAATCAGTCCGGTAGAACGCGTAAGCTTACAGCCACGGGTTACCTTGAATGGGTTTTAGGTGAATTGCGGTCAACGGGGGTCATGCATATTGTTACGGAATTACACCTTGGCAGTGGTGCATTGATAGCAAAGAATTCTTTTAATACTGAGTTTCAGGACTATGTTACTTTTTTTGATGTAGACGATTCCCTATTTACGTTTACAACGGATCGCACAGAATTCATCGGACGTAATGGAACACTTGAAAATCCGGAGGTGATGAGCCGCAGTCACCTTTCGGGAAAGTCTGGTGCTGGTTTAGATTCCTGTGCTGCCATTCAAGTTCCGTTTGAACTGGAAAATGGAAATGAGAGAACCATTATTTTTAAAATCGGAGCGGGCAAAGATATACAAGAGGCTCTTGCTACCGTTCAGCGCTTTCAGGGAAGTCAGGCTGCGCATGATTCGCTCGAGACCGTAAAACAATTTTGGATCTCCACGTTAGGAGCAGTACACGTTGAAACACCAGACCCCTCAATCAATATTCTGGCAAATGGCTGGTTACTCTATCAGGTGCTTTCGTGCCGTCTGTGGGGGCGCAGTGGCCTTTATCAATCAGGGGGTGCTTATGGTTTTCGCGATCAACTTCAGGATGTGCTTGCACTCCTGCATTCAAAACCTGATTTGGTGCGTAAGCAAATCTTGCTTTGTTCGTCAAGGCAATTTAAGGAAGGAGATGTGCAACACTGGTGGCATCCTCCCTTGGGTAGAGGTGTGCGTACGCTATGCTCAGATGATTTACTTTGGCTTCCTTATGTTGTCAGTCGCTACATCTCTGCGATAGGAGAGATAGAGCTGTTGGATGAAACAACTCCTTATCTTCGGGGAAGGCTATTAAATGTTAATGAAGAGTCCTATTATGATTTGCCACTCGCCTCGAATAATGAGGCTACTGTTTATGATCATTGTAAGCAATCTATTTTACATGCCTTACACTTTGGGGTGCATGGCCTTCCTTTAATTGGCTCCGGTGATTGGAATGATGGAATGAATCGGGTGGGTATTGAAGGAAAAGGAGAAAGCGTTTGGCTTGCCTTTTTTCTGTATGATGTACTCATTCGATTTTCAAAAATTGCTGCCCTTCGTAACGACACTTTATTTCTAGCTGAGTGCGAGAAGTATGCGTTACAATTAAAATCGAGCATTCAACAGCACGGATGGGATGGTGAATGGTATTTGCGTGCTTATTTTGATGATGGATCTCCTCTGGGCTCAATTCATTTAGAGGAATGTAAGATTGATTCACTTTCGCAAAGTTGGTCTGTGCTATCCGGTGCCGGAGAATACGCCAGGTCACGCTCAGGAATGCAAGCAGTCGATCGTATCCTTGTGGATAGAGATCATGAATTGATTAAAGTTTTGAATCCCCCTTTTGATAAGATCGACTTGGATCCCGGATACATCAAGGGCTACTTACCCGGTGTGCGCGAAAATGGCGGTCAATACACACATGCTGCTATTTGGACAGTAATGGCTTATGCGAAACTTGGAGATCATGAAAAAACCAACGAGCTGTTAAAGCTTATTAATCCAATACATCATAGTCAGACAGCACAAGAAGTTGCTATCTATAAAGCAGAGCCTTATGTGATGGCGGCCGATGTGTATGGTATATCACCTCATACCGGCAGGGGAGGATGGACGTGGTATACCGGCTCTGCGGGGTGGATGTATCAGCTTATTTTAGAATCATTTTTAGGACTAAAACGCGAAGGCAACACCCTCCGGTTTGAGCCCTGTATTCCTAACGCCTGGAAATCGTTTAAACTGAGCTACCGGTTTCACGATACGAATTATCATATTCTGTTGAGTCAGGAACTTACCGATGGAAGTTTTTTAGTACGTGTTGATGGCATAGGGCAAGCAGATGGAACATTTTCATTGATTGACGATAGAAGGGAACACAGCGTAACCATAACTTTCTGATCCATGGCTGCTGATGGTAGTGCAAGAAATTACTCTGATTTTTAACAGTTTGTAGAGAAAAATTCTCACCCAAGTGCTTTTTCCAACTAGAAAGACGTGGTATGGTTTTGGAGTTATTTTCTGTAGTAAAAGTGTAGTTGAAGTGCTCATTAAATAATAGTAAATCATTATGAATAAGAAGAATTTTATAAATGAATCGATAGTTCTATTTTTTCTAATGTTTACTGTGGGTATTCACCTTGGTATAGGTCAAGATGTGCCCCGCGACTTGCTTCGCGACTTGTATGGTACCTGGAAAGTCACAGAGTACCAGTCGAAGATAGTGCCCCAACCGAGTGTAAGTGCGGTGGTATTTCAGTCAGATGGTGGTTTCTTAAGCGAGGGGTTTTTCTTCGGTTCTGCAAAGGGTTTGTTTAGAACAGATGAGTCACGATCTATAATCGTTATCGAAACAGCAGGAGTCACCACAGAATGGACTGCTTCGTTTAAAAAAGGAGTGCTAAGACTGCGTAGCTCACCAAAAAGTAAAAGACCAAGAGTTACAATGGAATTAACTAAAAATAAAGAAGAAGTGGATGTATAAAGGTCTTGCCATCGTAGTTCAATTTATCATAATAGGGGTTATGGATTGATGGATTGATATTAACTAACGATGATGCAGGGAAACCCGGATGAATAGTCCGGGTTTTTTTTCTTTTCATTGTTAAGGGCATCTCTAAAAATCTCAAGGAAATGACAGGAGTCTTCTGACCTCCGTATGCTGAGGTATTCAGCGGTTTGACGACTAATTTTCCGATCAATCTGCTAATTTCAAGGTGTAATTATAAATTCCTCGGTCGAACCTCATAATGACGATCACTCTGAGTTTTCATAACTACCCATAAAGAAGAAGGCTCCGTGGTAGAGCCTTCTTGAAGTTGGAAATAAGATAACCTGCTTAACCTTTTCCCCACACCTCTACTATCGATTGATTATTGGAGCTATTCTTGGTATCATACCAGAACGTTATCTTTTCAATAGCTCTTGAATTGCCCTTGAGATCCATCATCCGTCCGTCATTTGATTTGTTCACTTCATCCGCAAAGTTGATGTCCTGCGTGTCACCATTCTTAAAATGAACAGTGCACTTGTGCATATTTAAGGTGCCATTGTTTACAACAAATTTTAAAGAAGTAAATTTTTGACTGCTTTCTTTTACAGATACAACATCCCGATCTAACGTGTAGTCTACCGTACGCGTACCCAGCAGAGTCCAACCATCTAGTGATTTATCAGCCTTTTGAGCGATGGAAAATTGAATTTGGGCAGCGAACATTACTGCCGTTAGAATAGTGGTAATTAGGTTTTTAGTTTTCATATAATCTTGTATTTGGTTTAACTTAAATGAGCGGCAATAATGGGTTATTTTAAAACCTGGTTCGTTCACGTTTTTCATTTTCATCATCGTCTTCGTAGGACTTGTCTATTTCTCTTTCCCGTTGTTCCTGCATATCTTCTTTTTCTTCAGCATCTAACCTTTCTTCTTCCTTGTCTTTATTAAACTCCCGGGCGCTATCATCAAGCGTTGTATTCTTCTTTTTATTTTTAACACTTTTAGTATGATCTCCATCAGACTCTTTCGTGGGCGAAGTGGAGAAAGGGCCATGTAGATTAGGCTTAAGCTTCTTTTTCGTGAGGTTGACAGGTCTTGCTTTCATGTGCTGTTTATTTTAAGGTCTCTTACAAGGGTCAAAGAAAAACTATACCAATAGCAAGACGGTCAAATTCTTATGGATTTTCGGCTTGGCTCACGTGTTCTTGTAGAGTCTTTTTCAGGATGTGGAAAAAATTCCTCTCCCCACTTCTGGATTGCTGAAATCTTTTTCTTTTCCTGACGAATGCCCCCACCTTGCAGGCTCGATTTTATTCCATCGGCAATTGATTTACACCAGACATTGAAAATGAGTCGCTTTCTATCGCGCTGGATATCAATTATTCCTATGGCTTCCGATTTTGATGTGGCCATGGTTCCATCATTCCTGATCATTGCATTGAGCAAAAAGGTTTTGATTTCATTGGTGCTCTTTCTATTCTTATCCAGGCCGGTGAAGGTTAAGTTAGTGTACGCGAGATCCAGCGTGCCCTTAGAGACCATTTCGGTATAGGTAAATTTAAATAAGAGCTCCTTTAGATAACCGGACTTGATGCGGACATTAGCCATCTTGGTAAGGATGGGGTTAAGTGCGCTGAAAGGCATATTGGAAATCGAACCTTCAGCCCGGTACATCAACGATCCATCTAGTGGAAAGTGAAAGGATGCTTTGAGTTGGCCACTCCTCATCAACAGACTGTTCGCATGTAACGTAGCGTGGGGTTTATCACCTTCGACTGTTCGGTTATTTAACCCTGTGAAAATTGCATTGACTTTGTTGAAGGTTATCACTCCACTGGCAATTGCTTTCTCCGGAAATTCCTCAACTGCTATTTCTGAATCACTAATTACAATAGAATCAACTTTTATCTCCCAGGGAAGTTTTAGGAAGTACTCCATAGGCAAAGACACATTCTTTTGTCTCAGGAAGGGGACTCTTCTATCCCTGAAAGCAGACAAAGCAAAAGACTGTACTGTAATTTTAGAAGCAATAAATGTGCTGTCAGCAATTTTATTAAACTGGACCCCTTCAATTTTAAGCTTCGGAACCTGCATACTGATTCTAGCTGTTTGCATGCCTAAATGATGAGCGAATTCAAATTTGCCATACTTCGGAATTAATTCTGCCGAGTCGATTAGTATTGTTTTGTCTTTTGTGTTGCATGCAATGCGGGCAATATTACCTCGATACATGCTTTCCTTCTGATCGATTTTAATTTTTTCAATCAAACCATTCACTTCCGCAACTGAATATCTAAAATGATTCATCGGCTCGGCTATTACTGTTGCATTGGTTAAATGACAGTTTATCAGTGCTGAAAGGCTCTCCACGGAATCTTTCAAAACCGCTATTTGCACGTGGCTTACAGAAATATTTTTGATCGCAAACTCATTAATCGTTGAGTTGAGATTTTCTATATGATTTTTTTGAACAGTTTTATCATACTGGACCATCCCACTATCTAACCGGATTTCATTGGCGGATAGTTTATTGCGCGCAAATAATTCAAACAAGCTTACCCCTTGGATAGAAACCGATTTTAGAGTAAGCGTAATGGGTTGAAGAGTTAGTGTATCGTGTGTTGCACTAATGCTTAGGTTATTTAAGGCTAAAGAACGTTTAAGGAGATTGATGGTAACGGCAGAAACGGTTCCGTTGATGGAAGTTATCTTGTCTTTAATTTTACCCTCCAGGTAAGCCGATAAGGCTACTGAAACGGCTACCCCTAAAAGCAGGCAGCCCAGGAGTATAAGAGACAAGCGCGTGAGTCTTCTTTTAAGAGGTTTCATAATAATGGCATCTTCATTTACAGAAGATGCCATTTTAGTTAAAGTACTCTGTCGCCACGAATCACACGAAATAGTATTGCTACAATGGCAATGACCAGTAAGATGTGAATAATGGAGCTTGCACTGTACATGAAGAACCCAAGTGCCCAAAGGATAATGAGTACCACTGCGATAAGATAAAGTAGATTGCCCATAATGATAAGAGTTTAATTTCCTACCCTATGTTAAAATTGGTGCCAAGGGAATTAATCTGATTGTAACTGCGCTAAAAGCTAGTTCGAGGACGTACTATGCAATATGTTCCTCAACAGGTGTGGTGAATTTTCCACAGTATCTCTTCCTGGCGATTCAAAAGATCGATTAATGAATGGCATGATTTTGCGTTGCAGCTGGTTAAATATAGCATTATGAATGACATTATCCTTTTTTTAACCGTATTTGTATTCGGATACGTTTGTTTCATGATTGTTGTCTTCTTTATGGTTAAATTGTTCTTTCCCTTTTTTACGGAAGAGGAGCTTAAGAACCGTATTCACCTGTTGCGCTTAAAAAACAAAAGAGCATAAGTGCTGAGGCGCATTTAGTGAAGACCCAAAGGCGCTGGACAGGGTGCAACTCTATCGATTAAGTCAATTGATGAGGCGCTGGAAAAATTGTATTTCTTTCTCCAACTAGTCGTAAGTAATATAAACTCCTATGCAAAATATACTAGTCGTTGATGATGATAAGGATATTTGCCTTGTCCTATCAAAATTCCTCAATAAAAATGACTACGCAGTTAATATTGCTTATACAGGGGAAGAGGGACTCCGACTGTTACGGATTAATGACTATGACTTAATTCTATGTGATTATAAATTGCCAGATTTAACGGGGGTGGAGCTCTTACAAAAGATCAAAATTCTCAATTCATCTGTTGCGGTCATTATTATCACCGGCTATTCAGATGTAAAAACAGCAGTGGAAACGTTTCGCTATGGTGCAAGTGATTACGTTACCAAGCCCTTGTATCCGGATGAGTTGCTGGTAACGATAAGGGAGACGATTACAAAAAACCAGTTAAAGAGAGGCGCTCAAATCAGCTCCATTGAGCCAGTCGCAGAAGCCAGGAAGAAGGTGGATACCTCTTCTACGGCTAATTTTATAGTGGGCACAAGCGCTCAATCAAAGGCAGTCCAGCGGCACATTGAATTGATCGCACCTTCAGATATGTCCGTCATCATTAACGGTGAAACGGGCACAGGTAAAGAATTTGCTGCACAATCAATCCATAAATTCAGTAAGCGGGCAGGGTCACCGTTTATGGCGATTGACTGTGGAGCTTTGCCCAAGGAACTAGCCGGAAGTGAATTATTTGGCCACGTAAAAGGATCCTTTACCGGAGCCGTAGCAGATAAGCAAGGTAGCTTTGAAGTGGCAGACGGTGGGACAATTTTTTTGGATGAAATTGGAAATTTATCGTACGAAAATCAGATTAAGTTGTTGAGGGTAATCCAGGAAAGGAAGATTAAACGAATCGGTGCCACAAAGGACACTTCCATTAATGTTCGGATTATTGCCGCCACCAATGAGAATCTCTCCAAGGCTGTTAAAGACGGAAGACTCAGAGAAGATTTGTATCATCGCCTCAATGAATTCAAAATTCAATTGGCGCCCCTTCGGGAACGTAAAGATGATATTCTGTTTTTTGCGGAATACTTCTTACAAAAAGCCAATCAATTATTAAGTAAGAACGTTAAATCGTTTTCGGCTGAGGTTCAGGGTTATCTCTCTAATTATTATTGGCATGGCAATTTAAGAGAACTAAATAATGTGATCAGACGAGCGGTGTTACTTACCACAGGAGATGAAGTTCAAGCGGACAGCCTGCCGCAAGAAATAGTTCAATCTGGCGGACCTACGAGTGAGGGAGGGATGTTGGAGCAAAATGTGGGCTTATTAAAATCAATCGCCTGGACAGCAGAGCGGCAAGGAATTATAGAGGCGTTAGAGAAAGTAAATTTCAATAAGTCGAAAGCTTCTGATCTTTTAAATATTGATCGAAAAACACTTTATAATAAACTTAAGCTATATAACATTACTGCGTAAAAGCCACAATTATTTAGCGTTGCAAAGAATAAAAAAAAATTACCCTGTTTCCAGGGTAATTCTACCAACTTCTCCTATCTGCCCTAACCAATCTTAGTGCCTTCTATTTAGTGGACATCTCTAAAAACCTAAATTGTTTGTCAGACTGAGCCTGCCTACCGGCCAGGCAGGCTTGTCGAAGTCGTTTTGGGATTCAAAAAGCTACAAGTTGGTTTCGACAGGCTCAACCTGACAGGGTTTTTAGAGATGCCCTAGTTTTAATTTCCTCGTAGATTAAAGGAAGCGTAAAGTTGTGCGCACGAATTTTTTGCATCTCCAATGACTGATTTTGCTGCATCGCTGTCTGCGATTTTTACGAGACCATAATTATACCTGGCGCCCACTTGTACGTTTCCGAAATTAATTCCTAATCCTACCAGCAAGCCATAGTCGTATGATTTGAGGTTGTCTTTATCGATTTCATCTACCCCATTCGCCAAATCGCCTTTGTAAGAAATATTGGCGTTTAATAAATAACTGGCATACCCTCCAAGATGAATTTCACCGGTATCACCAAGTTTGAAAACGGCAAATACCGGCAGATCGATATAATTCAAATTATATTTTACCTCCTGATTTAAAAACCCGCTGGTGTATTGAGCTACGGATCCCTTAGTGGAATACAGTAATTCCGTTTGTAAAGCAAATGCATCTGATGATATGGGTTGACCGAAGAGGCCAATATTAAAGCCGATACGGGCATTTTCGTCTGTTACATTATCGATGTAAAGATTACTGGCATTTAGCCCTCCCTTGATGCCGGCCCGCCTTCCCGTTCCGACTTGTGCGTTGGCATGCTGATTGATTGTCACGCTAAGCAAGGCAATAACGAGCAGCGAAAGTAAAATTTTGTCTTTAATATTCATGATGTTTATTTCTTTAGTTTGATTGTTGTACTCTAAAGATGGAGCCAAACTATTTATATGAGTTTTCTGCTGTTTTAGTGCCATCTGACTTTAATTAATAATAAATTACAATGAGAAATTTCCCCACATGTAGCGTCCAAGCCCCAGTATGAAGGCCCTGTATCAAAGAATCCTATTCATTATCATCGTTGTAGTGCTTCTTGCCAGTAGTTTGACATCGTATCAGAATTTGAATAATTACACCGAAAAGGTTGAACAGACCAGGCACGCGAACAGAACTATCAGAACCACCCAATTGGTGATGTCTACGATCACGGATGCTGAGACAGCTGTACGGGGTTATAGACTTACCGATGACTCAGCTTATCTTGAACCTTACTTTCGAGCGATCACTGAATTACCCTCTCAAATTAATACGCTCGATAGTTTATTACTGAGCAACAGGGAACAACTGGAAAATATCCAGTCATTGCATGCGCTTGTCAGCGATAAATTTTCAATTATTTCTTCTCTCCTTAGTTTGGTTAGTCGCCAAACGTCCCACTTATCTGCCCATGAACGAGCCCTACTTGCCAAAGGTAAACTTAGCATGGATTCAATAAGGTCAACGGCCAGGCGTATTATGAATATTGAGCAACAACGTGTTGAGCAAGACATTGATAATGAAAGTGATTACAGAACCATCGCGCCAATAGCCCTCCTCTTTTATACACTATTCGCACTGTTTGGAGTAACCTATTTATTTGTAAGAATATTACAGGAGTTGAGCAGACGGGAGACTGCAGAGAGCATGGTGAGAGAAGAATTTAAAAAACTCCAATTCCAAAATACATTACTGGAAGAACGCAGAATTATCCTCAATGAGGCAGAATCGCTGGCTAAAATGGGAAGCTGGAAATGGACGGACCGCACTAAAGAGTTAGCCTGGTCAGACGGTCTTTACTTGATCTTTACTAAAAAGCCAGGTGAATTGGTTACGTGGAATTCATTCCTTGAAAATGTAGAGGAAGACGACAAGTTGCCTCTCGAGAAATTTTTAGAGGAAGTAAAATCGGAAAAGAAAGATTCTGCTATTGACTATCGGATTATTCAGGAAGGACAGCCACGGTATCTTTCGCTTACCGTTAAAGCGCATGCTGGCATCAACAGCGACATCTTTGGAGCCGTAGTAGACATTACGGAGCGAAAGAAATATGAAAAATGGTTGGAACGAAATAATCAGGAGTTAAAACGATCGAATGAGGACTTAGAACAATTTGCGTCAGTGGCTTCTCATGATTTACAAGAACCTCTTCGCAAAATCAGAACCTTTGGCGATCGGTTGACAGCCAAGTACACGGCAACATTGGGCGAGTTGGGCTCGGATTATATTTTCAGAATGCAATCTGCAGCCGGACGTATGCAATTGCTGATACAAGATTTACTGGCATTCTCAAAAGTCTCCCGTGTAGAAGTAGACTATCAATTACTTCAGCCTGTATCTATTTTGGAAGAAGTGCTTGACGATATTGATGTTTTAGTTAAGCGGGAACGGGCCATCGTGCAAATCGGGGAAATTCCATCCTTTTATGGTGACCGGCTTCAGGTGAAGCGACTCTTTCAAAACCTGATTGCCAACGCGATAAAATTTCATAGGGCAGGTGTGGCGCCTCTTGTTGAAATTCAGGGTAGGCAGATGCAGGAGTATGAGATATTGAAAGAACTTGGCATTGCAGTTCCCCGGGATGAGTATGTGCGGATGAGCATAAAGGATAATGGAATTGGATTTGACAACAAATATGCAGAACAGATATTTACCATTTTTCAGCGTTTGCATGGGCATGCGGCCTATGAAGGCACTGGTATTGGACTGGCGATCTGCCGAAAGATTGTTGCCAATCATGACGGCTATATCGTGGCTAAAAGCACAGAGCAGGTTGGCTCAGAATTTATTGTTATCTTTAAGAGAAATCGAACCAGCGTAAAATGAAAGGACGCCCTGATAAAATTAATATCGTGATGGCGGATGATGATCCGGATGACAGATTATTGATGAAAGAAGCACTCGCTGAAATTGAACTGCCCAATGTCATTAATTTTGTAGAGGATGGTGCTGAGTTGATGGATTATTTATATCAAAGGGGACGGTTTCTGGTGGATAAAGTGATCAAGCCTAATCTAATTCTTCTCGATTTGAATATGCCCAGAATGGATGGTCATGAAGCCCTACGTCTCATTAAATCTGATCCGGTGTTGAGAAGAATTCCTGTTATTGTATTAACTACATCAAAGTTGGAAGTTGATGTAGCTAAAACATATGATCTGGGTGTCAATTCATACATTTCAAAGCCAGCCCATTTTGATGAACTGGTAAAAGTAGCGCGTGAAATTGCTCTTTATTGGTTTGGAATTGTCGAGTTGCCAAAAGAATAGAATAGCAGCGCCAGAGGATTCTATACTTTGTGCGAGTTTTAATCACCCTATTAACGTTGGCATTATTTAAAAACAGCTCTTTGAATTTATGTCTTTGAAATCAATCTCCATAAAAGTGCTTTTGATTGAGGACGATGAGGATGATGTGCTCTTGATCCGGGAGTACCTCGCTGAGGTTGAAAATTTCAAATTCGAAGTTTTCTGGGAACCCGACTTAGTACTGGCTAGGAAAAAAATGATTGAAGGAGATTTTCAAGTCTTCCTTATTGATTATCGACTGGGTGGAGAGAACGGACTGGATCTTATAAAATATATGCAGGAAAAGGGGGTGTTAACTCCTTCTATTATTCTAACCGGGCACGGTGATTTAAAAATTGATATTGATGCCAGTAGTTCGGGGGCAGCAGACTATTTAATTAAAACGGACCTCAACTCCTCGATGCTGGAGAGGAGTATACGTTATGCCTTAAACCACTCAACGATTATTAAGGAATTGGATGAGAAGGAAAAAAAATACCGCACGCTCTTTGAACGCTCTATTGATCCTATTTTTCTGGCCAATAGCGAATTCGTTCTGATGGATGTTAATAACTCGTTTAAAAGTTTCTTTGGAGTTTTCTCGGTCAACCAGGAAACTCCAATTAATAAAATATTTGCGAATCAAGACGACTACCTTTACTTCACCGGTAAGTTGAAAGAGATGGGTCAGCTAAAGGATTTTGAGGTTTCACTCGTTTCTAAAACAGGGAAAAATAAAGTATGCGTTTTGAATTGTGTTTTTATTCCGAATCAGACATCTGAACTTTCCTGCTACCAAGGCATTATTTATGATCTAACCCTGGTCAAGCAAGCCGAAAGCGACATGCTTGCGGCCGAGCGCCTTTCCTTAACCGGAAAAATTGCAAGAACCATTGCCCATGAAGTACGCAATCCACTCACCAATTTAAATCTGGCGCTGGACCAACTTCGGGGAGAACTACCGGGGGATAATGAAGTCGTGAAATTGTATGGAGATATTATTGAGCGGAATGCCAACCGAATTGAACAATTGGTGGCGGAGATGCTCAACTCATCGCGGCCCAAGCAGCTTCATCTCGAGTTGACGGAAGTAAGCGAGGTGATGGATAGTACGCTTCGCATGGCCATGGATCGAATCACGCTGCATCAGATAGAATTGAAAACAGCCTACCAGAAAGATTTACCGAGGATCTTAGTAGATAAGGAAAAAATTAAGATTGCTTTATTGAACATCGTAATTAACGCAGTAGAAGCAATGATTCCTGGAAAAGGTATTTTGAAAATTGAGACATCCCTTCATGATAAAATTCTGAAGCTGATGATTTCTGATAATGGTAAAGGGATACCAGCAGCAGATGTAGACAAATTATTCGATCCTTTTTTCACGGGTAAACACAGTGGCATGGGTCTGGGGCTTACCTCAACAAAAGACATCCTAAACAATCACAGTGCTCATATTGGGGTGACAAGCGAGGTAAATAAAGGCACTGTATTTTGTATCACTTTTAAACTTGCTGATTAACGGAATACCTGGATTATCTCCAATGCCCCTGAGGCTATCTCTATCCCCGATGGATATTGAATTATTTCTTTCCCCAAATACCTTTATAAATTTGTACAAGCAACAAGGGTAATAAGCTTGCTATTATCGACAAGATCCAGACTTGAATAGGCAGTTCAACCAATCCCAATACCAAACGCGTTTGAGGTAGTGTGTAAACGAGTATCATTAAGCCAGTACAAATTAGAATGGCCAGCCACACAAATTTATTTTTGGTAATCTCATTTAAAAATAGCTTTGAATGAAAGGATGCCATATTGAACACATGAAAGAGTTGCGCAAAAGCCAGCGTTATAAAGGCTACGTTGTTTAACACTTGGTTGCTATGCGTAATGGTTTGTTTACAATAGATGAGAGCAATGATAACGGCCACAGTCATGGCCATCGAATAAAGAACAATGGCGATCCAATTTTTATTTGAAATAATGGGTGCCTTGGGGTCTTTGGGTGGTTCTTCCATTACGGTTTTGTCGCCTTTGCCCAAACCAAGCGCTAACGCAGGAAATACATCCGTTACCATGTTTAGAAATAATATTTGCAGGGGCAGTAGGATAGATGCAGAAGCGACAAACCCCAACGTAGTCACGATAAATATTTCGCTCAAATTGCAGGACACAAGATAGATGACAAACTTTTGTATGTTTCTAAAAATTGCCCGCCCGTGTGAAACGGCTTCTGCAATGGAAGTAAACGAATCGTCCTTAAGTACAATACTTGCGGTCTCTTTCGCTACCGATGTTCCGCGCAATCCCATGGCGATGCCAACATCCGCTTTTTTTAAGGCAGGCGCATCGTTTACACCATCGCCCGTCATCGCGACAATGTTTCCGGCTTTTTGAAATACATCGGCAATGTCTAGTTTTTGTTTGGGAGTGGTACGCGCAAATACAGCGGTACCCAGTATCTTTTTTTTCCACTCATCGGTAATAGCGCTTGCATCGGGCAATTCACTTCCATTAATTACTTGTTGTTCCGCTTCATCTACCAGGCCCGTTTGTTTAGCAATGTTTAAGGCCGTCATCGGATGGTCGCCTGTGATCATCACAATTTTAATTCCTGCCTTTCTACAGGAAGCAACGGCATCTTTTATATCCAATCGTGGTGGATCAAGAAAGCCGATCATGCCCACATACACCAAATCATTTAAAAAATTATCCTGGTTAATTTCTGTTCCTTCTTTGTATGCAAAAGCCAACACACGCAGTCCTTGCGCAGCCATCTTCTCGGATTCTGATAAGATGGTAGTTCTTTCAGTCTCCCCTAATTCTTTTATAGTTGCACCCGCCTGCATTTTTATGCACTCCTTCAGAAGATGCTCAACAGACCCTTTTGCTGCTACAAAATTACCCGTTGCGCTCTTATGCAATGTGCCCATTATTTTAGCAATCGAGTTGAAAGGGATTTCTGCGATTCGTTCGTGTTGCGTTTGCAATGCTTCGGCTGTAGTGCCTGAAGTGTTGGCCAACTGGAGCAGGGCAATTTCTATTGGGTCGCCTATTGCTTTCCTTTTTTCTTCCGATGTTTTAAGGGAAGCATCGTTGCACAAGGCACCAATGAGTTTTAGTTTTTCGAAATTCTCTTTACTTTTTTCAATCTCTCCATCAACAAATTTAAGTGTGGTGTTTTCGATACTGACTTTTCTATTTTCTTCCGGAAAGGAAAAGATATTGACATAAATTTTATTTTCTGTTAGCGTGCCCGTCTTGTCGGTTAAAATCACGGTAGTGCTTCCAAGTGTTTCAACAGCCGAAAGTTTTTTTACGATGGCGTTTCGTTTTGCCATCAGCAACATTCCATACGCCAAGGCAACAGTGGATACAATCGGTAATCCTTCCGGAAATGCGGCCACCGCTAATGCAATAGAGGTCTTAATAATAAGCACCCATTCTTTGCCTTGGATAATTCCACTTACTGCAAAAAGCACAGTGAGGATTAGCGTTAACCAAATGAGTTTTTTACTTAAAGCACTCAGCTTTTTGTCAAGCGGTGTAGTCGTGTCTTTAGCGCTTTCCACCAAAGAAGTGATCGTGCCTAACTCTGTGTTTTGGGCAATGCCTGTAATAACAACCTTGGCATTTCCGTTTATCACGGAAGTACCTTTGAAAACCATGTTGTGGCGATCACCAAGTACGGTTTCTTTGGAGAGTTGCTCCGTATTTTTTTCTGTTGGGAGTGATTCGCCCGTAAGCGAGGATTCATCACATTGCAACTGGTTCAGTTCTATTAAACGCCCATCACCAGGTACAACATCGCCCGCTTCAAGAACTACTACATCACCGGGTGTTAATTTTTCGGATGGAATTTCCTGCGTTTTTCCATCGCGAATAACTTTCGAATGAATCACGTCCATCTCGCGCAAGGCATTCATAGAATTGCGCGCTTGAAGTTCCATTAAAAAACCAATAAGTGCATTCACAAGGATAACCACCAAAATAGCAATGGCTTCTATATAATCTTGAAAGTAAACTGAAACGGCAGCTCCCACCAATAACAAATACACAATGGGACTTTTAAATTGCTGAAGGATCATTCTCCAAATACTTTTCTGCTTTTGGAGTTGATACGTATTCAGGCCAAATTCTTTTGTCCGCTTTTCAGCTTCGGAATGACTAAGGCCTGTTTCTACATTTGTCTGAAAGGATTGAAAAGCCTCCTTTACCGACAAGGTATGAACATCGGTGACGGGATAGTTAATTTTCATGATTGTTTGTAAGTATGACTTTATGGTCAGCAATAAATTTCTCGAAAGTCGTAGGCGGGGTTCCCGTTATTTTTTCTATCCAATCGGAGTGTTTTGGTTTTGAATGTTGAAATGGTTTCAACAAATGCTCTCATTTTTTTGTCTTTATCCTTATCTGAATGAAATATTAGTGTTATTTCTTTTGGCTGGTTTTCAATCATAATGTTTTTTTTCTTTAAAATAACTATTGGTTTGCGCTGAAATTTTTAGCTGTTGATCATCAATCATGAATAGTATGCTATTTTAATGCCTTGAAGCGGTTTCCAAATTTTAGTAGATAAAAACCAAAAAAATATGATGAAAGCGGCAACATGATGAATTGTAAAACCGGAGAAAGCCCCACATTTAAAAAGGGTATAATGGGCATAGCCGGGCCATATGCCCAATCACCGCCAGATACATGCAACATTTCCGACACTATGGCACCCATACCACCCACTATACCTACTAATACAGCGCGTTTGATTATAAGGAACTTTATCCAGAAAGGATTTTTGAATATAAATGCAAAACAGACATATAAGAAAATACTCATCAATGCATCTGCGACAGAAGCGAGAGCACTAATCAAGACGTGGTGCGTATTATTAATGTACCCTACATACAAAGGACTATGAAGTAGCTCCCAAATAAAATTTAACACAAATCCTATTATTATTAAGATAAGAATGAATGTTGGAAACAATCCATTCGTAGTGAGCTTTGAAAGATAGAAACAACCAACAATAACAAAAAGTAGACCTATTATTGGGATGAGAAAAAGTTTGGGTGTAAGATCAATCATAATCTGAAATCATTCTTTTTAACAAATTTCAAGTATGGTAATAATTAATATTCTAAAAAAAAATTTAATTTTTGGAACCTAAGTTTTATAGACCAGCGCCTCATTAAAATCCAACATTACTAGTTGGTTTCAACTATCTGATTTAAAAATGGAATTTCACTTTCCCATCCGTATATATCTTTGATCTTTACACGCAAGGCTTCAGCAGATTTTGCTTCTCCATGCACAATAAAAATATGTTTCGGAGTCTGTTTTAGTCTGCTCATCCAGTCAATTAATCCTTTCTGATCTGTGTGTGCAGAAAGCCCTTCTACATTTTTAATTTCGGCTTTCACTGGAAAGTATTTTCCAAAAAGTTTTACCTCCTTTGCTCCTTCCAACAATGCTCGTCCTCTTGTTCCTTCGGCTTGGTATCCCACTAACAAAACGGTTGCAGAAGGTTGACCAAGATATTGTACAAAGTAGGTAAGTACCCGGCCACCGGAAGCCATACCACTGGCCGCAATAATAATTTTAGGAAGGCCGGATGCAGCTAGCTTATAGGTTTCCTGTATAGTTCGTATCTGCTTTATGTCTTTTAACATTTCCTTACACTCATCCATCGGAAGTTTATGCCAGGAGGGGTACTGCTCAAAAATATTTAGAACACTTGTTCCCATTGGACTATCCATATAGATAGGAAGGTCCGGAATAGCTCCTTTTTTTCTTAGCTTCCATAACAAATACATTAACATTTGAATTCGCTCAACAGCAAAACCTGGGATGATAATAGTGCCTTGCTTTTTAGCGGCTGTATTAATTACTTCTATCAGTTTTTCCTCTGAATGCTCCGGATGGAGACGATCTCCATAAGTGGATTCTATAAAAAGTATATCAGCCGCTTCAGGCTTTTGAGGAGGATGCATTAACAAATCGTTGCTTCTGCCAATATCTCCTGAGAAAACGATAACCTTATTTTTGATTTTTAGTTCTATAAATGTTGCTCCGAGAATATGGCTATTGTATTTGAAACGACAGGATATTTCTTTACTAATCTCAATCCATTTATCAAGGGGTTGGGAACGGAAAAGTGGGAGTGTTTTTTTTACATCTTCAGTGTCATACAAAGGTTTGGCTGGCTTGTGTTTGGAAAATTCTTCCGCATTGGCTCGCTCTGCATCTTCTTCCTGAATTCTTGCACTGTCTTCTAAAATTACTTTTGCTATTTCAAGTGTTGGGTCTGTTCCCCATATCTCTCCTGAAAACCCTTCGCTAACTAACCTGGGTAGATAACCGACATGGTCGAGATGACCGTGTGTAAGTAATACCATATCAATCTTTGCCACGTTAAAAGGAAGACTCTTCCAGTTTAATAAGCGCAATTCTTTCAGTCCTTGAAATAAGCCGCAATCAATTAGAATAGTTGCATCCTGCGTTTCAATAAGGTATTTCGATCCAGTGACAGTACCGGCAGCTCCAAAAAAATGAATCTTTATTTTATTTTCCATCTGTCTTTATTTTATAATGTTTTTATTCCTGGTTCAATGTTTTACTATTTCAATGTTGATCGTGGCGATTAAGTTTATGACATAGTTGATTTCCTTCTTTCAAAATAGCTTCTATTCTTTTTTGGGGAATATTCAATTCAGATAACAACTGAGGACGCTGACAGACCTCTATGCACAAAACAACTTTCTTTTCGAGCAACGATTTTTTCTCTTGCTGCGTGAGCGAAGTCAGACACGTTAAAGGATACAGACCCGTTTCTTCTATCATCTCGCGTAAGCTTCCTTTTAGTGGGAAGTCGAGACTGACTAATTTTAGTCCGGCACAGGAACCATAGGTGATAGCGTCTGTTGTGAACCGCGTATTTGTAACCACCCATCCTTGGTGAAATTTTGCTTCATGCCCTGGTATTATCATCCACTTCGATTCGATGTCTTTGAAACGGGCGTGGATATAGAGCGGGATTTTTACATCACAAAATATTCCTGGGCTATTGTGATATTTACATTCGATCATAAAGTGATCTTCGCCCTTTTCGGCAATAATATCTACTTCATGTTTCACACATTTGCCATCCACAATTTTCCCAACCTGTACAGTATAGCCTTGGTGTGAAAGAATTTTAGACACATATTTTTCAAATGGGAACCCGGACGGGCCTAGTTCCATTATTCCATTTTTGAGATGGTAGCGTCCTGCGACAGGGCGTTCAGCTTTGCGCAAAAGTTTATACGCTATTTTATAAATGCTTTTTGTACTCATTCCCTCTATCAAATTTATTTCTATCGACTGTACAATTTGGTTAGCAAGTGTTGCTGACGTACCTGCCCGCAACAAAGATTGATAGAGCTTACTTTTTTCAAATGGCTCTTTTTTGCCTGAAGCTTTTGTTATTATTATGTCCGGTCTCATGATTCTTTGAATTACATCTTCATCCCACCCATAGAGGAGTTTGCTCCTTTCTTCAAAATAAATGCACTATTGAGTAGATAAGCGCCAGAGGTTACTACGCGGTCACCCACTTTTAACCCTGAAAGTATTTCAACAAATTGTTTGTTTTCAATACCTGTTTCAACAGTTCGGCTTTCGAACATGCCTGGCATCACTTCGATCCAAACCATCGTCATGCGACCAATTAATAAAGATGATTTAGGAATGACGAGTGTCCGTTTAGGATGATGATTGATGGCTACACGAGCCATCATGCCCGGCTTTAGCATGTTAGAGTTATCAATCTGAAAGCGTACGAGACTTATTTTTGAATTTTCTTCTATGACGGGATTTTCAAACACCATCTTCGCCTTAACTGGCTTTTGTGGTAAACCTTCAATAGTTATCGATGCCTCAGTTTTCTCAGTCAAGTACTGTAGTTCACTTGCATACACCTGAGTTTCTACCCAAACAGAACTAAGATCAGCGATCTGAAAAAGTGGTTTACCAATTTCTGTGTACTCTCCTTCATTGACCAACTGTTTTACTACGAAACCTGCATTAGCACTATAGTAAGTCAATAAAGCAGTGGCTTGCTGACTCGCTTCAAGATTTTTAATCTGCGATTCTGTCATTCCCCATAACAGCAATTTTTTACGCCCGCCCTTAATTAATGCATCAACTGCTGTTTGTTGTCCCGGAAACTTATCAAGGTGTTGAAGTGTAGACAGATAATCATTCTGATCTGCTAACAACTCTTCACTGTAAATACTATAAAGAGCTTGTCCTTTTATGATCCGACCACCTTCCTCGCGAAGGAAGAGACGATCAATTCTTCCCTTTATTCGTGCCGTAATGGTGGTCAATTTATTTTCGTCCACTGATATTGTTCCCGTCAGTGTGGTTTGAGTGCTTATCATTGTAAATCGGGCAGTGTCAATTATGATATTGGCGAGCATTTGCTGTTCATGATCAAGTGTCAGCATGGTTGAGTCCATTGATTCACTACTTTCACTTTTCTTCACCTTCAAAAGTCCCATGCCACACACCGGACAGGCTCCCGGTTTATCGGAGCGCACGGAAGTATGCATGGGGCAGGTATAATACTCTTCCATGGCCTGATGATCAACTTCCTTTTTGCAGGAGAAAATCAAAATGAAAATAACCAGTATACTATAATAGGGTCTCATTACTTCTCATTTAAAATACTTTCACTGTCCAGCATGTAGCCTGCATCCAAAGCAATCTCTTCATCACCTTGCAGTCCGCTTACAATCTCAATCAGATTATTGTAGGAAATTCCTGTCTTTACTGCCCGTGGCTCGAAGAGACCAATTCCATTGGAGGTTGTATCTGTTTTTACCCACACGATTTTGCGCGAGCCTAAATCGTAAACAGAAGATAATGGGACAGTCAGCGCATCAGTTTGGATTAAAAGTTTACTTCTTACCAATGAATTGATCTTTAATTTGCGCTTCGGATTATCCAGATAAATTCTTGCTTGTGCGAACC
>JANMYO010000046.1:0-40571 GCA_031382175.1 Bacteroidia bacterium | reverse complement strand
GGTGTAATCGTCTTTATAAAAAATAAATCCAAAGTCCATGCTTCAAAATTATTTCAAAGTTGCGCTGCGCAATATCCTCAGGCACAAGTTCTACTCTGTGTTAAATATTGCAGGATTAGCATTTGGACTTACTGCCTGCTTTCTGATCGGGCTTTATATTTATGATGAACTGAATTATGATAAATTCCACAAGGATTATCAGAATATCTATCATGTGGGACTTCATGGCAAAATTGGTGGGCAAGAAATTCTCACAGCCTCTTCCTGCCCTCCGTTGTCTACAGCAATGGTCAGCAGTATTCCTGGTGTGGAGCAGGCAATTCGTGTTAATCCCTGGAGAAATTTAGTGATGAAGTATGAAGATAAGGCCTTCACAGAAACTAAGGCACTGCTTGTTGATTCAAATTTCTTTGAATTCTTCACCTTTAACTTACTGGAAGGAGATGTTAAAACAGCTCTAAAAGAGCCTCATACTATTGTACTCACGAAAGAAACTGCTATAAAGTATTTTGGCAACCAATCTGCTATTGGAAAAATAATTACAGTCGGTAATGAGAATGAAGCTTTTAAAGTAACCGGGATAACTGAAAGGGCCCCCGCCAATTCGCATATTCAATATGATATACTGTTATCCTCTGAGTCGGATGAGAACATGAAAAAAGGAGGATGGACGAATAACGGCCTTTATACTTATTACCGTAAGAACCCGAATACGAAAATTGAATCGGTGGAAGCAAAACTCCGCGACCTGGTGATGGAACACGTGGGTCCGGAACTAGAGCAAGGTTTTGGTGTAAGCTTTTCCGAGTTTGAGAAGCAAGGCGGAATTTATTCCTACTTTTCCTATCCTCTTGAAAGTAGCCATTTATATCAGCCGGAGATACAAGATGGAATTACACCTTCGAGCGAGATAAAGTATGTTTACATTATGGGTGCGGTAGGTTTATTTATACTCATCATCGCCTGCATTAATTTCATGAACTTGTCAACCGCCCGCTCAGCCAGTAGGGCTAAGGAAGTAGGGTTGCGCAAAACACTCGGATCGGTACGGTCAAAATTAATCTTTCAATTTCTGTCCGAATCGTTCGTATATGTTTTTGCAGCTATGGTAATAGCTATTGTCAGTGTTTATCTACTAATACCTTCTTTTAATCTACTTTCGGGCAAAGAACTTGCTTTTTCAACGATACTATCACCTTCTATTTTAATAGCCATTGTTGTCATTTTTATAGTGGTGGCTTTACTGGCCGGAAGTTATCCGGCTTTTTATTTGACATCCTTTAACCCCGTGGATGTATTGAAGGGAAAGGCCAGAGCGGGTATGAAAAGCAAAGGGATACGAAGTTCTCTGGTGGTGGTTCAGTTTGCTATTTCTATCGCCCTTATTATTTGTACAATGGTTGTTTACAATCAACTTAGCTATTTACAGGAAAAGAATATTGGTCTTGACAAACAAAATGTCTTGGTGTTACGAAATACGAGGCGATTGGCAAATAATCAGGATGCGTTCCGTGAGGCGCTGAATAATCAGTCTGGAGTTGTGAATGCCAGTTATACCAACAACGTATTCCCGGGAGTAAATAATACAAGTGCTTTTAGGGCAGTAGGCACTACTCAGGATCATCTCATGGGTGCCTACTATGCAGATTACAATCACTTGGATGTTCTAAAAATTGAGATCTTAAGTGGAAGATATTTTTCCAAAGAGTTCCCTTCCGATTCGCTGGCTTGTGTTATCAACGAAGCTGCCGCCAGAGAATTGGGTTGGGCTAATCCGTTGAATGAAAAAATAACAAGTTATAATGGACCTCAGCCTACTGACCTTACTGTGGTTGGCGTAGTTAAGGACTTTAATTTCGAGTCGTTCAAATCGAAGGTAAGACCCTTGATCATTCAATTGAGTTCCAACTCGAACAATATACTGATTCGTTATGAGGGAAGTGCTAAGGATGTTGTTGCTTCGGTAGAGTCGATTTGGAAAACGAATGCTGCTAACGAACCATTTGAGTACGCTTTTCTTGATCAGAATTTTGATGAGCTGTTCCGTGAGGAGCAACGTTTAGGGCAACTCTTTACGGTGATGAGCGGCATTGCAATCTTTGTGGCCTGCCTCGGACTCCTTGGTTTAGCATCTTTCACAGCCGAACAGCGTACAAAGGAAATTGGTATTCGTAAGGTGATGGGAGCTTCTGTAACTTCTGTCAATACATTGCTTTCAAAGGAATTTATGATGCTTGTCGGTATTTCATTTGTTATAGCGTCCGGGTTAGCATGGTACGTAATGGACAGTTGGTTGAATACGTTCGCTTATCGAATAGACTTGGGGCCAATGACCTTTTTAGCAGGTGGAATAATGGCAGCAGGCATAGCCTGGCTTACGGTGAGCTATCACTTCATCAGCGCAGCAAGGTCCAATCCTTCTGATGCGTTGAGGTATGAGTAATTGGATGCTCGATTCCAGCGACCAAAATCCTGCATCGGGTATCCAGGCTACCGCCTATCAAAATACTACCATCATTGGCTAACTACAACGCTATAGTTTAGCCGACTCCTGCTTAACTTTCTTTTTCTTAAATTCAATCCTCATGAGAAAGTTAGTTGTAGTTGTTCAATTCTGTATTTGTTCGAGTATTGTTTACTCACAATCATTCGATCCGAAATTATTTTCCCAATTGCATTTCCGTTATATCGGTCCGCATGGCAATCGCATGATTTCTGTGGTAGGAGAACCGGGCAATCCGAATGTATCGTACGCTGGGGCGGCCTCTGGTGGAATCTGGAAAACAGAAGATGCAGGTGTTACCTGGAAATCCATTTTTGATGAGACGGAAGACTCCTCGATTGGAGCACTAGCCATTGCACCCTCCAATGCAAAGCAAGTTTGGGCAGGAACAGGTGAGACTTTTTTAATACGCCCTGCTCATGCTGTTGGTAATGGGGTCTATAAATCTTCCAATGCTGGCAAGACCTGGAAAAATATGGGGCTTGAAAAAACCTTTCGCATTAGCCGTGTCATTGTTCACCCCTCAGATACAAATACTGTTTACGTAGCGTCATTGGGGCATACCCATGGGCCGCAGCAGGAGCGGGGTGTTTATAAGACCACCGATGGAGGAAAAACATGGGAACGTGTTTTTTTCTTAAATGAAAACACGGGTTGCTCTGATCTTTCTATAGATCCACAAAATCCCAATACGTTGTACGCTGCCATGTGGCAAGTGGAGATTAAGACATGGAAGTTGAATAGCGGGGGCGCTTCCAGTGGAATTTATCGTACCAAAGACGGAGGCAAAACCTGGGAACCGTTGCGCAATGGGTTGGAGAGTGGACCATCTCATCCTGTGGGCAAGACATCAGTTGACGTAGCCTATAGCAATCCTAAAATTGTCTATGCATTAGTGGAAGACACAGAGCCTCGAATGTACCGATCTGAAAATGGAGGCGATAGCTGGAGGCTTATGCAAAAAGATAATTCTATGGGGCAGCGTGCGGGGTATTATACCCGACTTCGGGTCTCAACTTCGGATGAGAATACAGTTTATACCATCTGTGTTGGAATCAGAAAATCGGTAGACGGTGGAAAAACATTTGTAAAGAATTTTGATCAGTGGGCTCCCGGAGGGGATAACCATGATATGTGGTTCGATCCAAAAGATGGGAATCGAATCATGTGTGCTCATGATGGTTGCCTGAACATGACTTCTAATGGCGGCATTACCTGGCGGAATATTAATTTACCGATTGCGCAGATGTATCATATTGCCGTGGATGATCGGGTTCCTTATTGGGTGTACAGCAGCAGGCAAGACGCTTGGACGTACCGCGGACCGAGCCGATACCTTGGTGCTGGATCGATTCCATTGGGCTTGTGGCACGGTGTAGGAGGTTGTGAAAGCGGGTATTGTTTGCCCGATCCGTTTGATAATAATACAATATGGTCCGGATGCTATGATGGAGGCTTGGATGTTTTTGATTTAACTACCATGCACTCCCGTGATGTTCGTGTGTGGCCACAGACTCAAATTGGTGGAGCTCCTGCGAATGCGAAATATCGCTGGCATTGGAATTATCCTATGCTTGCCTCAAGACATGTGAAAGGCAGATTTTGGGTAGGAAGTCAATTTGTACATGAAACTAACTCCCGAGGTCAGTCCTGGAAGGAGATTAGTCCAGACTTAACGACCAATGACAAGACTCATCAACAGAATTCCGGAGGAATGGCCAACGATAACCTGATGACCTGGGATGGATGTACTTTGTATGCATTGGCTGAATCTCCTGTGAAAGAAGGAGTATTGTGGTCTGGAAGCAATGATGGATTGGTGAATGTAACTCAGGATGGAGGAAAGACTTGGACTAATGTTACCGCCAATATTGCTGGTTTACCCAAGTGGGGAACGATCAGAAATATAGATGCTTCTAATTTTGACGCAAGCATGTGCTATATTTCAGTGGATGCCCATCATACAGGAGACTTTGGTTCTTATGTCTACAAGACTTCTGATTTTGGAAAAACCTGGAACCGATTGCCAATCAATCTACCGACCTCTAATTCAAATTTTGTTAATCAAATTAAAGAAGATCCTGCAAAAAAAGGATTGCTTTGGTTGGGCACGGATAAATCACTTTACTTTTCTCCGGATGACGGAATGAATTGGGTTCACCTGAAAAATAATTTACCTCCTGTCCCCATCTATGGGATTGAAATACAAAAGGAATTTAACGATCTGGTCTTGGCTACCTACGGAAGAGGAATTTATATTCTGGATGATATCACTGCCATCAGGGAATTTTCAAAGGAAGTGCAAAATTCCGAAGCTCAATTGTTCTCGTTAAGAAAGACGTATCGCTTTCAAAGTATAAATGGTATCAAGACAGAAGATAGTTATGTGTCAGGTGAAAACCCTCCTGAAGGTGCGGATATTAATTATTACTTAAAAGAAAAATCGAAAGACAGTGTTAGTGTTTTGGTGCTGAATTCTAAAAATGAAGTTGTTCATACAATCAAAGGAAGTAACAAGACTGGCATCAATAGGGTTTGGTGGGATTTAAGGCATGAAGAGTTTGTTTTTCCGCGTCTGCGCAATAAACCCAAAGGGAAGGATTGGGTGAAAGTAGATTCGATCGGCACCCGAAACTTGTTTATCTATGATTTGGATATTGGCCCCGGTATGACTCCCGTTATGGTGCCTCCGGGAAATTATACGATTGTCTTGAAGGCAAATGGAAAGGATTACAAGCAGCCACTTTCAGTGGTTAAGGACCCCAACACCAAGGCAAGCGATGCAGATATTCAAAAGCAATATGTTCAAGGGTTGAACCTGTTTGGTTCTATCAATACAACTCTGAAACTGATTGACGAAATGGAAAAGTTGCGTGTCCAACTTGTGACTCTTTCAACGGATAAAAAGAAAGGTAAGAGTGCAATAGCGCTAGAGGAGAAGGTTTATCAATTGGAGAGTAGGTTATTTGATATTCATCAAACCGGTGCCCGTATGGATATTTTTCGCAATCCTGCCCAAGTGTTGGAGAGATTCCTTGCCATGGGAAAAGAAGGTATTGTATCCAGTGCCGATGCGCCACCAACAGATCAGCAGTTGGAGGTTTATGATCTTACGTTAAAAGAGCTTAATGCGGTTCAGGCCTCCTTTGAGTTGCTTAAAAAGAGCGAGGAATTGAAGCGTTCCAATGTTAAATTTTAGTGTATAACCTACTGACTATTAGCTGATTCAACTGATTGAATGTTAAGTTTACGAGAAAGGTTTGATAATCTTTCCTTAACATTCTACTTTGGGAATTATAACTATTGAATTATGGAAAAATTAACAATGAAAGGCAAGAAAAAAGAGATACGGTCAATGCTTGTTGACAGGCTACACGAAGCAATTAAGACTCTGGGCATTGCAAAATCGGGTAAAAAAGTAGAAAAAACCTTAGATAAGACTTCTAAAAAGTTGGCTGCTCAAGTTGCAAGTAAATTGAAGAAAGAGAGCAAGAAAATGCGTAAGGCTACCGGGAAGATTAAGAAAGACAAGAAGGTCAATGGACGTCAGCCTGTGGCTGCTTAATTACTTGCATATATAAAATGTGCCGTACTCTCACTTAAATGGGTACGGCACATTTCGTTTACACTACGGCCAGGTACTTTTTTGTTTTTGAAGGTATTCGAATAGTGAGATGTTCATGAGAATCAAAAGCATGCCGTAAAATGTATCTTCAATAGGGATTGTCCCCATTCGTATTCCCAGGTTTTCAGCGTTGTTATACCAAACAATCGGTTCATCAATTCCTGTTCCGGTAAGAATTCCATTCACGATAAAAAATGGAATAAGGATAAAAACAAAAGAGAAGTAGAATCTCCTCAGATAGTCCGCCTTTATGGCTCTTCGAAGAAATAAGAGGAAAAGACCACTGGCGATGAAAGCAACAGATGTATACCACTTATAATAAAATAAGATGCCAGCCAGTATAAGTAAGAAACTTAGGACGTCAGAAATCAGATGGCTTGATTTGGTACTGATTCGTTCTCTTCCGGAAATTACATTGACCGACTCGTAGGTAAATGAACAGGCGTAAGGTATGCAAATAAAAAAGAGAACTTCCTCAATCGGTAAATTGAAGAACTGCAGGCCAATCAGATATCGTGAGTTAAATCCCCAGACTCCAATTTTTGTAAATAAAATATCCCAGGCAATAAAGAACAAGGCTGGAATCAATATAGATGGCAAAATATATTTCCACCTTTTATAGAATTTTAATTTAGGATGAAAGCTAAAGAGCAGTGGAAAAATGATCGATAGAAAATCAATAGTAAGGTAAAGATATTTATCGGGCACGATGAATAGATTTATTGGGTCTCGTGACGCTCTTTCTTTATGACAAATTTCTTTGGCTCATACTTCTTGGGAGCATAAAGGAAGCCGAATGCCTCACCCTCTCCTTTGGAATGCTTGCTGTGATGAACATAATGGGCGTTGATCATGCGCTGTAAGTATTTGCTTCTCTTCGCAGGCCTCCATTTCATACGCTGGTGAACAATAATGTCGTGGAAAACTAAATAAAAAACTCCGTAAGCAAGAATTCCGAGTCCCATCGAGAAAAGATAAGGACTAGGGTAGATAGTAGTTGAAACAATGAATAAGCTAATAGAGGGAATACTAAAGACAACGGCAAAGAGGTCATTTTTTTCCAGGGCATGATCATGGACGGTATGATGCGATTTATGCCAGACCCAGAGAAATCCATGCATCACATATTTATGAGTAAACCAGGCAATAAATTCCCAAAAGAGAAACATTCCGATTGTAATCAAGGCACAAATCAAGATCGTCACCCCATCCATCTTATACTGATTTAGCTGTTCTGAAATACTGCTCCAAAATCTTGAAACGATGTTCAAAAATAGTCTTAACTTCTCTTCCTACAAATAACCAATGAGCTAATCGTCCGAGCAGTCCAAGTGGAATGGCATAGTTCACCTCGTCTATCATTTCTACACCTCCCGGCACTTCTTTAAAATGATGCTGGTGATGCCACAAGGCATAAGGGCCGAATCGTTGCTCATCAATAAAATGAACGAGTTCTTTCACCTGAGTTATTTCGGTTACCCAATGCACCTTAATACCCGGAAATATACTTACGTGATAACGTATAATCTGTCCTGCATAGGCTTTATCCCCTCCTGACATGTAGAGGATTTTGAAGCCCATATGTTCGGGTGTAATTTTGGATAGATTTCTTGGTGATGAAAAGAATTCCCACGCATCCTGAAGTGAAATGGGCAGGATCTGGGTTCTTTTTAGGTTATAGATTTTCATTACTGAGGAAACAAAGGCTACGGCTAAATGGTTATGCCCACACAATATTTCTTGCCATCTTAGGGAAGATTAATCCATGGAAGGGTAGTACAGAATACCAATATAGCCTTCCCCACAATCCCAATGGGCGATAGGTGGCGGTTTGTATTAAGGTAGTCTTACCAGCGATTTCTTTTATTTTGAACTCAAGCCATGCCTCTCCTGGCAATTTCATTTCAGCATAAAGTAATAGTCGTCCATTCGACTTGTCCGCGACAAGTACTCGCCAAAAATCAAGGGCATCACCAGCCTTCAAATCTGTTTCGCTTCTCCTGCCTCTGCGCAATCCAACTCCGCCTACCATTTTGTCCATCACGCCACGGATGCGCCACATCCAATTGCCAAAATACCAACCCCGGTTGCCACCAATCGCCCAGATATTATCGATTACTTCTTCTTTACTCCGATCAAATTCAACCTGTCGGTTGTCGGTGAATACAGCATGCTCGGGCACCTGTACATTGTTAAGAAAATTGCTATCCAGTGTTCCCAGTGATATCGAGTCTTTCCAACTTGAGATGACAATTTTTTGACTGATCTTATCAAAAGCTAACTGAACGGCCTCTTGATAACTGAGCAGTTTCGTGGGTACAATTTTCTGGATTCGATTGTCGCTGCAAATCACTTCGTTTTTCATACTGTTGACGAGGCTACGTGCCAACGAAAAAGTGGTTGAGGTGACAAATACCAACCATAATGACGATAATTTTGGAGTAAGAACCGGCACCGATATTATCAGTCGCTTCAAGTTTCTAACGTGAGCAAAACCGTACAGCATTTGCTTATACGTAAGTATCTCCTTCCCGCCAATATCAAACGCTTCATGAAATGCTTCAGGGCGTAACAGGATTCCGTGCAAATACTCAATTACATTACGAACACCAATAGGTTGACATCTCGTCTTTAACCATTTTGGTGCAATCATCACCGGAAGTTTTTCTACCAGATCGCGAATGATTTCAAACGAAGCGCTGCCAGAACCGATGATGATAGCAGCCCTCAACACGGTGACCGCAGCTTTGGCATTTTTTAAAATATCTTCAACGTTTTTCCTCGACAGCAGATGATCAGAAAGATCGGCATCGTTCACAATCCCGCTTAAATAAATGATTTGCTTAGCCGTGGTAGTATTGATGAGTGTAACGAAATTTTGTGCGGAGGTTGCTTCCATTTCTGTAAAATTGGAATTGGAAGAGCTCATGGAGTGAACCAGATAATAGGCAGCGTCTATATCGGTTGGAACCGATGAAAATGAGCGCGGATCGCTGAGATCCACTTCAATTACAGAAACCTGCTTTAAGAAATCTTGAGAAAAATCTTCCCAATCAAATCTGCGCTGGTCACGCACCAAGCAGACTACCTGATGGCCCGCTTCGACCAATACGGGCAGAAGTCTACGACCGATGTAGCCAGTGGAGCCGGTAAGTAGTATTTTCATTTATTATATTAGGAAAGGACTAGTCTCAATAATTATTATAAACAAATTAATGAGGGTATTGTTATTTTTATTCCTTGTAATAAAGATGGTAAATTTTAAGTATTTCCTCGGCTCTATTTTTGCAATCCCACTCCTGCCTCTCTTATATTTTCAAGGGAAGAGGATAAAAGCAACAGTACCTCGGCTGCCGGAGGCGCAAGGAACGGAAGGATTGGTTTCCATTACCATTGCCGGAGTGGGTGTAGCATCCCATGAAATAGGTTTTAGCGGAACGCTTGCGAAAGAATTAGCAACGAAGTTGAAGGTAAATGTGAGTTGGAAAGTCTATGCCAAAAGTGGTTACACTGCAAAGCGAGTTGCTGAAAAAATAGTACCATCTATTGCAGAAAAGGAAATTGATTTGATTGTAATTGGACTTGGAGGAAATGATGCTTTTGCATTGAATAGCCCAAACCAATGGGGGAGAGACATTGAAAAATTGATTTTCGCTTTAGAGAAAAGATATGCTAATACACCCATTGCATTTACCAATATGCCGCCCATCAAAGAGTTTCCCGCTTTTACGGCAGCTATGAAATTTACACTGGGTAACTTGGTGGAGCTGCTAGGTGAAAAGTTAGAACAGGTAGTTGCTAGACGGAGCCATGTCTATTATCAATCTCAAAATATCACCTTGAAAGACTGGATTGAACGAATGAATATTGATAGTTCTGAGAAGGATTTTTTCAGCGATGGGGTGCATCCCTCCAAACTTACTTACCAGACTTGGGCGAAAGATTTTTCTGACTTTCTTATTCAAGAGAGGATACTAAATAGTCTTCGCCATTAGCCGTTCGCACTTTTTCCAAAAAGAAAAAAACGAATTGAAGTAGCCTTTCACTTCCGGATACATCCAATCTCGGTCGTCTTTCGGGCCTGCGTAATGCGTGAAGGCAGGATGCTCTTTTGAAATCAATGCATTGTTTACTAATCCCGAATTTTTGTAAAGTCCTGCTAACTCAGAGACCTCGCCCACCATCAATTTTATGTTTGAAATATTTTTTGAGAGTGCTAAAATAAAATCCAGCACCTTTTCACCTACAGGAAATCTGTGAAAGTGAGAGGGTTCTAATAATAGAACACGATTAGCATCTGCTTCTTTTCGCCAAAGCGGATCAAGGTTGTAGGAATTATAGATGAGGGTAGGTTTACTCAGATCAATCGTAGGTTTTGGTATACTTGGCATGGATATTTTTAACCTTAATTCTAAAGTTGATTTTAAAACTTCAGGTAGTGCTGCTGTTGGCAAACTTTCGGTAGTGGTATCTAAAAATGTATTTGTTTGATGGCTGTGTGTGTATCGGTTGATATTTTCCTGGTTGCAATAATATTTTTTCGGAGAGAATGCTCCAGCTATCCACTGCCAACTGCAGGTGTTACTTGCCAAATCTCCATCTAACAGATGGTAGTACATCCATTGGGCAGGTGCCGACCAATGTGCCTTGCCAATATTGCAGACAATACTTGCCACGTACATGCGCACGTGGTTATGCAGGTAGCCTGTCTCGTAAAATTCTCTAATTGATTTATCAATGGCTGTAATTCCTGTCTTACCCTCTACAACCGCTTCAATCAACTGGTTATGCAACACATCTATTTGCGGCTGTTTTATATCTTGAAAAAGTGCATCACCTTTGGCTTGCCATACTCGCTGAAAATATTCGTGCCACGCCAACTCTTGTAAGAACTTTTCAATGTCTGCTGGATGATGTCCTTTTGCCAACACAGCATCTTGAACTTGCTTTACACTGATAACGCCTCGTGAAATATATGGCGATAAGTAGGTTACAGCACCATCAATAAAATTTCTGGCCTTGCCCATATTGAACAGGATTGATTTTGGAGATCCGTTCAATAATTGAATTATAATCAGTCGGAAATGCAACTTTATTTTCTGGTTGTAGAAACAAATCATTCATCTTTTACTGATTTTATTTCCTGAAATTGACTTTTGCAGAGTAGACTTAAACCGTCCTTTTTCTAATTGGCTTACGGTTTGATGCTTCGTAGTCCGACCATTCGTCCTCTTTCGCCACATCTTAAAACTACTGTCTTTCATTTGAGTTCGCATGAGTACGATTACTTCCTTTTCGAATAACCCAAATTGCCCTTCAATGGCTTCAAAAGGCGTGCGGTCTTCCCACGCCATCTCAATGATGCGGTCGATGTCTTCTGGTGAGTGAATTGTATTCATTTTTTTGACTCAAGCATTTTTAAAAATGCTTCTGCATTATTAATATGAACAATTTGCTTCGCAATCGGCATCTTATCAAACGTTTTTATCAACATACCTAATCTCGGGTTCTTCAAAAAGAAATCTCGGTGGCTGTGCATGAATCGCCAGAACAAGCCATCCCATATCGGCTGCCAATCGCCTTTTGGGTAGTCACTCATTTTCATCAGGTAATTGCTACCGCTGATATAAGGCTTGGTAGCCATCAGTCCGCCATCTGCAAACTGACTCATGCCATACACGTTTGGCACCATCACCCAATCGTATGAGTCGATGAAGAGTTCCATGAACCATTTGTACACTTCATCCGGGTCAAACTCGCAGAGCAACATAAAATTTCCCAACACCATGAGCCGCTCAATGTGGTGGCAATACCCGGTGGCTAATACTTTTTTAATAATGTTATCGATTGGGGGGATGCCTGTACTGCCGTCCCAAAATGATGGAGGAATTTTTCGTTTGAACTTCCAATAGTTGGTAGTCCGTTCTTGTGTGCCTTTGGCTTGATATACGCCATGTATAAATTCTCGCCACCCTAAAATCTGCCGAACGAAACCTTCGCAAGAATTGAGCGGTATTTTATTTTCATGGGCGTAGGTAATAGCTTCATCTATCATTTCGCCTGGTATGAGTAGTCCAACATTCAGCATGGGCGTCAGTAGGCTGTGGTGTAAAATACTTTCGCTATTTACCAGTGCATCTTCATAGTCACCAAACTGGGCAAAGCGTTTTTGTAAGAATTGTTTTAGCCAAGCACGGCTTTCCGGAAACGTGGTTGGATAGATAAATGAATTACTGATTTCACCATAGTTAGAAGCGAAATTCTTTTTTACATACGTTAAGGCTTCCGTCCAATATTCGTTGGGTTTGGGAAACTTTACTTCCGGTGGTTTTTTTCCTTTGGGATACTTTAATCGGTTTTCAGTATCAAACGTCCACTTTCCTCCTACGGGTTGTAGCTGCGCATCGACTAATATTTTGAAGTACTTGCGCTGCTTTGTGTAGAAGTCGGTTTGGTAGAAGCGCTTCTTACCGGAAAAATAATTATCTACCTGTTCAGCAGTAAGCAGGAAAAGAGACGAATCACTTTTACACACTCTTATCTTTAGCTTGAGTGTCTGTTCAGCAATTCTTTTCTCTAACCAATAATCGGTTACATCGCTGTAATGAATTTCTAAAATACCTTCCTCCTTAAGATGAGGCAGAAGATTTCGCACGTCTGCGATTTTCTCCTTTGCTTCAACATACGTTACAACATATTCTTTGGTTTGTAAAAAACTTTGGTAGGCTTTCATGCTGGCGCGATGAAAGGCCAGTTTTTGTTTATGAAAATTAAACTGCTTGAAAAAGAGAAACTCTTCTACAAGATAAACAGGTCGACTTTTTAATAAGGCCGGATGATTTTTAAAAAGTTGATGTGGAAATATGATTGATATGGAACTCATTTAGGTGATTTGTTCATCCGGCACTTATCGCTACAGTATTTTATTTCTTTCCAAACCTTCTCCCATTTTTTGCGCCATGAAAATGGCCGACCACAGACAGGACAGACTTTGGTGGGGAAGTTTTGTTTTTTGTTCATACGATCTTATGCGTATGGACACCTTCAAGGTGTCTTGACGCCTTCAAATTCTTAACAGCTTCTTCTCCCGCAAGTCATCCAGCATCAAAATGTTTTCATGATGGGTTTGAAATCTTTTTACATCAAACAGGAACATCATATGGTCTCCGGCATCTTTTGACCAGATTTTTTCGATCTCTATTAATCCGGCACACTGTGCCAATACTTTTTTATCGTTCCATAGCCCCAACCATTTTTTATTGGTTAGATAAGATTCTTTATCGTATCGGAACCCACTTTTCTTACCTAGTGCATTGACCAGAGACACATGCTGTTTACCCAATAATTGAAGAATTGCAGTTTTACTATGGAGTACGTTTTGGAGGGACTGCGTTTGACGATACACGGCTATCATGTATCGCTTAGGCTTCATGCTCACGGCCGAGACATACGTGCAGATATTCATATTCACTTTTTGCCCGGTATAAGTAGCAAGACTGTAGACCGGGATGTTCGGCAGGTTCCAAGGACGCTTCATTATTACTTAACTAAACTTTCAAACTCGACATGCCACCATCTGCATGCAGCACTTGTCCCGTTATCCAACTTGATTTCTCTGAAAGCAAAAAAGTTGCAAGGTTGGCTAGGTCTTCAGGCTTGCCTATTTTCTTAAGTGGATGACGTTGTGCGTTGGCCTCTTTCTTTTCCTCAGTATTTAGCAAAGCGCTTGCTAAAGGGGTATCGGTGATAGAAGGTGCAATGCAATTCACTCTAATCTTAGGTGCGAATTCAGCAGCCAATGCTTTCGTCAGTCCTTCTACCGCACCTTTGGAGGATGCTACAAGGGAGTGAAAGTTAAAACCTGTTTGTACGGCAACGGTCGAGAATAAAACGATTGATGCCTGACCGGAATTTTTCAATTTTGGCAGGCAGGATTGAATTGATTTGACCGCTCCAATTAACTGAAGCTGGTAATCAGCTATAAAATCTTCTGGCTTGATTCTAGCGAATGGTTTTAAATTCACAGCACCCGGACAGTATACTAATCCATCAAGTACATCCGGTAAAAAGCTAAAATCCGGACTTTCATCGAGTACATTCAGTGATAGAAGTTTTGTAAAGCCACCTTCTGGAGTGGTAGTCGTTTTATTAAACGTTCCGTATACCTGATGACCTTCTGCTATCAGTTGTTTTGCGAGTGATGAGCCAATGCCTGATGAGGCACCGATGATTAGAATGTTTGCCATGTCTATAAAACCCCAATGAGATGAATTTGTTCTGTGAGCTCAACTCAACGCGTCTTTATAAACCTTTAGAACTCTTTCGCGGGCGAACTTATGATCTACAATTGGCTTGGGATATTTCTCCGTTCCAAATTCAGGCACCCATTTTTTAATGTATTCTAACTTCGGGTCAAATTTCTCGGTTTGTAATTGAGGATTGAACACCCTAAAATAGGGTGCGGCATCACAGCCCGAGCTGGCAGCCCATTGCCAGCCACCATTGTTGGCGGCCAAGTCAAAATCTAATAATTTTTTGGCAAAGTAGGCTTCGCCCCAGCGCCAGTCGATGAGCAAGTGTTTGGTGAGAAAGCTTGCCGTGATCATGCGCACACGGTTGTGCATAAAGCCAGTAGTATTTAGTTCACGCATGCCCGCATCAACAATCGGGTAGCCTGTTCTTCCTTTGCACCAGGCGGCAAATTCATTTTCATTATTACGCCATTCAATTTTATCGTAGACAGGTTTAAATGCTTTAGTTTCTACACGGGGGAAATGCCACAAGATCATGTGATAGAAGTCACGCCATATTAATTCATTCAGCCACGTTTCGTTTTTCTTTAGTGCAACTTGGGCTAGTTTGCGTATGCTCACTGTTCCAAAACGTAAATGAACGCTTAACTTAGTGGTGCCTTCAATGGCAGGGAAGTTTCGTTGTTTATCATACTGCTCAACAATCGATTGTTTGACTAATCGTTCAGGGAATGTAAACGTTGTTTCTTGAAAACCAATATCGGTTAAAGAAGGTAGAGGAATTGGTTTAACTTTTTTATAGTTATCAAAATGCTTTTCGTTAGGATAGCTCTTCAACGTTGAATCCTCCAACTTACTTTTCCATTTTCTGCTATAGGGCGTGAAGATGGTGTAAGGCTTGCCATCGTCTTTTATTACTTCGTCCTTTTCAAAAATGACTTGGTCTTTGTAAGTTTTAAAAGCTGAGCCTTTCTTTTCTAAAATTTCTCTTACCAATCCATCCCGCTTTTGTGCATACGGTTCATAATCGTGATTGGTATAAACCGCTTTTGGATTTAGCTCTTTAAAGATTTCGGCCGGATTGCCATATAGTACCAACAGCGAACTCCCCATTTCTTCCAATTGCTTTTGCATCAGCGTAAGCGATTGATGAATGAAAGCAATGCGTAAGTCAGTTTTCTCTTCTAACTTATCCAGGATATCAGAATCAAAAATGAAAACAGGGAGTACTTCTTCGCTTTCTTTTAATGCCTGATAAAGCCCAGCATTATCTTGCAAACGTAGATCGCGCCTGAACCAAAACAGAGAAGTATTTTTTGTGATGAGCTTTTCAGCTTTTGGCAGATTGAAGGGCATCTAATTCCTTTTCTAGTTTGTCGATAGCCTCCATCTTAACGGCATAGAGTTTTAAGTCACCGGAGCGCTGGACGTGCATCGCTTCCGTCAGCAATTTTTTACGTTTTTCTTCTAGTTTTTTCCGTGGGTCTGATTTTAGAAAACCGAACATAGTTAATTGTTTAATCCAATGGTTTCAACAAGATTAAGACTGCAATGTTTACATCCGAACCTGAGATTCGTACAGGTAGTATCCTTTGCGGACAATAAAGAATGATTTTCTTAACTCTTGAAGTTCGAACATTTAAACAAATGATTTACACCGTTTTAACGAAGTGAAAATTAAGGGGTTCAATGTTAAATTAAGTTTAATTTAATGTTAATCGCATAATATTTAGGTAACATACAGTTAACATTGAGTCCCTACTTTTGCGTAATATTTCTAAATAATGATAAAAATGGGCTTTTCTATTAATACTAAGTTCATATTCGGGTCTGCCCTATTGGTAAGCTATTTATCAATATCTGATGGTTTCTCGCAATCTTCTTCCAGAGATATTGTTACTCAACCCACAGAGTGGTTTGCCCTGAATTCCAACATTAAACTGCACAAGAAATTTGGTTTTGCCTTTGATGGACAATTTCGGTTCGTTCAGGATTTTGAAAGCGCTCAGCATTATGTACGCAATGGGCTTGAGATTTATGTGACCCCTAAACTATCCATTGTGCCTATAGGTTACATGTATGTTTGGAATTTTCAATATGGAAAGCAACCTTCCACTTATGTTAACAATGAGCAACGTATCTGGCAACAGATCATATACAGACATAATTACAAGAAATTATTTTTTGCTCATCGCTTTAGATTTGAAGAGAGATTCATTCAGAAGCACCATACTGAAACCGATGGTACGGTTGTTAATGACGGATATGACACTTACTTGAATCGTATTCGCTATCGCCTTCAAGTTCAGATCCCATTGAACAAAGAAAAGATTGAGCCCGGAGCATGGTTTGTAGGAATCTTTGATGAATTGTTTTACAGTTGGGGAACCCCAATAACTTTTCATAAACCAGATCAGAATCGCATTTACACAGCCATTGGCTATCAGTTCAGTAAGAAGTTCAGCATTCAGGGAGGAGCTTTTTACCAAATGTTGATAAAAAAGAATGGAGCGCAACAAGAGAATAATATTGGAACCCTGATACAGGTTGGATATAACCTTGACTTCAGCAAAAACGAAAACTAAACGATCGCTTCAGTCAATTGAGGGTGGTCAATAATTAGCTTGAACCAAAAGGTGTAAACTTCCGGATTTTTCTTGATGTCTGCTCGGAGGGAACTCAATTCACAATATTTCCACTCTTCCACCTCTTCTTTATTAATCACTGGAGTTCCTTCAAAGCTTCCAATGAACACATGATCATATTCGTATTCAATTAGATTGCCATCCAGATTTGCTTTGTAGATAAACTTGTAGGAAAACTCAGGCTGAAGATCAATTCCCATTTCTTGTTTTAGCTTTCTTCGCGTGGCATCGGCCATGGTCTCACCCGGCAGGGGGTGACTACAGCAAGTGTTGGTCCAGAGGCCTGCGCTGTGGTATTTTGTCTTCGATCTCTTTTGGAGAAGTAATTCGCCTTTTGAATTGAATAACAGAATGGAAAATGCGCGATGTAAAACTCCTTTTTGATGCGCTTCCAATTTTTCCATTGTGCCGATGGGATTATCCTGGTCATCAACTAGTATAACATGTTCCATTGTCAGAGCATATTGAATTGATGCTTCAAAAACGAATAGGCGAGAAGCCTTGCTTTATGTCTTTTGCGGATGCTGATGCGTGATTTTAATACACGATCAGAAGGCGTGTTCTGAATTTTATGGAACAAGGCCCGGTAGTAAACATAGGCTACATAAACACCAAAGCGCGCTGAGCGGGGGAGGAGCTTGATCCCTTTATATCCCTCATCGAAATCGGCTTTAATGTTCTCTTCAATTTGCTTTTTACTTTGGTCGTCAAAGCGGGCGATATCAATTCCCGGGAAATAAGTTCTTCCCATCCCAAGATAATCAGCATTGAGGTCTCTCAGGAAATTTATTTTTTGAAACGCTGACCCAAGTCGCATAGCAGAAGGCTTTAACCTCATGTACATTTCATTGTCTCCTTTGCAGAAAACCTTCAGGCACATTAACCCTACCACTTCTGCAGAACCCAGAATGTATTCGTCTATTCCCTTATCGTCATAGTCTACTTTGACAAGGTCCATCTCCATACTTTTCAGAAACTGCTCGATAAGCTGGTGATCAATTTGATATTGATTTACCGTTCTCTGAAAACTGTGTAAGACCGGGTTAAGGCTAATTTTCTCTTTAATAGATTGGTATGTTTCTGCTTTAAAGCGAGCGAGCAGGTCGGCTTTATCATGATCATGGAAAGTATCGACAATCTCATCTGCAAAACGCACGAATCCATAGATCGAGTAGATGGGATCTTGTAAGCTTTTTTCCAGGCATTGGATACCTAATGAAAAGGAGGTACTATAAGCCCTTGTTACCAGCTTGCTACACCGGAGGGTGACTTTATGATAGAGTTCCTGCTGGTTCATTATAGCAAATTTCGCTTATCTTTTTCATTTATCATTTCTCTTGCCTGTCCGAATTTATCCTTTTCATCAACTCGTCTGCTACTACCTGTCCGGAAATCAGAGAAGGGGGCACTCCAGGGCCTGGCACGGTGAGTTGTCCTGTATAGAACAGATTTTTAACCTTCTTGTTTATGATGGAGGGCTTTAAATTTGCTGTTTGTAGGATCGTATTCGCCAATCCGTAAGCATTGCCCTTAAATGCATGGTAATCAGCGATAAAGTCATTGTGAGCATAGCTTCTTTTATAAACTACATGTTGACTGATCTCCTGACCAGTCAGACTTTCGATCCTTTTCATGACCAGATTATAATACTTCTCTCGGGTGGCCTCCTCATCTTTTAATCCTGGTGCCACGGGTATAAGAATAAAGACATTTTCATGACCCTTGGGAGCCACAGAGTCGTCTGACTTGGAAGTGCAACACACATAAAACAAAGGATCCGTGGGCCATTTTTGATTTTCGTAGATTTCTTTGGCATGTTCTCCAAAATCCTTGTCGAAAAATAAATTATGATGAAGCAGGTTTTTAAGCGATTTGTTTATTCCCAAATAGAAGATCAGACTGGAAGGTGCCATTACTCTTTTTTGCCAGTAGCTATCGGGATACCTACGATGCGAAGGAGGGAGTAGGGTTTGCTCAACGTGATGATAATCTGCGCCCGCGATGACGTAATCAAACTTTCTGATTTCTTCATTTACTCTTAGGCCGGTTATCTTATTGGAACTTATTTCAAATCCCGTGACCGCGGCATTGAATTCGAAGTGAACACCTTGTTCTTTGGCAACAGCTACCATCCCATCTACGATTTTAAACATACCTCCTTTAGGATACCAGGTTCCCAGCGCCATGTCAGCATAGTTCATCAGGGTGTACAGAGCAGGAGTTTTATCAGCCGGTGCACCTAAAAATAGCACAGGGAATTCTAGCAACTGAATGAGTTTGCTGTCTTTAAAATATTTTTTTACATACGTAGAGACGGACTCAAAAACGTGGAGTTTGAAAATACCTTTGATGAGTTTGATGTCAAAGAGTTCCCGAATGGAAAGTCCCGGTTTATAGACCAGGTCATTAATCCCAACTTTATACTTATATTTTCCTTCCTCGATAAATTTCTTAAGAGGGCCGCTACTTCCTTTCTCTACCTTTTCGAATAATTCACACAAGGCATCGACTCCAGAAGGGATGTCAAGGACTTCACGGTTAGGATAAAATACGCGATAGGAGGGGTCAAGGCGCTGAAGCGAGTAGTAGTCCGATACCTTCTTGCCAAATCGATTGAAGAATTTTTCAAACACATCCGGCATCCAATACCAACTTGGCCCCATGTCAAACGTAAAGCCAGCTGATTCGAATTTTCTAGCGCGGCCACCAGCAGCTTCATTCTTCTCAAAAACGGTGACCTCATATCCTTTTTGAGCAAGACATGCCGCAGCAGAAATACCCGCAAAACCTGATCCTATTACCGCAATTTTCTCCATGCTCAACAAGTCAAATAAAAAGACCCTTCAGGTAACCTGAAAGGCCTTTACGTTCTGTCAACCAAATTTACCGATATCCTGTTAATTTCTTTTGAATTTCTTTCCGCGCATGGAAGATGCGGTTCTTTACCGTGCCAATAGGTATTTGAAGATGTTCTGCTATTTCATGGTATTTGTATCCTGTGGTATGCATCTTGAAGGGAATAAGAAGTTCGTCTTTAAGATCATTTACATTTCTCCACACTTCCTTAAATTCCACGCTTCCTTCAGGGCGGTTGAAGGTATGGGTATCCTCAACATTCAGAAAGTAGAGTTCTTTGGTCGTATCGTTAGATGTTCTTGCGCGTTGAGATTTTCGATAATTATTAATGAAGGTATTGCGCATGATGGTGAACAGCCAGCCTTTCAAATTGGTATCTTCTCTAAACTTATCGCGATACAGTAAAGCTTTTAGGAGCGTGTCTTGCACCAGATCTTGAGATTCCTCCCGATCATTGGTAAACCTTCGGGTAAACGTTCTAAGAGTGGGCCTTAGACTTGAAATTTGAATGCTGAATTCCACGATTGTCATATTGTTTAATATTAATTGTTAAACATTAAACAAAAATAGTACAAATTAGCTATTAATCAAATTATTGTTTAATTAATTTGTAATAATGATAAACATTACTTAATACTATTTAGGATGCTTTTAAGCCCTTTTGCGTTTTCAAAGACCGTTAAGTTGATGGGTTTTTTAAGTGAAAGCATTTTTAGTGCTGCCCCGGAAACAAAAATCTTTGCAGCCTTAAAATCACTACAAAATTGATCCAGGTAATTTTGAACTTGACCTGGCTGAAGAGAAGAGGTAATGGAGGTGACAATCAAGTGAGGCTGGTGAACTTCACAAATACTTTTTAGATCCTTGTAAGGTACACTTTGACCCAAATAATAGGTTCTTATTCCGCTTTGCCTGACCAAGTAATTATAGAACAACAATCCAATCTCGTGTAGCTCATTTTCCGGCAAGAAAAGAATAGCTCTTTTACTGAGTTTAGAGGGTACTGGTAGGGCATCGATTGCAACAATAATTTTTTGCCGGATAAGGTTTGTAATGAAATGCTCTTGAGCGGGGGAGATATTTCCCGTATGCCAGAGCACGCCAATTTTCTCGAGGAATGGGTAAATAACGTCTACTACTGCATTTTCGAAGTCGAGTTTCAGGGTGAGTCGTGATAGAACTTTTTCGAATTGTTCTTCCTCTAAATCGATCATGGCCAGCACCAGTTGGTCAATATAGATTTCGGCATTCGTTTTCTCTTCACTAAGTTCGAAGACTTGTTTATTGATCTCCTCCTCACTTAAGGTTACAATTTTGGAGATTTTTACACCATTGTTATTCAATAGCGAAACATTGATGATTTTCTTTAAATCATCATCGGAGTAATACCGGATATTTGTTGAGGTCCTTTTGGGGACAATCAGTTGATGACGCTTCTCCCAAATGCGTATTGTGTGCGCTTTAATCCCGGATAATTGTTCTAATTCTTTTATTGAAAAACTACCCATCTGAAATTGCTATTCCTTTAGAATCCAAATTAAAACACAATTACACGAATATTGTTTTAAATTTATTTTTCAGTTATCAAATTTTTTGTGGCCAACCCTGAAATTCATCCGGACAACACCGCTTTGCATCAAGGGCTTGCGTGGTTTGAGAAACAACAATGGAGGGCATTTGATTTTCAGAAGGAAGCCTGGCAAAGTTACTTAGAGGGCTTCAATGGTATGGTCAATGCACCCACAGGGAGCGGAAAAACCTATTCACTTCTGGTTCCGGTGCTGTTAGAGTTTATGGCAATGCATCCCGATTATTCCACAAAAAAAAATAATGGACTTCAGGTAATTTGGATCACTCCGATACGAGCTTTGGGCAAGGAGATTGAACTGGCGGCCAAGCGTGCCATTGAGGGAATGAATGTGAATTGGAAGGTTGGCGTGCGGACAGGAGATACATCTGCCAAAGATCGACTAAAACAAAAGGAAAAGCCTCCCGAATTTCTCATCACCACTCCAGAAAGCTTGCACTTGTTGTTGACACAAAAAGGATATCCAACTCACTTCAATAACCTGAAGGCAATAATTGTAGATGAATGGCATGAATTGATGGGGTCCAAGCGAGGTGTGCAAATGGAATTAGCGCTTTCGCGTTTGAAGTCAGTAATTCCAATGGTCAAAATCTGGGGAATATCAGCTACCATTGGTAACATGGATCAATCTCTACAGGTGCTGCTGGGAAATTTTTATCAACAGGGAAAATATAAAGTCATCCGTGCAGATCATAAAAAACAGGTTGATGTCATTTCAATTTTCCCTGATGAATTGGAAAAAATGCCATGGGCTGGCCATTTAGGTATCCAGCTTTTGGAAAAGGTAATTCCGATCATCCAGGCAAGTACGTCAACACTGATTTTTACAAACACCCGATCCTTTGCCGAAATATGGTATCAAAAATTGCTGGACAAAGCGCCAGAGCTTTCTGGATTGATTGCCATGCACCATGGTTCGATCAGCCATCAACTGCGCCACTGGGTGGAGGATCAACTTCATGCCGGAAAACTTAAGGCAGTAATATGTACTTCCAGCCTCGACCTGGGCGTGGACTTTCAGCCCGTGGAAACGATTATTCAAGTGGGAAGTCCAAAAGGCGTGGCTCGCTTCTTACAACGTGCGGGTAGAAGTGGGCACCAACCGGGGGCGGTGAGTAAGATTTATTTCCTGCCAACTCATTCACTCGAATTAGCCGAAGCTGCTGCTTTGCGCGAAGGCATCAACCGAGGAATCGTGGAGGATCGGGTTCCTTATCTGCGATCCTTTGATGTGTTAATTCAATACCTCATTACCCTGGCCGTCTCGGATGGCTTTAGACCCGAAGAGATTTTTGAAGAAGTAAAGAGTACGTTTTGCTTTTCTTCCATCACACAGGAGGAATGGCTTTGGGTGCTCAATTTTGTAACAACCGGAGGAGCAGCACTCACCGCCTATGATGATTATCGGAAGATCACGATTGATGATGGTATTTATAAAGTAGAGAATCGAAAGATAGCCATGATGCATCGACTCTCCATAGGAACGATTGTAGGCGATACTAATCTGTGGGTGCGTTATGTTACGGGTAAGCAGCTCGGTTCAATCGAAGAATATTTCATTTCACGGTTGAATCCGGGCGATGTGTTTTGGTTTGCGGGACGCAATCTTGAACTGGTACGGATCAAAGAAATGGAAGTTCACGTGAGAAAGACGAATCGCAAATCGGGACGGGTGCCTTCCTGGCAAGGAGGACGAATGCCGCTTTCTTCTCAGATGAGCGAGATGATTCGCTACAAAATAGATGAAGCGGCAGAAAACAAAGAGAGCGATGATGAGATGCGTTTTCTCAAGCCTTTAATGGAACTCCAGCGAACCCGTTCGCACTTGCCTAAGAAAAATGAATTTTTAATTGAGTACTTAACTTCTTCGGAGGGATACCATGTACTCATGTATCCCTTTGAAGGACGATTTGTGCACGAAGGCATGGCAGCATTGCTTGCCCACCGCATTTCCCAGCTACAGCCCATCACCTTTTCAATCGCCATGAATGACTATGGTTTTGAGTTGCTTTCCGATCAGGAGATTCCGATCGCTGAGGCGATAGAGACGGATGTCTTGAGCGCAGACAATTTATTTGCCGACATTCAAGCCAGTATCAACTCCACAGAAATGGCGCGGAGAAAATTTCGTGACATTGCAGCCATTGCGGGGCTAGTGTTTAAAGGTTATCCGGGCCATCCCATCAAGAACAAACACCTCCAGTCTTCTTCCCAGCTTTTCTTCAACGTCTTTCATGACTATGAAGCTCATAACTTGTTACTCCTACAGGCGATGGAAGAAGTTATGGATTTTCAGTTGGAAGAAGAGCGACTGCGAAGAGCGCTGGAAAGAATAAGCAAACAGAAGATAATCATTACCACTCCAGAGACGCCTACTCCCTTTGCATTTCCTATCATGGTAGATCGTATGCGCGAAAAACTGACTTCTGAAAAATTAGAAGACCGGATTAAGAAAATGGTGATGAAGTTTTCCGACTAAGTAAAGTCAGAAAATAGTCCTAAACAAAAGAAATAAGGAGCCCGCCATCACCATCACCACGGGTAGCGTCAACAACCATGCGATAAGGATATTACGAACCGTGTCAGGTTGAAGATTCTTGATCCCTTTGCTGGCCACCATTGAACCTGCAATACCTGATGAGAGCACATGGGTTGTGCTTACCGGTAAGCCGTAGTAGCTTGAAAGTCCGATAGTACTGGCTGCTACGAGTTCTGCACTGGCACCTTGCGCATAGGTGAGATGTTGCTTGCCAATCTTTTCACCGATTGTTTTAACGATTCTCTTCCAGCCAATCATGGTACCGCAACCCAGCGAAAGAGAAATCATCACGATGACCCAACCTGGAGAATAATCAGTTGCTTTTTTAAGTGACTTCAGACTTCCTTTCATAGAATCTTTGTCTTTATCGCTCATTCTTACCTCTTCTTTCTTGATAAGTCCTGTAATGTTCCTGTTCATGACCAACAAATCTTTTCTTACTTCAAAGCGTTGGTCTTTTGGAATTTCTTCTAGGCTTTCATTAGACGCAAACTGTTGTTGTAGCCGTTGGTTCATCTTTAGTGATTCGGCAAGTTTTAGCCTGTCTGGTTTTGCAAGCGTGGTGGAGTCGATGGAATTAATCTGAACTTCAATTTTTTTTAATGGACTAAGCATCGAACCTGTTTCAATTTTCCCATTGAGTGCAAAGTAACCTGGAACGATGCCGATGAGAATCAACATCACTAAACCAACTCCCTTCTGTCCGTCATTCTGTCCGTGGAAGAAACTTACCAACGTACACGTGATTAAAAGAATTCCGCGGATCCAGGGTGGAGGCGGGGCATTTTTCTTTGGCTCCTTAAACAGATCATCCCCAGAAGGCGTGTCTTTCGTAATAGTTCTAAGCAAAAACATCAGAATGATAACCATCGTAAACCCAAAGAGGGGAGAAATGAGTAACGAGAGACCAATCTCCTGAGCTTTTCCCCAGTTCACTGCGTCACCAGTTGAATCAGGCAATAGAGAATAGGCAATCCCAACCCCCAGGATGGAGCCAATCAACGTATGTGAACTGGAGCACGGTATTCCAAAATACCAGGTAAGCAAATTCCAAAAAATGGCGCTTAACAAAAGAGCGCCCACCATAGAAATACTGTGTGCAATATTTTGATCTACTAAAGTTTCAACTGGAAGTAGATTAACAATACCCATCGCTACCGTGATTCCGCCTAAAAATACCCCGAGAGAATTCATAAACCCTGACCAGATTACAGCAACCCAAGGCTTCAATGAATTGGTATAGATGACGGTCGCTACCGCATTGGCTGTATCGTGAAAACCATTGACAAATTCAAAAACACAAGCTGCTACAAGGCAAAGGATCAAAAGAATGGAGTAGGATAAGTCTAAGTCGAACATGACTATTAGTTAGGGTATGTAGATTTCCGTTGAGTTTTTTCTTAGTTACCTGACCGTCAAAGGTAGGTTGACATAACAAAGACAATGTTACCCCAATGTTAATATTTATTGGCCGAAGAATCGGCCTCTATAGCCCAAAAACCTCCAAAATAAGTGTAAAACGATGGTTATCAAGGTAATGCTTTCAATTGCTTACCAGCGTATTGGAACCTCACTTTTAAGAAGTGCATTAACCTTAAATTTGGGCAGTGAAAATTGAAGTGTCAGGCGAAGAATTGCATTTGTTGGCCCATAAGGCGATTTGGCTTCCACAGCGTAAAACGGTACTGATCTCTGACCTTCATTTTGGTAAGATTAACCATTTTAGAAAGTCCGGTATTCCTGTTCCTCAAAAAGCAAATGAAAAAAATACGGAAAGCCTTATTGATATTTTGAATCTCTATAAGCCGGAGAAGACCATTTTTCTGGGGGACTTATTTCACAGTCATTATAATGATGAATGGGAGATGACAGGACAAATCATCAGGCATTTTTCATCTTGCCAGTTCGAATTGGTTCGTGGCAATCACGATATTATGAGTCAGCGGCAATATGAAAGACATAAAATTGAAGTGCATGAGTCTTCCTTACCCATCGGAAGCCTTCTGTTAACGCATGAACCGATGGATGAGATTCCGGCAGGCACTTACAATCTAGCAGGACACCTCCACCCAGGCATTCGATTGGTGGGAAGAGCGAAGCAATCGATGATACTTCCTTGTTTCTATTTTGGACAACATCAGGGTATACTTCCGGCTTTTGGTTCTTTCACTGGCTTGGCGCGAATTAATCCCAAGAAAGAAGATCGTATTTTTGTCATTGTTGAGAATAAGGTTCAACAGCTTTAGTACTAACTGAGCTATTTAATTCATTACAATCAAATGAGATTAGCGGGGCTTGTCTATTTGCTTTTTTATTTAACTCCTGCAGCAGGGCAAGATACTACCCGCATTTCAATTTTATTTACCGGAGATATTATGCAGCATGATTCGCAGATAGCAGCTGCCTATGATCCAAGTACGAAAGAGTATAGTTATGAATCCTGTTTTAAGTACATAGATCCAATTCTTCAATCGGCTGATCTGACGATTGGAAACCTTGAAGTGACCTTGGGAGGTCCACCCTACAAAGGCTATCCACAATTTAGTGCTCCTGATCAATTGGCTTCTCAGTTAAAAATGTCGGGGTTTGATATATTGGTCACAGCAAACAATCATTGTGTTGATCGGGGAAGAAAAGGTCTTGAGAGAACGATTTCTATTCTAGACACGCTTGGCCTTGTCCACACCGGGACGTTTGTTGACTCTATCCAAAGAAGATTATTGTATCCAATGATAGTCGAAAGAAATGGAATCACCCTTTCCCTTCTTAACTATACGTATGGTACCAATGGTATCCCGGTCCCATTCCCTAACGTTGTCAATTTGATTGACACAACACTTATCAAAAATGATTTAGCGATAGCCACAGCTCAAAAGACGGATGCCATTGTTGTATTCATGCATTGGGGAAATGAGTATCAGAGTTTGCCCAATATATTTCAGAAAAGATTAGCTGAATTGTGCTTTCGCGAAGGAGCAAAATTAGTCATTGGAGCGCACCCCCATGTAGTTCAGCCCATGGAGTGGAGTAAAGAAATGGACAAGCTTATCGCTTATTCCCTCGGCAATTTTGTTTCAGGTCAACGGCCGCGTTACCGGGACGGAGGTGCTATGCTTTGGGTAGAATTAGAAAAGATTAAGAAAGATTCGGTCAGTAGCACCACTATTAAGCAAGCACAATACGAACTGCAATGGATACATAAGACTTCTGGCGTGAAAAGTCAATTTTATATTCTGCCGGTTCAACAATTTGAAAGTGATACGGTTGTGCTGAATACAAAGATAGCGAGAACAGCCTTTGATACTTTTAAGGAAGATTCCAGGGCTTTATTTGCAAAACAAAATGTCAATGTGCCTGAGCTAAAAAGGGAATTGATCGAAACAACATTCAGAATATGTTTAATAAAAACGGAAGAATCTGTTAGCTCAATAGAAACAAACGCAATCATTGATTTTTATGGCCTTGAATCAGAAATAGATGCAGCGGGAAAAAAATTATGGTTGGTTGGAAAATTTTTTGATGAAGAAATTGCCAATAAGGCGTTGACCGAAATAATTGAGCAGACCCTTTATAAGGAAGCATTCATTATTCACAAACTGATTACTGATCACTGAACACGGATTACCTTCTCCTCTTCGGCTTTCCTCCGCCTCCCGTGTTGAACATGAGTCCTATGGAGAATTCTAATCCTGTGAAATCAATTTTGGCATCAGCATAGTCTATATTTTTTGTTTCAAGAGATGAACTCCCTCCGGTATAGTTGCCGGTTAAGGGTAATTTAGACTGGCCTACTAAATAATTTGTTTCAAAGGATATCCCTACCTGGCTAGTGACGTATACGGTGAGTTCTACTCCTCCGTGGTATCCAAAGCCAGGCTTGTTCTGAAACTCAAGTTGCGAATTCGCAACAGTCCATCCTTCCAATTCGCGTATGGCTCTGTCGATATTTCCATAGTTTAGTTTCTGACCGAAGCCATAGAAGGCAAAACCTCCGGCCTTGATATCAAACTCAATATTGGAACCCTTTAATTCGAAGACAATTTCGCCTGGGACAAAAAGGGTAAAGTTGGGGCCAACGAAAGGCTCTTTGCTTGAGATTGGGAGGTCCTTCATACTCAACCCCGACATTCGGTAAAGTGAGGCCCCTGTTTCTAACGCGATGTACCTGTTTAGATTAACACCTATACCACGAATTGAAAAAGGACTTACAGGCGTTGAAAAATAGCCATTCTTGGGAATGAAGTAGGCAAAGGAAAGTCCAACATTCTGCGCGTAGCTGGAAAAAGAAATACCAACTAACATTGCGATGGGGAATAGTTTTTTCATGATGAGTTTTTTCAAATCACACTTTAGCGGGCATTGTAGTCATTAAACAGCGTCTGCATATAAGCCTTCCCCGCCCGAAGACCTTTGGCATTGCTCTCTTGCTTGATATAATTTTTGTAGTCAAAGTCATAAATAGTTTCTCCTGCAGTATCAATGTAACCAAAGCCATTGTTAAAGATATAAACGGCAAAGGGTGTTACTCTGGTATCCAGAATATTTTTACTAAAGTGAAAAACGGACTGCGTTTTACTGAGTTGTCCGAGTAATGTATTGGCAATATCAGTTTGCCCACTGATGGTATGAATTACAGTATCTTGTTTGGTGATGACACCTCCCAGCCATAACATGGGTATTTTAAAACGCTCCTTATCCTTGAGTTCCTCCGCATTGGGAAAGCGATGTCCATGATCGGCTGTAATGATGATCAATGTATTCTTCCACCAGTTTGTTTTTTTGGCTTGATCAATAAATGAACCTAGACTTTTATCCGTATAGAAACAGGAATTTAAGAATAAGGAGCGCTCATCGTGACCTTTGATGACGGGCTTCATCGGTACTTCAAAGGGTTCGTGACTGCTGAGAGAAAGCATTACCTTAAAGAAAGGATTTTTTGCGGAATCACTTTCTTGCAATAGCCGCTCGAACACAAAATGATCGGCCACGCCCCATTTAGAATTATCTATGCTTTCGTCAAAGTCATCATCTTCTGTAATATTACTAAAGCCAGCCGTAGTGAGATACGATTCCATGTTAGCAAACCCGATGTCTCCACCATAAACAAAAGATGTGGTATAGCCCAGGCTAGCTAATGATCTTGGAAGATAAGGTAAGCTTTGTGTTTTCTCGGGGTACTTTATAATAGAGGAGAGCGGCTGAGCAGGGTAAGCGCTAAGGATTGCTAGTAATCCTTTATCCGTTCGGTCACCACTGGCATAGAAATTATCGAATAGAATACCTTCATGAACAAGTTGATTCAGTCGGGGAGTGATGTTGGGAAGCCCTCCTAAAGGTTCGATGATCTTCGAAGTAAAACTTTCTAAAATAATGAGGATGATATTTGGTTTCTCCTCGTTGAGTAATGGGGAACCAGGGTTTTCACTCTGCGTCATTTCCCTGACAACTTCTTCAGGTTTTGAACCCTCAAAGAAATTGTTAGGATATTTTAGTCCATCCTTAGAAGATACGCTGCGAAAGAAATTCCACACCACATTGATCCCGGCATGGTTGGGGAAAGTTTTTGTTTTATGAAAGTAAACCACTCCGGTATTTAAAGGAGCAACACTAAAACTACTTCGTATGGGAATAAATAAGCAACCGGTGATCAGAAACATCACGGGAGCCCAAACTATGGGCAGTGGCGCTAAGGAGAAGAATTTCCGTGAAATGAATTTGAAATAAAACAAAAGAAAAGAGGAGAGAAGAGCAACGAATAGGGCGAACATGATAATCAATCGAATCATATTGACACTAGTCACGGCCTCCGGTCCAGTATAAAATAGCGGAGTTGTATTCATGCGAAAGCCCCAGTGAGAATAGAGCTCAAGGTCAACAATCACAATCGTTGATGATAGTAACAAAAGAAGGATAACAATGAATGAATGAAGGTGAGCAACAAACTTTAAATTTTGGACGGGAGCTGTTAAGAGCAACCCCGTTAGGATCAACCAATAGCCGGCCATGGCCAGATCCATTCGCAATCCTAAGAATAATATTGTACTGATTTCTCTGATCGATAGGGAAGAAGTCTGATCAAAATGATAAAAAAGGAAGATAACCCGACTTACTACAAAGAAGGCAATCCAAAATATTCCCAAAAATCCAAAAACCTTTATCCTTTCCTTGAGCATAGAAGAAGCGAAGATAATAGAAGGGATTTTACCATTAGTCAAACTACCTGAAACAGAATCGCGAAATCCTGTTATTTTGCACAACCAAAAAATCAAGCCATGAAAAAATACCTATTGCTAGCCGTTATTTTACTTGCATTCGCCTGTTCCGAAAAAAAACAGGGAGATGCAGTTATTCTAGGAGGCACTATTTATACGGGAGATGATGCACAGCCTAAGGTTGAGGCCGTTGTTGTGAAGGGAGATAAGATAGAATTTGCCGGCAACGAGAAAGAGGCCCGCACCTGGATTGATGATAATACAAATGTTATAGACCTGAAAGGCAAAACCATGACGTCAGGTTTTATTGAAGGTCATGGACATTTTTTCGGAGTTGGTTATTATGAGATCGATCTTGATTTGATGAAGGCAAAAAATTATGATGAAATCGTGGAGATGGTTCGGTTGGCGGTAGAAAAAGCACAACCAGGCCAATGGATATTGGGCCGGGGTTGGCATCAGGAAAAGTGGGATACACTGCCTTCGAATATGGTAAAGGGTTTTCAGACACATGATAAATTAAGTGCAGTATCGCCCAATAATCCGGTTGCTCTTGAGCACGCAAGCGGACATGCCGTTCAGGTTAATGCCAAGGCGATGGAGATAGCAGGTGTTAATCAATTATCGAAGGAGAGCTTAAAAGCAATTTCAGAAGAAGGTGGAGAAATCATAAGAGACAAGAACGGAAATCCTACGGGTATCTTTAATGAACTCGCCACGGGTTTAATTTACAAGCACATGCCAGCGGCAGATGATGATCGCGATCGCAAGGCTATTGATTTTGCAACGCAAGCCTGCTTACGTAATGGGATAACCAGTTTCCACGATGCCGGAGCCACGCGCAGAAACATAGAGTTTTTCAGACAAGCTAAAAAAGAGGGAACACTGGGTGTGCGTCTTTATGTAATGTTGGGTGGCGATGACCGGGCCCATGTGAATGAATGGATTAAGAAGGGACCCGAAATTGATTCCACCCACTGGCTGACCATTCGTTCTATCAAATTGTATTGCGATGGCGCATTAGGGTCAAGGGGTGCTTGGTTATTGGAGCCGTATACCGACCGCAAAGATTTTATTGGTATGGCTACCATTTCTTTGGACACGGTACTTTCCACTTCACGCATGGCACTCAAATCCGGGTTTCAGGTTTGTTCACATGCTATTGGCGATCGCGCTAATCGCGAAATACTAGATCGGTATGAAACTGCTTTCAAAGAAAACCCCGAAGTAAAGGATCATCGTTTTAGAATAGAGCACGCACAACATCTTCATCCGAATGATATTCCAAGATTCGGCAAGTTGGGTATTATCCCAGCCATGCAAGCAGTTCATCTGTCGTCCGATCGTCCTTGGGCTATTGATCGGCTGGGCGAAAAGAGGATAAAAGAAGGTGCTTACGTGTGGCAGTCGTTACTAAAATCAGGAGCAAAAATTGTCAACGGTACAGATGCTCCGGTAGAACCCATCACACCCATCGCTTCATTTTACGCTTCGGTTTCTCGCAAGACATTGAAGGGAGAGCCTGAAGGAGGTTATGAACCCGAAGAGAAAATGACCCGTGAGCAAGCCTTGCGCTCCTATACATTAGATGCTGCCTATGGTGCCTTTGAAGAGAATATCAAAGGATCTATCCAAACCGGCAAGCTGGCAGACTTCACAGTTTTCTCTCAGGATATCATGACCGCACCCGAAGCTGACCTACTCAAAACCGAAGTCATGATGACCATTGTAGGAGGGAAAGTAGTGTATGAGAAGAAGTAATTGTAAGGGTAGTCCTTATGACTATCGAAATGCATACCCGGAAATTAAGTCACTTGAAACCACCTTGCAGAGAGATTGATGTTGGAGATGCCAGTAGAAAACAAAACGATTTGACCCTATTAATAATCATAGCCTAGAATTTTGGAAGCGTAATCAAAATTGCTTAGATGTTGGCAAAATGGAATAATTCAAGATTGCCAGTAATTCAGATACAAATAGAATGTACTTACCATCGGGTGACCATGTTGGCTGTGTGCGTGTAGATTTACCAAATGATTTTCTCTTACCCATGAAGCGGGAACTATTTGTTTAAAATTTCGCGAATCTGATCTTCGCTAGGCAAAGTTTCTTCGAATACTTTAACAATGAAACCAGCTTTGTCAATAATAACGTAAGATGGAAATTCCTTGATCTTAAATGATTTTGTCGTCAGGCCATAATACGTATGTTTATCATTTGGGTCTCGCTTGTCTACACCCACTATTAAGTCGTAATTGTATTTCTTGATAAATTTTTCAATACCGTTCGACTGAAACGGAGTATGAATGGTGATGATTTCCAATTCTTCCTTTGAAAATGTCTCACGTAATTTTGAGAGCTTTGGAATATTAGCGACACATCCACCACACCAAATACCCCAAAAGTCCAGCAATACCAGTTTGCCTTTCAGCTTTCGAAGTTCGAGTGGTTCCTTTGTGTTATGCCATAGGCTTATCTCTAATTCCGGTAGTGTTTGCGCTACAATGGTAGTGTGCTGAACGAAGACGAATTGAAGGAAAACTATTATTACACTAGTTTTCACAAAGACCTTCAAAGTGAATCGGAAAGTGCTTGTTGTTTTCATTGTAGGAGCAATAACTGTTTTTATTGATTACTATTTTTTGAACTAAACGCAATTACCAAACTCTATAGAAAATGGTTAATATTATGTAAAGCCAATTACATCCAGTACAACTTTCCACTCTTTCCCCTTTTCTTTTTTCCATATCCGGTAGTAAACGGCCTTTACATCTTGAATCCCACTATCTCGTTTTATTTTGACGTTCACTTTACCATAGGCAAATCCCATGTCACCTGACTTGGATAGTTGCCCATCCAGGACTGTGTACTGATAAGCTTTGTCTGATTCGGGTACTGTGACAACGGCCTCAATGCCAATAAAGGGATATCTGCCCGGCCGATGAATTCTTATTTCTTTTGAAAGATGAGATGTATCGTATGAGTGAGTGGAGAGATTCAATTTAGCACAGTAGCTATTTTCAATGGCCATCAGTGATGGTAGGATTTCATTTTTCTTTGCTTTCTTCCTTTCCAAAGGTTGAGCCGATGTTTTGAAAGTTGAATTTTCAGTTGGCTTGCCGGGAATGCCTATTCCCAGGTCCATCGCTACTTTCCATACTCCTTGCTTGTCTTTCTTCCACACGGAGGAATAATATCCATAGCCAATAGGTACGGTATCGGCCTTGTCTTTGAAAAAAAAGAAAGGCCCTGTGGTGTAACCAAAATCTCCAGAGGACGAAATGTCAGCGTAGTAGGGTTCCCAGATAAGAGTGGGATTTCCTTCTGGCCTGGGTTGCTTACTCGCATGCTCGGCATAAACGACTTTGTTTCCTTCATGATCAAAGTAAATCACATCCGGGGCAAACGATTCGAGAAATGCGGTGTTTATTCCTTTTGACTTTGAATCCGCAGAAAATCGTTTTTCAGCATTTACTAGAGTCATTAACTCTTTGTTAACGGATTGGGCGAATGCGTTGACTGACCCAATAAAGAACAGAACAATTTGCAAACCTTTTTTAATCATTGTGAGGTGATACTCCTAAATGGTAGAAAACCAATTTACGATTATGCTTTCCAGATAGTTTGGGGAGAATCCAAAAAGTATACCAACGACACAAATTGTATAGCAATGGTATGGGTCAAATTGAGTTCAGAAATAATAAAAATACCTTTCTTATAAGACTTAACCTTAATTTGAGTACACAATGGGGGATGTCAATGGATAGAGATAACAGAAGCTGCAATATCTTCTGCGTGTAAAATATTGAACATTTACCCAAAATCGGTATAAAGAATTTTCCTAATTTTTGCCATGAATAGAAACAACAGCTGGAATAATATATTTTTCCATCATTTCATCAACTTGCCGATGCGCGTAGCGTTTTCCATACGCACTCGCAGTAATTACAACCACCAATGGTAAATTTTGAAACACGAAAATCTTATTTCCACCGTTGCCTGTGCAGTAAAAGACTTCATAAGATTCTCCATTTACCTTGTAAGTTCTATTCCACCAGAAAAATCCATATTGATTTACTGTGTCGGAGGTATGGTAATATTTTTGAAACGATTGACTGATCCATTCTTTTGAAATTATTTGCTTTCCTTTCCATGTTCCACCGTTCTTATATAATTGACCAAATTTTGCAAAATCGAGCGGTTTAAGTTGAATTCCTCCTGCGGTATTCGGAACATTTTGAGGTGTGTATTGCCAATAATAGTTCTTGATTCCTAAAGGTTCAAATAAATATTTGGCTCCAAATTTTTCTAGCCCTTCGGGAACATTTTTATTTAAGATATCGCCAAGCAATACAGCTCCTGCCGTAAAGTAAAACCACTTGTCACCTGGATTACGATCGTTAGCCATGGGCAGATTAAGTGTCCAATTAACCCAATTGGATTCTGGATACATATTTTCTTCATTGCCGATTGAAGTAGGCTCGAAATCAAATCCTTCAAACCCTGAACTCATGGTTAAGAGATTCTTGACCGTTACTTTGCTTTTCTTTTCGTCATAGTTTTTGTAACTCTTTAGGTCGTAGAAATCAGACAATGTCTGATTTACATTTTTCAAGTATCCTTTATCCAAGGCAATCCCAACCAAGGCAGATGCAAATGTCTTTCCTACAGAACGGGGGTTATGGGTTGAATCGCGACCCGCACCGTTGAAATATTCTTCGATCAATAATTTCCCATCCTTTATTACAATTACACTGTTGATTTCTTTGTAAGTTGATTTTTGGATTTCATTTTTTAGAGAATTAATCATTGGCTTATCATAAGAGTCTGTATTCAATTTCCAGCCATTGACTGTTTTTTGGGGTAATGATTGGCTGTAGCCAAAAAAAGACGTACATAAAAGGATTGTTGTTGTGGAAAGATTAAGTTTCATGTGGTGGTTTAAAATTCAATCAAAGCTATGTAATGTTCTAGAAATTAAATAGAATGAATTTAACATCCTTGTCGTTACTATCGCAAAATGATTTTTCGAAACTCAGAAGGGTTTAAACCATTAAATTCTTTGAAGCATCGTAAGTAATGGCTCTGGTCGGCAAATCCGCACATCGTTGAAATATCCGTTAGAGAATGTTTTTTATTTTGAAGAAGGCTTAAAGATTTTTCGATTTTTATTTTTCTCATGTACTGCCCGATAGTACAGCGAAAATGCTTGGAGAAGTCTCGAGACAAATGAACACTGTGAATTTTGAGCTCATCGGCTAGGCATTTAAGTGATATTTTCTCTGCACTTCGATCATATAATATCTCTTTCACTTTCGATACCCATGCTGGCTTATGATACATTGTACTTTCTGATTTGTGAAGCATTTTTTCTACTATTTTAAATATAGTTTCATGGATTATAATCTCAGATGAGCCATCCAAAACTTTTAATTCCTTGTGAATAGTATAAATCATAATCTTAACATCAGGGTTTATAATATTGATATTGCCCTGAAGCAAACTCGCATAAAAAGAGTTTTGTAAAAACCAGTTCTTTTGCAATTCAATGTGCATTCCACGTGTATATCCGCTCGGTTTGATATTATAGTGAGGCTCCTCGCAATGGTGAAAAAGCAAAGAACCTGGCATGCAGGTATATTTTTCTTTTTTATTTCCCTCAATAACTTTCCCTGCTATGAGAAATGTGAAATAGGCATTTTCATGATAATGCCAATCTACAAAGCCATGTGTGTATTCTGTATTGGTTAACGTGATTCCATCGAGATGAAGAGTTTGGTCTGTTTCACCGAAGAACTTCCCTGTCTTTAATAACTTCATTTATCAGCTTTGCCTTGTTTAACAAGTTTCACACGCCTGAATGAAAAGTTAAGGGGCGGAGGCGGATTGTCGAGTTGCATGCCGGCCAATGCATTGACCGATCCAATAAAGAAGAGAACAATTTGAAAGCCTTTTTTAATCATTGTGAGATGATACTCCTAAATGGAATAAAATCAATTTACGATTATGCTTTCCAGATAGTTTGGGGAGAACCCCAAAAGTATACCAACGACACAAATTGTATAGCAGTAGCGCTAGCTGAGTAGCTTTTTTGTAAAATTTACTTCACTCTGTCCAGTGTTTGCGAAGATAGAAAGATGCTTTTGTTGCTAGATTTTGATACTTAAACGAACGGTAGTCCCATGTTCATTCGGTAGAATGTCCAATTGACTATTGATCTTTTGTGACCTAAAGCGCATGTTACTAATTCCTCGCTCGGTGCGATTAAGTGTCTCTTGCTTTATTCCGATGCCGTTGTCAATTAGGTAGATTTGTATGAAACCCTGATTGAAAGCTACCCCAAATTGCACATCCGTAGCGCCTGCATGCTTATAAACATTGGTCATAGCTTCTTTAAAAATCAGAGTTATTTGCCGGTTGCTACCGGTTGGAATTTGCTTCTCAAAATCAAGATCTCCTTCAAAGCTGAAATTGATGTTCTTTTCGCCAAATAATCCCTCGCCAAAATCTTTCAAATGGATAATTACTTTTACCAATTCATCATTCATCGGATTCAATGTCCATACAAAATCCTTTGTGCCACGAAGTATTCGTTGAGAATATTCACTTAGGGTTTGATACATCTTCAGTTCCAACTTTTTTTCAAGGCGAAGGAGCTCAATACTATTAATTAGTCGGGCCACCTGATTTCCAAGCTCGTCATGGAAATCTCGCGCAATTTCTGTCCTTAGTTTGGATTCTTGTTGAATTTGTAATTGCTGAACTTCAACGATTTTACTTATCCTATGACGGTGGTATATATAGATTATCAAGGAGATCAATGATAAGGTTAGAATAACAACCAATGTATAAAACCATGTAGTTTGATAATAGGCAGGTTGTATATAAAAAGTTGTGATCAGTTGATCGTAGATCTTATTTCCCGAAGCATCAGTGGCATTCACTTCGAGTGTATAATAGCCAGGCATTAAATTGGTGTATTCGTAAGCTGTTTTTTTTGAATGTCTGGATTTGATGGTGATAGGCCCTTTGATATTGATGGAATAATAGTATTGATTTGGATAGGATTTATCCACTTTATTAACCGAAAAAATAAGGTGATCTTGATCGTGATTAATAGTGATAGATTTTTCTTTAATCTGTCTATCCAAGGGATTAATTAAGGAGCGTGTGGAGGAATCGCTGCCATTATTCCGAAAATAAAATTGGGTGTAGTGTAATCTACTGTCTGACTTGATTTCGGATAAACGTGTAGGCAGTTTGTAACTACCTGAGACCATGCTAAAGAAGAGTGTAGAATCGGTAAGGAAAAATGAATTTCGATTACATTCCAACCCTTCGAGGCCATGCTGTTTGCCGTAAGATAGAATTTCTTTGATACTTGCAGCAGGGTTCAACTCTATCCGATTAAGTCCCTTTTCTGTCCCCACCCATAAATAGTGATTGTCCGGAATAACAAAATAAGTTTGATCTGAGAGCAGGCCATCCCCAATAGTGAAGTGACGTAGCTTTTTCTTATGAAAAATGAAAATTCCAGACTCTGATGAACCAGCGACAATCATTCCATTTGAAAATGCACCTATTGAATTTATAATGAGGCTGTCAAGTCCAATGTTTTGCAGTGTTCCATCTACTAGCTTCTTTATTCCCAGATCAGTACCTAACAAAAACTCACCCGTCCATTTATTAAAGTAGACATGACTAACGAGTAATTTATTAGCGCTAATTGTTGATACTTTTTTGTTTTTAATAAAAAAAAGTTCGCGTTGTGCGGTGGAGACTACCATTTCCCCGGGCAGCCCAAAATCAAAGGATAGCACACTGTCAATTTCTGGATAATGTTGGGTTATTGCTCCCCCCGAAAAAGAAAATAATCCTTCTTTAGTTCCTACCCATGGCAGTTGTGAAGAATCTTCTTTGATAGTAAAACATAAGGCAAGTTTTTTTTTGAATAGCACATGCTTTAAATCTTTGATATCATACACTATTAATCCATTCGAAATAGTCCCAGTCCATAATTCACCCTTTCGATTGGCCAATAAGCTCATTACTAATTCCCGTTCCATAAGTGGTTTTGGCTCTCCCACAGGCAAGAACATAAAATCATTGACGCGAATAATGCCTTTTCCTGAAGTCCCGAACCAAACATTTCCTTGTTTGTCCAGAAGTGTACAATTGACAAGTACATTTCTTATGGTAGCAATTGGATTGGAATCATTTAGTGACTTGACGGCAATAAGATCATCTTTTCGTCTTACCCAGTATATGGATCGAAGCGGATCATATAGCCTTAAGATGTCAATAGACTCTGAAATTTTTAAAAGATGATTGCCATCTACCTTATATAATCCGGAATCAGCAGAAATGACTAAATCCTGTCCAACTTTTACAAAGTGGTAGATTGAAGTTGCGTTGTTGGGAAATGCGAAAGATTGATATCTTCCATTATTAAGAACAACTAACTTTCGGTTCAGGATATCTACACCCAGGATGGTACTTTGATCCGCCTTGCGCAATGAGGTGATGCCAATTAGGGGATGACGGTAGGGGATATCAAACCTCACATCATTAAGTATATACCCCATTTTTCCATTGCGGGTATTCAGGAAAAAAAGTGAATCTGAATGAATGTAAATTTGCTTAGGAGAGTTTTCTTTATCGATGACAAAATTATGAAAGACACTCCCGTCATATTTACTAATTGCCTTTGCATTAGCCGCCCATAGATATCCTTTCTTTGAAATAGCTAAATCATGAATGATGTTACTTGCAATTCCTTGTTCAGCGCCAATCAGGTCAAATGTTATTCCATCAAACTTTGCTATCCCTCCTCCTTGAGTTCCAATCCATAAATACCCCAAAGAATCTTCGACCATAGAGGTAACAACAGATTGTGGGAGACCTTGCTCTATGGAGAATTCCTGAATGGCCGTTTGAGCGTACGAAAAATTTGTGGATAGGATTGAAAGTTTAACCAGTAGAAATCCAAGGATTATTCTGTTATGATAGAATTTCATATACCCGGATTAGAACTAGTTAGAATTAAAGCCAACCAGAAACTTGACCTTCCATGCGGATGCAATCCATTAGGACAGAGCACTAAACTTTTCAAACAATAATTCTATCCTTGACTGCTTTTTCTAAAGCTTCAGATTTTGAACTCACATTTAATTTTTCATAAATATTTCGAATGTGAGTCTTTGAGGTTTCCTTGGTGATAATTAGTTCATTGGCAATTTGTGTATACGTCAGGCCTTTTGACATAAGTTTGAGCACTTGCATTTCTCTTTTAGTAAGAGGTGGATTAGGATCGGCATGAAAATGATTGATTACCATTCTGGCAATAGAGGAACTCATGGGCGCACCCCCCTTAACTATTTCATTAAGGGCTTCAATAATTTCAACGTAAGGTGCTCCTTTTGTAATGTAGCCGGAAGCTCCGGCTTGCAACGCTTCAAATACTAAATTATCCCCCTCATGAACTGTCAACATCACAATTTGAATTAAATGATTTCGCTCCAGTATTCTTCGGGTAGTTTCGGAACCGTTAATTCCGGGAAGTTCAATGTCCATTAGGATAATGTCAGGAACTCTTTTTTGTACCTTTTCAATTGCTTCTTCTCCGGTTCCGTAGGCTCCTATTACTTCATAGCTTCCTGAATTGTTAATAATAAGGCTATAGCTATTGCGCAAATCCTCATTATCCTCTACAATTACAATTTTTTTCCTCAACGCAGAATTTAGATTCATAACTTTAATTTTAGCTGTAGTATTTTTATTAGATCGAGGAATTAGCATTACTTTATAGTATAGGTTACCCCAACTTGGCCGACAAATAATGCAACTCTCCTATACCAAATTTACAATTATTTTTAAGAATTAATCTCGTGTCAACAGATTGTTAAGTTCATTCTGCATAATGTGAAATACGAGAAACCTAGTTGCTTGAAATGGGTAGGGGTAGAAATAATACCTACTATTTATAACTCTTCGGCATCAATTGACTAATAAGTTCCCTCACTCTGACCGATTACATCGGGTTTCACTTTTACATAGGTTTGCTATAAGGCAATTAGAAAAATTTTAATTGTTGAAACATAATCTTAACTAACTATTAACCTATGAAGAAGTTTTTACTAGTATGCTTCTCACTCGTTTTTGTGCTCAGTGCCTGGGCGCAAGAGAGGGTGGTTTCAGGTAAAGTCTCCGCTGCAGAAGACGGAACAACTTTACCTGGCGTGAACGTAGTTCTGAAAGGAACTACCAACGGAACAGTTACCGATACCGATGGTAACTACAAATTGACAGTGCCTGCCGAAGGTGGTGCATTGGTGTTTTCTTTTATCGGTCT
>JANMYO010000029.1:0-20907 GCA_031382175.1 Bacteroidia bacterium | reverse complement strand
TCTTCAGTATTGATTCTACTCAGCGTTTCAGGGTCCTGCGCTTCATGGTAACCGCATCCTGCTGTATCGATAAAGTCAATTGGTGGCAATGAGCCGAGCGTAGCCAAACGGACCGACTCATCAGCAATCAGTTCATTCTTGTAGAAATAGTAGGATGAAAACTGCATAATGCTTTCATTCATTCTGTATTGCACAGCGAGCATTGTGGCCGTCATAGGTTGTCGCTCGATACATTTTTCAAAAAGTGTTTTTGCCAATCCTGCTTTGGCGGCTTCATTTGATTTGATCGTAGGTGGCAATTGACAATGATCACCTGCAAAAATCACACGGTCTGCTTTGAGAATGGGTATCCAACAGGCAGGCTCTAGTGCTTGTGCCGCTTCATCAATAAAAACAGTTTTGTAGTGCTTGCCCCTCAGTAAATAATGATTGGAGCCAACCAGCGTGCAGGTGATCACATCGCTGTTTTGCAAAAGGTCATTGACAATGTAAAACTCGAGCATATCTGCATCTGCCTTGAGTCCTTTCGCTTCATCTAACAGAAGCTTTCGTTGTTGCTTTTCGGAATAACCAAAATTGCGTTTGTATTTAAAGGCACTATCCCGAACCTGTTGCATTCTTTTTCTAATGCTCTTTAATTCTTTATAATATTCATGGGTGGCAATGCGGGCGTCTAATGTTTTTCTTAACGATTGTTCCGTTACCCGGGCAGGATGACCGAGACGTAAGACGCGGAGGCCCTCATTGCTTAACTTATCCGTCAGTAAATCAACCGCAGCATTGCTGGGAGCACATACCAAAGATTGCCCTTCTGCCTGCACTGTTGTCTTGATAGCCTGAACCAACGTGGTGGTCTTCCCGGTACCCGGTGGTCCGTGAATGATACCTACATCCTGAGCAGTAAGAATTTTTTGCAAAGCAGCTATCTGACTTTCATTCAACTTGGTTGATAAACCAACTTTTAACTCGGGACTTTCAACTGCAGACTCCTGACTTCCGACTTCTGACTTACTGCTATAAGAAGCCCTCCTTTCTCCAAGTAACGTATCTCTTAGTTCTGCAATTCTTCCTTCTTCCGCTTTAATTACGAGCTTCATCGTGACTTCCATTTCACGGTAGCTCATTTCATCAAACATGACATCTACGCCCAGCATTCCATTTTCCACCCAGTCGGGGAGATCATCTCCATTTAAGGTAATGACCATCAGGTTATCGCGCACATAGTTGATGACGCCTCCCAGATTTTCTTTTTCGGGTGTATTGCCCGCAGTGGAAAAAATACTGACAACTTTGCCGCTGCCAAAGACATGCGGTTGATCAAGGTTATTGGTACGCTCTACTTCCAATATGAACCGCTCGCCTGTTCCTATATAGGTTCGTTTCACACGGACCGGATACCAACACTTTCCTTCTTTCGTTTTTCGATGAAGAGGCAGGAGAAGGACCTTTTGTCGGTATTGTTCTAAGTCGGCCTGGCGCTCGATGCGAATAAGGTCAAGGGTGTGGCGGAGTTCTTCGTTAATGCTCATGAAGGCCGCAAAGATAGGATAGTTGTGATTTCTTGTTTAAGGAGAGGGGTGATTAGAATAGTTTATTAAAATAGTAGAAATAGACACCTGCCAATAAACCTTGCAAAGTTCCCCAGGCGACATCGACAAGACTAATCCACAGCGGCCAGCCTTTTACGAATGACAAATTGGTGAAATCATAAACACCGTAAATGACAAAGCCTATAAACGCACCTGTGAACAGGGATACGATCAGGCGGTTATCCAATTGCAGTGCCATGCCAATGACAAAACTAAGACCCAGGGATAAGGTTGCCTGAACAAACACTCCGACAGGGATATTGAAAATAACTTTTCCTTTTGAATCGAGATTGGCCAGAAAGCCCAGTGAGCTGCTATATAGTTTTGACGCTACTACGGCAAGCCAGAGGAAATCCAGGAGGATAAAGATGACAATAGACGCTGCTGCGATCTTTAGGAATTTAAGGGTAAATAGAAAATCCATGAGTTGATTAGGTTAGAGAAAGAACACCGTTTACATCAAATTGATTTTTCAAGACCAACATTTTCCTAAATTTCATCAATTAATTTTGAATCCTATGAAAACACTACTGTGTCTATTTATGGCGGTTTCGTCTTTGGCTTATGCGCAGGATGCCGATCTGCTGCTAAAAGGAGGGAAGATTATTGACGGGTCTGGCAATTCTTGGTATTATGGTGATGTGGCTATTAAGAATGGAAAAATTGTGCGAATTGGTAAGCTCAATGGGGTGACATCTTCGCGTAGTATTGATGCAACAGGCCTTATTATTGCTCCGGGGTTTATCGATGTTCATACGCATATAGAGGGCAACGATTTAAAAGTACCCACGGCCGGGAATTTTATTTTTGATGGGGTCACTTCGGTAGTCACCGGCAACTGCGGAGGTTCCAATGTGAACATTTCAAAATACTTTCAACAATTAGACAGCGTGAAGACTTCCATCAATGTGGCCACCCTGATTGGACATAATAGTGTTCGAACTGCCGTGATGGGTGATGTCCAGCGCGACCCCACTGCCGAAGAGCAAAGGAAGATGGAAGAAGTAGTGGAACAAGCTATGCGCGATGGTGCGGTGGGCTTATCTACGGGATTGATCTATGTTCCCGGTACCTATTCCAAAAGCGAGGAGGTCATTGGTTTAGCAAAGGCTGCTTCGAAATACAGTGGCGTTTATGCTTCTCATATTCGCGATGAAGGAGATAACGTAACGGAAGCCATTGAAGAAGCAATTAATATCGGAAGGCAGGCTAAGATACCGGTGGAGATTAGTCATTTCAAAGTTACCTATAAGCCCAATTGGGGCAGGTCAATAAGTACCATCGCTCAGGTGGACAAAGCCCGGCAGGATGGGATTGATGTTACCATGGATCAATATCCTTATGTGGCGAGCAGCACTACCCTTAACAACACTTCCTACATGGGTATTTTCTGGAGGCCACGATTCTATGATGATGCGATTGAAGAACAATGCACAGCGGCAGAAGATCAAAAATGAAATGGTGGAAATGCTAAAGAAAAAACAACTTAAGAATTATCAATATGCCTTGGTGGCGCGCTATGGTGCTGACACTACCGTCAATGGAAAAAGAATAACAGAAATCAATCATCTCAAAGGCCGCAAACCAAAAGCTATGGAGGAAGCAGAAACAATTTTGGAAATGGTGGAGAATGGGAGCGCTCAGATGGTTTATTTCAGCATGGATGAAGAAGACCTCAAGCGCATTATGCAATATCCTTTCAACATGTTTGCTTCGGATGCCGGTATAGCCAGGTTCGGTTCGGGTGTACCACATCCAAGAACCTATGGTACCAATGCGCGTGTGCTGGGTCAGTATGTACGCATGCTAAAAATAATTCCATTGGAAGAGGCTATTCGCAGAATGACATCATTGCCGGCTCAGAAATTTCAACTTCATGATCGTGGCCTCTTACGTGAAGGCATGGCAGCCGATATTGTAGTATTCAATGCGCAGCAAGTGGGAGATCCTTCTACCTTTGATAAACCACACGCTTATTCAACGGGGTTTCAATATGTGATTGTCAACGGAGCACTCGTGTTAGATCAAAACAAACATACAGGAGTAAGGAGTGGAGTGGTGTTGAAAGGGCCGGGTTTTGGAAGATAAGAGCTGGTTTAATCCGCTATCCCGAAAACCATCGAATAATGATCTCCTGCTATTTTTAACTCTAAGCTGCTAAGCCCATCATCAATTTCACAGGTCATATTTTCTGCATGATACGGACAGCCATTCGCTTTAAAAATTTCCGGATAAGCAAGCCGCGCCATTAGATAAACCTCCTGAAAGGTGATAATAGCGGTGGGGAAATTGACAATGAAGACCACACCCCCCTCATAGCTCTTGGATTCATAATCAACTCCATTTATAAATTCTATATTGCGATATTCAGTGTAGGCTACATTGGGTGATTTATCGGTATCTGATTTTATTTTATAAATAGATTTTAAATAATCGATCAATTCATGCGGGTAGCGTGCATGCTTTGGTAAATCCATTGATTTTAATCTGGATAAGAATCCATCAAACATATAGCCGGGATTCGACCCCTGCTTTACCTTCACCCAAGTGCCTTGAATGTTAGAATTGGTAACGGCTACTTTTGGTTTAGAATCTGGCAGCACTTCCACTTCAGCTCCAAACGGAACCACCTCTAGTACTTTTGCTTTCAAATCGGAATCGATTCTCAGTGAAAGTCCCTGGAGTGCGTGAACATATAATTTACTTCCGGGCTCATAAACTTGTGAGAATGCGCTGTATTGGGAAGTGGCATCTAGTGAGGTTAAAAGGGTAATTATCAAAGCAATAAACTTCATAAGTCTTATTGTTTTCATGACATTATATTTTTATTGCAATAATTTTCTAAGCTTCTCCAGCTCTTCCTGATTTTTAGAAGAATTGATGACTTCCATGATTCCTTGTTTTTCTCTGGAGGTAAGCCTCCAGCTGAGAGAGGCTCTGGCACTGTGTTGGCGAATACTGTCCATATCCCTAAGAATTGGAACCGTATAACTGCTGGGGAAGTATTGAATATCTACCCGATCAATCGGTGCGGTAAGCCAGGATTGTGCATAGCCAATCAGATTATCGTTGGTGATATCCTGAAAGTTTTCAAAATTATTATAAACGCTGGCGATGGGTTGGGTAAAATTGTCAACGATAGTGGCTCCGGTAGTTTCATTTATGGCGGAAAGCTTTGGTGAGTCGCGCACAGAAAGGATAACAACACCCGAAGTGTTTTCTCCAATCCAATCTTTAAAGGCGAAAAGAAATCTAACCGCATCGGATAAACCAAAATTATCGGAGATACCGGCATCCATAATTTCAACAGGCGGATTGGTGGGCAACGTAGTGTTAGGTGTAATGTAAGGGAAGGTAGCACTCATCCGAAGCGCAGAAAGGAAACGAAGATTCTCTGCACCCTGATCTTTAAACAATCCTTGAAAATCAACGCCACTGAGTTTAGGACTTGAATATCCGGGCAGGTTCAGGATTTCTGAATTCATGTAGGAGACAGGCAGTGAGGAGATGTAAAGTTTTCTACCATCGTTGACCACGGTAGGTGCCAGAATGAGCATGGGGACTTTCGCTTCCAATTCAGGTTGTTGGTAAGCTGTCACAGGTTTATCCATGAGCATCTCGGTGTTAATATTGAGTTGCTCTTCAAATGTATAACCCCGATCGCGCTGATATTTTAATCCGGCATAGTCGAAGCTGGTAAAGCCAACAAAGAGATCATTGGCAAGTAAGCCAAAGATGAGCGGGTTTAGATTATCCGTTGCAATTCGTTGCCGATGTTCGTAAGAATAGGGATTTATTTTCTCTCCGAGATTTTGTCTTAGTTTCACCTCGCGGAAATAGCTGGCGCCTATCAATCCACCGGAGGCCCCGGTGATCAGCATGCTATTATTCATCAGCTTTCCTTCCGTCAGGCTATCGGCTGTCTGTAGGGCAACCATCGTCCAGAGCGCTGCCCGCTTCCCGCCACCGCTCACACAGATAAAAACCATTTTAGGTTTTCCTTCACCCTGAAATTTTGCCCTCCAGTTAGCGAGTGCCTTAAGGGTCTTTCTCTTATCCTTAATAATCGTAGTACTGTCATTGAGTGCTTTTATATTCTCAATGTTATATTCTGCGGGCTGTCGATAATAATCCAGGCCAAAGGCGGGGTAGGTTTTTGTGAAGCTGCCTTCTCCCACCAGAAAATTAAGGACCAGAAAAATAATTAGACCGGCCGTAATAGACCACCCTCCGAACCAATAAGAAAATGCACCGGACATCATTACAAAAATGGTGAGGAAGATCATGGCGCTGCCGGCAGCCGGAAGTTGGAAGGCTGGGTAGTCCTTGAAAATTCCCAACACCAGCACCATGGCAAAAATAAAGAGTTCAATGATGACAAGGTTGAAGTGATTTTGATCAAACACCTGAACGATAGCGTTCCGATCGTAAAAATCCTTCTCATCATTCACCTGTTTGAATTTCAAATCATAATCCAAATAGTTGTCAACGCGCACCTGCTTTTTTCTGGCGATGTCTAATTTCTTCATGGCACTGGCACGCGTTACCCGTACATTTTGCTTTAGCTTTTCATCCAGCCGGCAAACCATGTATTTAAAAATATCTTTTTGCGTAAATAAAAAATAGATACTAAGCAATACCGTCATAAACAGGAACCCCAGAATAAAACCGGCAAGGTCTAAGGTCAGCTCAATACCCGTGGTGTATTCGTTGCTGATTTGGAATCCGATAATCTGATAGAGGTAGGTGATGATGAAAATCACCGGTAGAATACTATTGTTAAGACTAAACTTGCTAAAAGGTTTGGAGAGCGCACCCACAAAAGAAAACCGATGCCCGTCAGCGATGTAGCAAGTAATATTGAAGGAAACCGTAAACCCTGATGTAATAAGACCCATGATCATGAAACTGGTGAAGCTGACCTCGTTCATGTATTCCGGATCGAGGAAGAGGTAGGGTATGCCAATGTACTTGCCAAAATTGCCTGTCACCATGGCAAAGAGGATAATCCAGCACAAGAGGAGCACCTGATTTCTCCTGATATTATTAATAAACAGTTGAATAGGGAAGGAGTAAACGAAGGAATTCCAAAGGGTAAAAACGCGTGCCATAGGTCAACTGTATTTTTAAAGATAGGGCTTTTTCTTTTGGTGCAGAAAAAATAGGGGTGCATTTCAAAATAACGAAATTGTTCAGGCCTCACCCATCCAAAGGATATGCTTTTGCAGGCTCATTAGTTGGCCCTCTCCACCGGAGAGGGCATGCAAACTTTTCAGTCGCACAATCTCGGATGGGTGAGGTTTAACTTACAATAGCCTTAAAATTAAAGAAAAGAGAGGCGAAACGAGATGTTCGTGAAATTAGTTTTTCTGATATTTTGGATTCAATTTACTAGCTACTAATCATGGCCCTTTGTCATCTGTGAATAAGCCCTTTCATATTTACCGTTCCTCTGCTGGTTCCGGAAAAACGCGCACACTGGCGAAGGAATACATTAAGCTGGCCCTCAGTGGAAAGCCTGATTACTACCGTTTTATTCTGGCCGTGACATTTGCCAATCAGGCTACATTGGAAATGAAGGAGAGGATTATGCGCTACCTCGATGACTTTGCCAAAGGAAAAGCAAACGATCTGGGTAACGAGATTAAGAGCGAATTGGGTTTGACTGAAGCACAGCTTGTCTCAAAGAGCACCGGGGTACAATCTGCCATTTTACATCACTATTCCCAGTTTGCCATCAGTACTATTGATGCTTTCTTTCAAAAGGTTATCCGGTCATTCACTCGAGAAGCCGGCTTGCTCGGCAATTTCCGGTTGGAGGTGGATCATGATCTGGTGCTGGAGGAGGTCATAGCTGAGTTGATGGATGAGTTGGGAACCAACGAACAGCTAACACAATGGGTAGTAGAGTTTTCAAGAGATCGATTATTGGAAGGTGAAAATTGGAATATCACAGAGGCGCTCAAAGGTTTTTCAAAGGAAATTTTTAATGAAAATTTTAAAATCATTGAAGATGATATCCTTAAACCTTTTGAGAAGAAGAAGAACCCCTATCACGAGTACCTTCTAATTTTAAGAAAAGAAGTTGCGGTCTTTCAAAATACGATGAAAGGCCTGGCTCAACAGTCTTTGGAGATATTGAGCAAGAGAGGTATTACAGCCGATGATTTTAATGGCAAGGACAGAGGTACCGCATTTAAATATTTTACTAAGTTTTCCCAATTAGAATATTTTGAAATTAATGTCACGGTAAAGGCATCTCTGGAAAATGCGGAGAAGTGGCCCTCAAAGAAAAGTTTGAATTATAAAATTCTCCTTCAGCTGGCAGAAAATGAACTGATACCGCTTCTCAAAGAAATGGTGAGTTATGATGAGAAGAACTTTAAAAAATTCAATTCAGCAAAATTGGTTCTTAAGAATTTCTACTCGTTTGGATTATTAGCGGACATCACACGAAAATTGAAAGACTATAAAGAGGAGAATAACCTCATGCTGCTTTCAGATGCACCCAAGTTTTTAAATGGCGTTATTAATGATAGTGATACACCCTTCATCTACGAGAAGGTCGGGTCTTTTTTTAAAAACTACCTCATTGATGAGTTTCAGGATACTTCCGGTTATCAATGGAAGAATTTTTTGCCCTTACTGAAAGATTCGTTGGATCAAAACCAATCTAACCTGATTGTAGGAGATGTAAAACAGTCGATCTACCGATGGCGGGGTGGTGATCTGCAGCTGCTGCAAAGTGAAGTTGAAGAAGAGATTGGTAAGTCGAGAACAAAGGTTACCTCACTTGATACCAACTACCGGAGCGCAGAAAATATTGTCATGTTTAATAATACACTCTTCCAGCGCGCTTCCGCCATTGTATCAGAAGTTCTTGAGCAGCCCTTGCCCGAGCAGGCTTTTTCAGATGTACATCAGAAGTCATTCAAGTTTCCGGGGAAAGGTTATGTCAGGATTAATTTCATGGAACGAGGCGAGGATGAAGACAGTTGGGATGAACAAGCGATGCAGCAATTGCCTTCTTTAATGGAGGAGTTGCAGGACAAGAAGGTAGCCCTTAAAGATATAGCCATCATTGTTCGCAAAAATGCGGAAGGACAGCGCATAGCAACTTATTTATTGCAATACAAAAATTCAGGAAAGGCAAAACCGGGTTACCGATACGATGTGGTCTCAAAGGAGTCATTGCGATTGGATACCGCTGCTTCGGTTAACCTTTTGTTGAGCGCATTGAAATACGTAAACAATCCCAATGATGCTGTCGTTCGCGGGCAACTGGCATTTGAAGTTACGAAAGGCCAACAACTTGAAAGTGTATTTTATGATGCCGGAAAAAATAATCTACACTCTATTTTGCCGGAGGAATTTGTGAATTACCATAAGTGGCTGAACAAACTTTCTATTTATGAACTGACCGAGGAGCTGATTCGGATCTTCAAGCTTGGAGAAGAGTTGAAAGAGCTGGCGTATCTCCAGGCATTCCAGGATCTGGTGTTAGAGTTTGCAGCCCAGGAAAAAAACGATGTGGCATCTTTCCTCCTTTGGTGGGATAATAATAAAGGCAAAAGCGATAAATCTATCAAGGTTACTGGAAATGTTGACGCGGTTAATATCCTCAGCATTCATAAGTCAAAGGGGCTTCAATTTAAATATGTGATTATTCCATTTTGTCAGTGGAAACTCAATCATGAACAACCGCCACTCTTGTGGACAGCATCTTCAGAAAAACCATTTGATACGCTGGGCCGCCTGGCAGTAAAGTATAGCAGCAGCCTTGATCGCTCTTTATTCCAGGAAGATTATCAACAAGAATTGATAAAGGCACATTTGGACAACCTTAACCTTCTTTATGTTGCCTTCACGCGAGCGGAAGAGGGACTAATCATCTCGGCATCCAAACCAAAGGATAAGAACTTTGAGAAGGCAAAGCAGGAAAAAAGACTGGGAACCGTTGGGGATTTACTTTATGAATGTGTAAGTCAGGAGCAATTCTATGATCCAGAAACTAATCAATACGAGTTAGGGGCATTGGAGAAATTAGATAATATGCAACGCAGAGAAGAATACGAGCCGACTTCATTGGCTGAATATGCATCCTATGACTGGCGGAAAAAACTCGTCATTAAAAAACAAGGAATTGAATTTTTCCTGTCTACAGTTACCGATAAGCGTATAAAAATTAATTACGGAATCACGCTCCATAGTGCCTTGGCCAAAATTCATTATGCATCTCAGGTTAAAGAGGTGCTGCACGAATTGCATAGTAATAATGGACTAGTACAGGGAGAGATGGATGTCATCACGGTCATGCTGGAGAAAATAATGAAGCATCCGGTTATCGGTAAATGGTTTGGTAAGGAGTGGGAAGTAAAAACGGAAGCGACCGTTCTAATGCCGGGAGGGAGGCAAAGCAGAATGGACCGGGTCATGCTGAGTCAGAAGCGAACGGTTATTGTTGATTATAAGACCGGTGAAAAGAAAGAAGTAGATCGAAAGCAAGTAGAGGAATATGCCGGTATTCTTTCAAAGATGGGTTATGCGAATGTGGAAGCATACCTTCTTTACCTGGATGAATTAGAGGTCGTGGAGGTGATGAGTAAGTCCAATTTGAGTTTATTTTAATCAATGACCTTACAAAATAGCCATACGTCAATTGCGAGCACCTACGTTGGATTGTGCATTGGAGCGAAGCAATCCCATAATTTTGAGGATCGCTTCGCGCCCCCCACGTCCCACGCAGATACTCGCGATAGCAGTAGATTATTATTTTATGTAAAATCAGTTAATTACTATTGAAGTGAAACCATTTCTGAAAGAGCTAGCGGAAGACATCATTAAGAACAACCATCAGTTGGATAAGCTGACGATTGTCTTTCCGAATCGGAGAGCGGCTTTGTTTTTCAATAAATATTTGTCTGAAAGCCTAAGCAAGCCATCCTGGTCTCCCAAACTATTGAGCATTGAAGAGTTTTTTTCGGGACTATCGGATTTGCAGGAGCCAGATCGGTTGTCCCTCATATTCAAGCTCTATAAGATTTATACTTCCGTTTTAAAAAACGAAGAGCCCTTTGATCAATTTTATTTCTGGGGAGAGATGTTGCTGCGCGATTTTGATGAAGTGGATAAATATTTAGTTGACGCTCAATTGCTATTCAAAGACTTAAGCCAATTAAAGGAACTTGATGAGACATTTGATTACCTCACCGAAGAGCAGAAGGATTTTCTAAAACAGTTCTGGATTGGTTTTGAGGAGAAACCTTCTCTAAGCAAAGAGGAGTTTTTAAAAATATGGAGAAAGCTGCCCGAAGTTTATGCCAGCTTCACAAAAACACTCAGGAAGGAAGGACTGGGTTATGAAGGAATGATTCATCGGGAAGTAGCGGAGAGAATTAAAAAATCAGTACTGCCAAAGGAATATGAAGCCGGCACCGGGATAATTTTTGCAGGATTCAACGCCCTGACAAATGCAGAAGAGACAATCATTAGTCATTTCGTTGAGAACGGTTCAAAAATTTATTGGGATACGGATGCTTATTATGTTAATGATAAGCGCCAGGAGGCAGGTCAATTTATAAGACAGTATCAACTTCAACCGGTATTAGGAAATACATTTAGTAACGCACTTCCAGCGAATTTTGCAGGTGAAAAGAAAATCAGGCTTACCGGTGTATCCCAACGCATCGGCCAGGCCAAACTTGTTGGACAGGAAGTAGGAGAAGAACTGTTGAGGGGTCTTGATCCTGAGAAAACTGTAATTGTTTTACCGGATGAATCCATGCTTCTGCCTATCCTTCATTCCTTACCACCTTCGTTAGAGAACATCAATGTAACAATGGGATATCCGTTGCGCAATACTCCATTATATAATTTACTTGATTTGTTCCTTGAACTGCAAGTGCAACGAAGGGGAGATTACTTTAGCCATCGCCAGGTAACCGCCATCCTTGGACATGCTTATATACTGGCCGTTGATGAAGTAAATGCTTTGCGCATCCGTAAGGAGATCATTGATAAGAACAGGGTGTACCTGGCGGCTGCTGATTTGCAAATAGAGAATTCGATTCTGTCTGATATTTTTAAGGTCATTGAGCCAAGTCAGGCTACGGAATATTTATTGACGGTGATACATCACGTAGGAGCAAACTTTTCTGATCGACAAAGTTTTGATCGTGAATACGCATTTCATTTTCATCGTCATCTTTCCCGACTTCAGGAGATATTGAAGGAATCTGTCAGTCATCCCGAATGGAGAGGATTTCAAAAACTATTTCGACAGGTTGTGTTGTCTCAAAAAATTCCATTTACGGGCGAGCCCTTAAAAGGCCTGCAAGTGATGGGTGTATTGGAGACAAGGAATCTGGATTTTGATAATGTATTTGTCATTTCGTTGAACGAAGGAATGTTGCCAGCTTCTGCGAAACAGGGATCCTATATTCCGCACAGCATACGAAAGGCATACAGGTTACCAACCTATGAGCATCAGGACGCCATCTACGCGTACCTTTTTTATCGACTGCTGCAACGGAGTGAACGTATTCATCTTTATTATAACACGGAGCCAGATATCCTTGGCAACGGTGAGATGAGCCGTTATGTGCAACAGTTGGTGTATGAGTCTGGTTTGAAAGTAGATCAGTTTGTTTTGCATAACCCTATTGAGGTCAATACAACTAAAGAGGTGACGATCCGGAAGACACCTGATGTACTTTCTTTATTGGATAAATATAAAGTGGGCGGTAAAAGAGAACTGACACCCTCCGCGCTAAATGATTTTATCGAATGCAGATTGAGATTCTATCTTAAGCACCTGGCGCAGCTAAAAGAGCCAAACGAAGTCGAGGAAGATCTTGATGCACGCGTCTTTGGGAATTTATTGCATAATATTATTCATTGGTTTTATGAGGAACTCATGTCAAAAAGAAACGGAGTCATCGAGAAGGAGGAGTTGATTAACCAAAAGAAAAAAATTGATGACTTGATTGATCAGGCCTTTCGTAAACATTATCATTTGGACGTGGACAAGCCGGTGGATTATCAGGGCCAGTGGGTTATTGTAAGAGAAATTGTCAGGGAGTTTGCCATGAAGATTCTGGAGAAGGATAGCCTTTATGCTCCGTTTACGATTGAAATGTTAGAGAGTCAAATCAATGTTCCTTTGAAATTGAATAAGGGTGTCGAATTAAGACTGGCAGGTAAAATTGACAGAGCCGATCGAAAAAATGATGCGGTAAGGGTAATTGACTACAAGACCGGCAGGGATGAAATTGATTTTGAAAGTATTAGTTCCCTGTTCAGCCGCGAAGGAAAAAGAAGTAAGTCTGCTTTTCAGACTATCTTCTATGCCTGGCTTTACGAAAAGCAACTTGCTCAGGATCAATCAAAAGTAAGTGCGATGAATAGTCTAACACCAGGGCTTATGAATCGCAAAAATCTTTTTGACGATGAATTTACTTTTGGACATCGCATGGGAAGGGGCAAAGACAAAGTAGAAATACATGACGTTCGACCCCACTTTCCCGAATTCACCGAACAACTTCATCTATTACTAGGAGACTTATACAATCCTGATGTTCCCTTTAGCCAGACTACGGAAGAGAAGAATTGCACTTTTTGTCCTTACAATGAGATTTGCCGGAGGCAACCAACATAAAAGTATGTCAGACTGAGCTTGTCGAAGTCGTTTGGGATGGTTTCGACAGGCTCAACCTGACAGTACAGCTACAATAGAAAAATCGAATCCTGAGCGTTTCTATGGAATTTGCTTTTTAGAAGTTTCTTTTCAACCACGAAATGCGAAACTACTTTGTCAGAATATTCTCTTTTGCAGGGGAAGAACTTAGCTTTTTTGTCAATTTTGTTTGCTACCAATAAGGATGACAATATGGCCTTGCTTTGCGCTCCGATTTCCATACCAGGCGTAAGCGCTTTTTCAATTTGTTCAATGAGGACATTGATTTCTTTGACTTGTTGGGGACTATTTAATGCAGAACTCATAAGGTGATTTGGGGTGGTACTAATTTTCTCAGTGTCTCACAAAGGTATTCAATTTCGAGTATTTTATTGGCGATAAGTTTACCTTGTATTTATAATAATTGGTCAATTTATGTTTAGTGGTTTATCAACTCCGGCCCGCTTCCTCATCCACACGAATATTCTGGTTTCACTGGCTGCAGTTTTCCTTACACTTCAGACACAAGTTCAGTTGGGCATGAAGCCACAATTATATCCTTATCTATTTATTATTTTCTCCGCCTCTTTTTTGGCGTACAACATGCAAGCGCTTATTGCTATAATGGATTGGCGCCATCGAACTAGCGACAATTTCCAAAAGCGAGAAATTCAAAATAGACGTCTGCACAGGATGCTGTTGATTATATCGATCGCTGTATTTTTTGGTGCGATCTTACTGGCAAAACAAAAAATAGTAGCAACTCTTGTTCCCTTGTCCATTTTGACGTTGTGCTATTCCTTTCCCATGCTTAAAACGAAAAGGGCTTTCTTTAGATTAAGAGAGGTGCCTTTCCTAAAGATATTTTTGATTTCTTTAATATGGTCTATGGTCACTGTTCTTTTACCTACCCTTCATGCCAGTGATGACGTCAACCGCAGGCAATTAATGCTGATGCTGGGTGAGCGCTTTCTATTGATTTTTGCGATTGCTATTCCATTTGATGTCAGGGATATGAAGACAGACGAAATAGCAAAATTAAAAACGATTCCGTTAGTTATTGGAAAGACCAATGCGGTAGTATTAGCAAATACATCGTTGCTTGCATTCATTTTGATTTCAATCGTTCACTTCAGTTTTAATGACCTTTCGTTTGTTTTGCCGGCATTGATTATTTCCGTAGTAGTTATCATGGTGTTGATCAATTCAAAAGCGTGGGTTACTTCGCCAACGTATTATAGCCTGCTTGACGGAACAATGATTCTTCAAGGATCCCTCGTTTGCCTGTGTTATTATTTGAATAGCTGGATAGCCTGACGTTGTGTGTTTAATTGGTACCTTTACCGGAATGGATTTAGCGCATTTCAAAGAAGTCTCGCACAAGAAGGCGGCAGAAAACAAAAAATTTCTTCAAGGTCTTATAAAAAAAGATCCACGTAAAGTAGATGATGCTTTTCATACTCAACACGAAGAAGTCTTTGAGGAGATCGACTGCCTTACCTGTGCCAATTGCTGCAAGACCACCAGCCCTATCTTTTATCAGACAGACATTGAGCGCGCCTCTAAAGCGCTTCGTTTGAGGCCAGCAGATTTTATTGAAAAATATTTGAAAGTAGATGAGGACAAGGACTTTGTGGTGAAGACCGCTCCATGCCCTTTTTTAGGTGACGATAATTATTGTTCCATTTACGAAGCCCGCCCTAAAGCCTGCCGCGAATACCCTCACACCAACCGGAAGAAAATGGTGCAGATTATGGACTTAACCTATAAAAATACCCTCGTTTGTCCTGCCGTGTTGGAGATGGTAGAGAGGTTGAAGAAGATTTAAACAATTAAAAGTCAATAGTTAGATCATTGACTATTATTCTTTACCTATCGAGAGCTCCTGGTTGTTGTTAAATATGTTGTTGTTGGTCGCCTGACCAAGATCTTTGAAAGACTAGCAGCCTTGTTTAGCTTCAACGAATGAAATACACTCGGCATCCTGTTCAATTCTTCACTGCGGTTTGCTACGATTGGCTCAAATTGTTAAGTGATGATGTTTGTAAGCAAATAGTAGTCGAGGCGCTAAAGTTCAGAATTGCAAGAGGCTTACTCATTTGAGGACTTATAGGCTTGTTGGTCAGGCGACCAACAAGAACTGGGTCTTCATCCAACTCCTTCAGTTTTTTAATATCGCTCACCTCATCTCGCCTTGCGATCTGTGTTTCTGTGAATTTTGACCTTTTTCAAATGACCATTGAAAACTGTACATTTATAACTTTCAAAGCTAAATTTCAGGGAGTGTACACCAACCTTCGAATAACTTACAAAACGTACGCTGAAACCCCTATTAGCCATCCTGCGACCTCAAAATTGAATATAAATAGTGTAAAAGATGTCTGACAAAGATCAATTAATACAAGAACTTATCCAGCATAATGATGAGTTGGAAAATTATTTTAGGAATACCATAATTCCGCAGTTGTTTGTAGATGGAGAATTAAAACTTCAAAAATTTACTCCACCCGCAATGAAACAGTTTCGTCTATTGGCTAGTGATATTGGCAAACCTATTGCTGACATAAAAGATAACTTCCGTTTTCCTTCCATTATAGACAATATCGAGCAGGTAATTAAAAGCAATGAGATTCTTGAAAAAGAAATTCAAACTACTGACTTCCGTTGGTATCAAATGAATATTATCCCCTATGTAAAAATGAGGGATAACAAAACAAATGGGGTGATAATAACTTTTGTTGAAATTACGATGCGGATAAAAGATTTGAAAGAACAAGAAAAATTAATTGCTGAACACGAAATTTTGTTAGATACCATTTCCCACGACATAAAAAATCCACTTACGAATTTGGTCATGGCAATTGAGTTGTTTAAAGGTGTGTCTCCAAATGATGAAAAGGAATTCAAATCTCTTCTGAAAATTGTTGACAATGCTTTGACAAAAATGCACAAACTGATTAAAGAGTTGACTGAGGTTAGAAAGGATGAGCATAGGTATAAAGCGGAGGAAGAGCTTCTAAATTTTGAGCACATATTGGAGGACGTTCGGCTTACATTGAGTGATAATATTATTACCTCAGGCGCGGTGATCAAAAGTGAAATTAATATCTCGGAAATCACTTTTTCCAGAAGAAAATTAAGAACAATTATTTATAACTTGATTAACAATGCAATAAAATTTAAGGCTGCAGATCGACAACCTAAAATTATCGTTGCTACTAGAAAAGAAAATGACTTTATAGTCATATCAGTAAAAGATAATGGCATTGGTATTGACGAAAGTAAGGTTGATGCAATATTTTCAAAATATTACAGATTAGAGAATGCCATCGAAGGCTCCGGCATAGGCTTATATTTAGTAAAAGAAATTGTTGGTAATGCCGGAGGAAAAATTTTGGTTAAAAACCAGTTAGATAACGGAACTGAATTTCAGATTTATTTAAAGGCAGAGTAAGCATCCAGCGCTCAAAAACAACTATTCTGACGAGTAAGAAAAGCAGAAGCGGAGTAGCAGATCGGGCTCGTTCAAAAGTCATTAACTGAGTGCACATATTCAGCAAAATGGCGGCTCCACTATCACTAATGGAAAGCCCCGAAGCGCGCCTACATCATGCAAGTTTCATTATTAAAATCAACTTAACTTGTTAATAGCATTTCTCCCCGCTAGGGCGCGTTTGTGAGACTGTGTAAAAATCAAATTCCCTGATTCCAGTAAAAAAATATTTTTGTGACTTCTTTCACAGTGTAACTTTAAGGGGAATCGACTTATACAAATTCTCTAAGTCTTCAAACGATGCCACGTTAAGCATTCGCTTAAAGTTGTAAGCTATTGCGTAGATATTGATCTCTGTTTGAACCTTCACTTTTCCTCGCAATAAAATAGGAATATGACCCATCCAGCGTTTTATTGTACCAAATGGATGTTCAGAAAGACATTTTCTAAGTTTTAATTTGGATGCTCCTATTTCGCTTTTCAGTTTGTTTCTATACTGATCCCTCCATTGCTGATTTGTGAAGCGGTAAACGGTTCGTGCGGTATCTGATTTTGTGCATAACTTTTTAATGGAACAAGGTTGGCAATTAATCCCCTTGTAGGCTTGAGCTTCAGTGCCTCTTCGCTTATCTCGCTTCATTCCAAATTGGGGAATCAAGCTTTGGCCTTGCGAACATTGATAGATATTTTCCTCTTCATTGAACTGAAAGGCAATTCCATATTCATCTTCTTTTACCTGTTCCTGATTTTCATTTATTGCCACGAAGCATTCAATTCCCCTATTCTCTAATTCTTCAAGTTGATTCATCTGATGATATCCGGCATCGGCAAGAACTTCTTTAGGGCTTTGATTAAGAACCTCCTCAGTCTGCTCTACCATTGGCTTCAATAGTCCCTTATCATTTTCATGATTGTACACTTGATTACATAAATAAGTTTATGCTTCTCATCCACAACTACTTGAACATTGTAACAAAAATGCTTGCCTTGTCGATATCTTTGCAATAGGCCTATGGTGATTGGTCGAAAATAAAAAATGAAGAAGACACGCGTTGCAAACGCGGACACCTTGCGGAGACAAAAGAGTTCATTTTATGGCATACACCTCGTAGCTAGGCCCATGCTCACCAAATTTTCCAACACCAACTGCAATAAGATAATTTAGCCATGCATATTTTTTTGAACTTGTTTCAAATAGCGGGATTATTCTCCAGTAAGTTGAGCCGTCCGGATTGTTGTGAACAAATCCGGTGTAGGTGTTTGAAATTAATTGGCCATCTTCGGTTTCAAGGAGTAGTCTAACATCCAATTTAGTGGTAACAGAGTCTAGCCGCAAAACCCAATCACCTCCCACCGGTCGAACTTTCCCTTTGATTTTTGGTCCTTCAAAAGTGCCACCCTTTACGGTGTATATGACCCTTGTACCTACCGGAGTCTTACCAAGTTCAATTCCCGGTTCTAATGAAAGGTCAATTTTATATAAAAATTCATATTCCAATTTTTGAGCGTTCGCAGCGTTGGCCATCAATAGGGCCATCACTAGTGCAACCCGAGAAATGATTTTAACATTTTTCATATCGATTATAAGGTTTAAGATTTGCTATTTATTAAATTTTTGAAGCATCAATAAATCTTATCAAGTCATTTTTTTTGGTGCCTTTAATTTCCCCTACATTATCAATTTTCCCTTTTACCCCCGCTAGAGTGCGTTTGTAACGCGGGCTAGATATCTTTGCAATATACCTATGGTAATTGGTCGGAAAAAAATAAAGTAGGCACGCGTTACGCGCGCCAATAGGACAACATGAGCAGTGTAATGTATGGTAATGGTTGTAGCAATTTTAACTTACCTGTGCTGCAGATTTGGTCTATTCTGCTTATTTTGGTCAAACTTTAAACATGAAAGAGAAACAGCCATCTACGTCATCAGTATCAGGCAGGCGCAACTTTTTGAAATCAGCGGGCCTTGCTGCGGTTGGCATTCCTGCCGCCTCATTGCTTACTTCGTGCGATTCACCCAATTCTGCTAAGCCCGTTGAGGCTATACCTGACCTAAATGAAAGAACTTTTCCAACAGGTTTTCTGTGGGGAACGGCAACGGCATCGTACCAGGTGGAAGGTGCTTACAAAGAAGATGGTCGCGGGGCTTCCGTCTGGGATACATTTACACACACACCGGGAAAAATCAGGAACAATGACACGGGTGACATGGCGTGTGATATGTACCATCGCTACAAAGACGATGTGCAATTGATGAAGAACCTGAATGCCAGATCGTATCGTTTTTCTTTGTCATGGTCACGAATTTTTCCAGACGGAGTTGGCACACCCAACCAAAAAGGAATTGATTTTTACAGCCGCCTGACGGATGAACTTCTGGCGAATGGTATTGAACCTTTTGCTACGCTGTATCACTGGGATTTACCACAAGCACTTCAAGACAAAAACAAAGGATGGCAATCCAGAGAGACAGCCCAGGCTTTTGCCGATTACGCAGGTTATGTAGCCAGTAAACTAAGTGATCGGATCAAGTATTTCTTCACCCTCAATGAACTGTTAACCTTTGTTGAATTGGGCTATGGAAACGGAATATTTGCACCCGGCCTGAAACTTTCACCGGCTGAGTTGAATCAGGTAAGACACCATGCGGTGCTCGCACACGGTTTGTCAGTACAAGCCATCCGTGCCAATGGAAAAAAAGAAACCATGGTGGGTCTGGCGGAGAATATCAAAATACCAGTTCCAATTATTGAGACACCTGAAAACATTCGGGCAGCCGAACTTGCCTTGCGGGAATTAAATGCGGGCTACACAAATGTGATCATGGAAGGAAAATACACCGATGCATTTCTACAATCGGCAGGTGCAGATGCCCCTAAGTTTACGGACGAGGACTTAAAGACGATCAGTGCACCCACTGATTTTATGGGGATCAATGTCTATGCACCCACTCATTATGTTCAGGCTTCATCCAATGAACAGGGTTACGAATTTATTCCTTTTGCAAAATCACACCCTACTTCTACCTCTACCTGGCAAATGCTTGGACCGGAGTCACTGTATTGGGGAGCGCGGCTGGCGCACAAGGTGTGGAACATAAAAGAAATCTACATTACGGAAAACGGCACCAGCGGTACAGATGAACTCACCGCTGATAACAAAGTGTATGATACCGATCGCATTACTTTTTTGAGGAATTATCTTTCGCAGTTGCAGCGGGCCACTGCTCAGGGGGTGCCGGTGAAAGGTTATTTTTATTGGAGTCTGATGGACAATTTTGAGTGGGCCAGTGGTCTTGGTATTCGGTTTGGCCTTTACCATGTTGACTATCAAACTCAAAAGAGAACACCTAAAATGAGCGCTGCTTATTTCAAAGAACTGGCGAGCGCTAACAAGATGTTATAAATTGATGGGCTTCTCTAAAGACTATATTTGATTTCACCAGTTGGAGTGGTCAGACGACCAATACAAAGTCTTTACAAGAGCACTGGCCGTCCACGAAATGCACCATACTCATCGCACTATAGCACTGGCCGTCCACGAAATCCACCGTACTCATCTCACTAGAGCACTGGCCGTCTACGAAATGCACCTTACCCATTACACTTAAGCACTGGCCGTCCGCGAAATGCACCGTAACCATCGCACTAGAGCACTGGCTGTCCGCGAAATCCACCGTACTCATCACACTTTAGCACTGGCGGTTTTCACCTACGCACCGGTACGGATCTGATGAAAATATTTTTTTATCAAAAGAGATTTTAAAATTAAAAAATGCATGCAAACGTGCCAGTGTCTTTCGGGTTTCATCTCTTATAAAATATATAGTTTATATAATAGTTGAAAAAAATAAAACATAGTAAAGCCTACATCGTGTATGTGCCTATAACATAAACAAACACTGTTATGTCACACGTAAAAAACATGCAAGCCTTTGGGAAGCTCACGGGCATCTGCACCGGGTTGGGAGGAACTTATAACCCCGGACAACAAAACCTTCAGGTGAATGCGATGGCCACCTTAATGAACATCGCACAACAATCCTGGGAAGGAGTGAAGGAAGCACAGTCGGCTTACGACAAGGCGTCCAACGACCGCGAACTGGGGTTCCGGAAAATACGCAAGCTCAGTGCAAGCGTCTATGGCATGCT
>JANMYO010000023.1:0-163654 GCA_031382175.1 Bacteroidia bacterium | reverse complement strand
TTATACCTAAGTCTGCCAAGAGCTTAAGGTGACTATAGCGGTGGGGATCACCTCTTCCCATTCCGAACAGAGAAGTTAAGCCCACCCGCGCTGATGGTACTAGGTTAAAACCCGGGAGAGTAAGTCGTTGCCTTTTTTTATTTATCTGCCGAAGTTTTAACGTAGGCTTGATCAAAACCCTGTTCTTAACTGACAGGGTTTTTTTTTATGCTCCTATCTGAAATTTGATTTTAACCTACTGTAACTTCGAAGAAGCTCTCCTCCTGAAAATGCGATTCAGCAGCTTGCTTGATTTCCGAGGGAGTTATTTGATCTACTCTATCAATAAGATGTTGATAAAAATTCTTGTTCAGATTGAAGATTTGAATGTTCTTAATTTTTTCCGCCACTGAAAAAGGATTGGCCATGTCAGATTGAAGACTTCCGATAAAATGATTTTTTGCCAGTATGAGCTCTTGAGTTTCTACTTCTTTCGTTCTTAACTTGTTTAACTCACTTTTTATTTCTCCAAGGGCTAGTGCTAAATTGTTTTTGTCAACATCGGCCCCAATCGTAAGTAGACTTTCATTCTGAAAGGCACTGATTGAGGAATGGATTCCATAAGTAAGACCCTTTTCTTCCCGAATATTTTTCATTAGCCGTGAACCAAAATATCCACCCAATAGGTGATTTAGAATTTGCAGGTCAAAATATTTCGGGTCTGATTTCAGGAGACTCTTCTTGCCCAGACGAATAGATGATTGAACTGTATTTTTCTTTTCAACATGCTGATGGATTGGGCCTTCAATTAGGTTTCTGGCTGAAGAAGTATTGCCTTTTGAAATAGCGAGTTGATTGAAAGCATTAGCAAACAATGCAACCTCAGAATCGTTGAGATTGCCTACAATATAGATTTGGTGTGCTTTAAACGTTGATTGAAAATAGCTTGCCATATCATGGGCTGAAATATTTTTGATATGAGCTTCTTCAACCGAAGGGCCATAAGGGTGTGTCTCACCGAAAATATTTTTTCTAATATATTTAGAAGCTAAAAAACCCGTCTTCTCTTCATTCACTTTTAAATTTTGAATGGCAATGCTTTGCATTTGAGCCCACTCTTTTTCCGGAAAAGATGGCTCTGTGAGAATATCCAGAAAGACAGGAAGAATCTTACTAATCTTATCCTTTAAGGCATAAATGGAAACGGAGACAAAGTCAAAGCCAGGAGAAATCTCAAAGTGTGACCCGAATTGATCAAGGATTTCAGAAATTTCTACTGCTGATTTTCTTACGGTACCTTTTTCCAGCATTTGAGCCGTGAAATGAGAAAGTCCGACCTTAGGCTCAAACCACTTTCCTGCTTTAAATACCAGCTCCACCTTCAACACGTTTTGTTGAACTCCTTCAATGCAATGTAGTTTCAGACCTGAAGACAGATCTACTGAAATGAACTCGGGAAGTTGTAACGAATTTGTCTTTACAAAAGGGGGTGCAATCTTTCGATCGAGCATTGGTTAATCGGTGACCGACTCTTCTTCCTTCACTCGGTTATCCATCATGATCATCAAGGTGAAACGAAGAGTTTCTGCCAGGGCATTTTCACGTTTATTGGTAGGTACCATATAGGCCACATCAAAGCCAAATTTATTATATCTAGCTCCCAGCCCGGCAGTCAAATACTTTCTGTTTCCTTTATCCTTAGCTTCATTAAAGAAGCCTAATCTGCCCGCAAAGACATTATTGTACCAATACTCCATTCCAATGGAAGTAGTAATTTCATGTATCTCTTCAGTGAACCCACCGGTTGCATCTGTAAAAGAGCCAAGCATTCCCCCAATCAACGGTTTTGATTTGCTGCCAGGATAAGGACTTGGGACCATCAACTTATTAAAGTCAAGCGCAAAGGTTAAGCTATGATATGGGTTTAATTCGGCTTTGTACGCTGCACCTAAACGCAAATCGGTTGGAATAAAATCTTTATTGTTGGCATCGGAATAGGAAATTTTTGCACCAATGTTAGTGATGGATGCCGCTAGTGATAGGTTTGAGTTGTTGGATACAAAAGGTTTGTTGTAAAAAACACCAATGTCAACAGCAACAGAATTTCCGGGTCTGGCATCCAGTGAGCCTGTCGACAATGCTCCGGTAAGATTTGAATGGATGTATCTCAAGGCTCCACCGAGGCCAAGATGTTCTGTTAATAATCTGGAATACGTGACGTCAAAAGCAAATTCTCTGGGATTGAATCTCCCCTGATCTACATTATTAACATCGCGAAACTGAATTTCGCCCAGATCAAAATACTTCATAGAGGCGGCTACTGTTTGCTCTCTAGTAATTTTATAGAATCCAGAAAGATAAAAAACTGACATGTCGTTGATGATCTTTCCTAACCAAGGTGTATAAGAGGCGGACCCGCCATAGGCTTTGTCTATGAACGCGAGCTTACCTGCATTCCAATATCCGGCATTGGCATCAGGTGAAGTGGCTGCTCCTGCATCCCCCATGCCAGCAGCTCTGGCATCCGGTGTGATAGAGAGAAAGGGAACGGCTGTTGTAATGATTTTATTTGTGCTGTCCTGACCAATTAAGGTGCCTTGTAAGGAACCGGTTTGGGCCAATGTGGAAGTACACACAGCAACTGCCAAAAAACACAAAAAACTTAACTTCTTCATAATCAAGATCTAAGGGCTAAAGATAATCAATTAAGGATAATTAGCTTGGTAAATTGGTCATTTTTCGACCCGTCTAGCAATGAACGAACAGAAAGTTTGGCCAGATATACCCCTGTACCTAATTTATTTCCTTGGGTATCTTTTCCATTCCATGAATCTAAAGTTACCCTGTACTGACTTACTGGAATGCTATACTGTTTGGTATCCATTAATTGCCCCGTCATATTGTAAATTTTTAAGTCGGCCTCCAAGTCTTCTCCTACCCGGCTGTGAACAAACTCAAGGATTGTATAATCGCTAAATGGATTGGGATAATTAACGAAATCATCAATAACGATTTGATTACCATCCGTTACAACAAAATCTATTTTTGTTGTGGAGCGATTGTTATATGTATCAGAAGCGCCAACGGTAACCGTGTGTTTGCCCTTTTTTAAATCGGATAATGTGAATAATGCGAGTCCATGCGAATAATCATTTTGATCACTCACGTAATAATCATTTAAGACATAGGTAATCGAGTCATCGAGGAGTGCGGTGAGGTTGTGATTTTTATCGCGCTTTGAAATGTTGATACCATTTTCATCTTCAAGTCGGACAACAAGTGTTGCTTTTGGACCTACTAAGCCTCCGCTGATGTACGTAGTGTCACCCATAAATAATTTGATCTTGGGCGCTTTGTTATCAGGGGTTGGGTTAGTTTCACTTTTACCAATTTTGAAATTTGTGAGAGAGCCTTGAGCATCTTTTAAATCTTTTGTATTGGCATACAAAATTATTTTTCCAAGCCCTGTCTGTTGATCAATATTTTTAGGGATAACGAATTCAAACGCAAAGCTCCCCTCCAGAACACTTGCTTTGCCGCGAAAAAGAGCATTGTCCCAAAGTTTATAGGTAAAAACTGGATTCTCGTCTCCAAGTGTATTGAACGCTTCCTCTTTATCAAAAAGTGTAGCTTCGATCTCTCCGGAGAAATCGGTCCATCTAACTCCTTCTCGAAGAATCTCCCCTTTGATACTAACTCGTGAGAGGGCTTTTAGTGTGTCCGAATTTGAGAGGGTCTTCATTTCGGTAATCTTGACTTCGTTGTCGGATAGCATCAGTTTCATGGAGGGGTCACCTAATAATGAAAAATTTCTGTTGGCAACACCACTCAGGCTATTATTCTTCGTGTCACGAAAGACGGTCCCCAGATCACGGTATTTGCCATTGCTTTTTGTGAATAGAGCATCGTAAAAAGCTTTGTTCAACGTAAAATTGGTACTTGAATTGACCGGCCGGGCTGTAGTCACTAATCCAATACCTCCTCCCATTTTTTGCAAGAGTACTTTTTCTCCACTAGATATTTGACCGGGATCATCATGACGACCAAATTCACAAGTGGCTGTTACAAAGAGAGGATACTGAGGGGCATTTTTCCAGCCTTTAATCATCACATCGTCAAGAATGCGTTCTTGCATCCATACTTGCTCTGAACCATGGCCCGTGAAGTTAACAATGGCAGCACCGTTCTTCACCACATTATTTAATGATTCATTTGCATCAGGAGAAATCTGGCCGCTTGGTTTTTCAATTTGAGCGTACGAATCAAGATACGTTTTTTTGATGTTTAGTTCCGGATGATCAAGGTCAATCTTAGCAGCCAATTGGTCGGCCTGCCCTTGATGAATATTAAAGTCGCCATCATCGGCAACGAAAAGAATATTTTTTCGCCAAGGTGCAAATGAGTTTTGATTGATATCGTAGTCAATGAGCTTATCAACCACGTCTTTTGCTTCTGTTTTATTTTTAACAGAAAGCCGTCCCACTCCGATGTCCATCGAATGATTCTGTGTTGGATTCTCGTTCCATTCGCCTTCGTCTGGTTCAAGGAAAGCGAAATAGTCATCGGATGAATAGGTTTCCAACGGACTTAGGGAATTCTGAGATTCATAGGTAGGAACAAGATTGGTATTGGCTAATACTCTGTTTTTATAATCATATGAGCAGCGACCAAACAGTAAAAGATTGTTAAGTCCGCTACCCGCCCGATTGTAAAGGTCTTTAATGAAATCACGTATTGCAGCAATGTCCTGCCTCCCTCCGGAATAGTGATTATAGATTTCGGTAGTAGTAACGACTTGAACAACAAGCTTTGAATGGTTTTGCCGATGAGTTGAAAGACGCAAAGCCTCGCTTTTTAAATCTGGGTTTGTTACAATTAATAAATCCGGAGATGACACAGCATAGAGGTTTTGATTAGGAACCTCAGCTTCAAAAATAGGAGCTAAGTCAACTTCCTTAAACGCGACAAAACGCTTCAACGAATTAGTGGTGATTGAAAAAGTAGCATTGATTGTTGAAGAACTAAACAATTGGTTCTTATTATTCCAGGGATCAGTTACGTCCCAAATTTTTGTAGGCACGGAGGTGATCTCAAAAGTGGAGATGGGATTAACCAGGCTCTTTGAAGCTGAAAAAATAGTTTGATTGCCGTAGATGGCTAGTTTTCGTTTGAAAGAAAAAAGGAAATAATCCAGATAACCAATGGATTTGCCAGAGGCCGCTTTAATGTATTGATACTTAATATCCTGATTCGAACGACTTGGCGCATTTACACTCGCTGCGCTAAATGAGAGCGTATCGATTACTTCTTTTCCCTTGATTCCATAGGTGGTATTGGAAATAATATCGACTACTTGTTCTACGACAGGTACATCATTAAAAAAAACCTTGAACGAAGACCCATTGAAAGACTGGGCCATTACGTTCGAAACCATTTTGATAGAAGAGTTGTCAACTATCCCGGGAAAATCGAAGCGCACGGTGATCTCGGTCTTGGCGTCAAACTGTTCACCAAACCAATCGCGGCCAGACTTTAATTCATTGTATTGATCTGTTTCATAATAACCAAGGTCATCATATTCATTGACAACAGGAAAGCTGGTTGTGCTAATGATATTGTTTTCATCGGGCAGGCGTTTTCCTGTCGTTGCGCCCACGGTAAGGAAGTAGAAGTTCTTTTCAGAGAACAAGTTATTCTCATACCAGAAGGTATCCTTTGTTACATTGAAACTATAATTATCCGGACCCTGACCAAAAAATAAAATAAAGTCCCCATTATTAAACTTGCCATCTTCTTCTCCTTGAACTGAAATAGCAAGTTCACTAAGGATGTTTCTCGAGGCACTATTCTTTTGAGGTAGCATGCCATTGCCAGCTCCAAACAGTTGAAGTGTTTTGGGATCGATTTGATCGGGATTGATCCCGGCCTTCTTAAGCAAGTTGTAGTCGATTTTGAAGACGCCATCACGTGTTGTAGAGAATTTATACCACTTTCCTGAACTCAATGGTTCTTGAGCAGATAAAAGTGTTCCTGGGCCTATTCCCAGCAGGAGCAGTATAATTTTTAAACGTACAGACAAGGCTTAATTTTTCTGGCTACTTAATATCCGATTACCTAACGAAAAAGTGATATACAATAGTATAATCAGCGGAATTGCGCCTGCTTTGAACAGGGCCAACAGTAATACTGAAACAAGGATAAAAGTAAACCTGATTTTGTTATCTCCCCAACTGGTATTTTTGAATTTGAGGGCAAATAACTCCAGGGGAGAGACAAGCAAAAATGAAAATACAAGAGTTATGGCAATCAGCATAGGAACACTTGAAGTCACTTGATCAAATGGCGCGGGGAGAAAAACGAGTCCGGTGATAAACAGTGCGTTTGCAGGGACGGGCAATCCAATGAATGAATCCTTTTGCCGATCATCGATATTGAATTTAGCTAAGCGAAGTGCTGAAAAAATGGTTAGCAAGAATGCACTGTATGAAAAAAATGAATTGAACGTATGAGATTCGATCAATGAAAACATAGTAATAGCGGGGAGCACGCCAAAACTCACCATGTCAGCCAATGAATCCAATTCTTTGCCAATAGGCGAAGAGTAGTGAAGGGCCCGTGCCGCAAAGCCATCAAAAAAATCGAAAACACAAGCGGCCCATACAAAATAGGCTGCTGTGATTGGAGAGTATTGAACAGCAAAGAGAATTCCTATGCATCCGCAAAATAGATTTCCGCACGTAAGCGCATTGGGTAAGTGACGAAGTAAATTCATTTGGAAAGACTCAAAGCGCAAAAAGGATTTGTATTTTTTTCTTCTCCCAGCGTAGTACTACTGCCATGGCCGGAATAAACAATTACATCATCCGGTAAGGTAAAAAGTTTTTTATGAATGCTGTCGATCAATGTATTAAAATCACCACCCGGAAGATCGGTCCTGCCGATGCTGCCTTCGAAAAGAACATCACCGCTCAAAATGATTTTATCTGTTCGGTGATAAAATCCAATATGACCCGGGGAGTGACCAGGAAGAAAAATCACTTCTAATTCTGTCTTGCCAAAATTAATTTTATCTCCCTCAGCGAGATATCCACTGGGCAGCGCTTCGTGGTATTGCTGAAAGCCATAATTTGATGAATAGGTTTTCACCGCTCGTAATAGGGCTTCTTCTTTTTTATGAATAAGAAAGGGAACTGTGTATTTTGCCAATACATGCGCATTGCCTAGAACATGATCGATATGACAATGTGTATTTAACAGGTACTTGATCGTAAGGTTATGTTGGGTAACAAATTGATCTAACACTCTTTGTTCTGCGGGGTCATAACAGCCGGGGTCAATAATAGCCGCCTCCTGTGTTTCGTCATAGATTACGTAGGTATTTTCCTGAAAAGGATTGAATGTAAAAGATTGAACTGTCATACGAGATTCAGATGCGACCCCAAAGTTACCTTAACCCCCTAGCAATAACAAAGCTTAAAAGTTCAATCTTTGTGCTCTCTTTCAGAAGAAATAACAGATGAGTTATAGAAAAGTTGATTATTTAATTGTCGGCCAGGGTTTAGCTGGTTCTTGCCTTGCCCTTCAGCTAATGGAGCGCGGGAAGACTTTTGTCGTTTTCGATCAACCTCATTTGAATCGGGCCTCCGCTGTGGCTGCGGGGCTATTCAATCCCATCACGGGTCGTGTGATGACTAAGACCTGGAAGGCGGATTTATTATTTCCCTATTTATTCTCCTTTTATAAGAACGCTGAAACCAGATTGAATAGAAAATTCTTTTCCCCGCAAAACCTTTACAGACCTTTTCTTACCGTAGAAGAGCAAAATGAATGGATGGCAAAAAGCGAAGCGCCTGAATACAAAGATTATGTAGAGAATGTATTTATTAAATCCACTTTTGGTAGTAAAGTGCACGATTCTTTGGGTGGACTTTTACTTAAACAATGCGGACATCTCAATACACTTTTATTTACGGCCGCAGTACGCACCAAGTTGAATGAAATAAATTCTTATCGTGAAGAAAATTTTAACTCGGAATTATTGAGGGAGACTGATAGCCATATTGAATACAATAACTTGCTTGCTGATAAGATTATTTTTTGCGGAGGGATAACAGATGCTGGCAATAATTATTTTACACTATTGCCGCTTCGTCCCCTTAAAGGTGAAACATTGCAAATTAAATTGACTCAATCCTTGGATCATATCTATAATCGAGGAGTTTATGTTGTGCCAGATGGTCATGAATTCGAATATAAAGTTGGAGCTACTTATGGTACTCAGGATAAGACCACCGAAGTATCAGAAGCAGCCCGAAAAGAATTAGTAGAAAAACTAGATGATCTCATCCGTTTACCGTATCAGATTACTCACCAAGATTGGGGTATCCGTCCCACCACTTCAGACCGAAGGCCAATTATTGGTTCTCATCCTGAGGAAAAGAATATTATTATTTTCAATGGACTTGGAACAAAAGGTGTGAGTCTGGCTCCCTATTTTTCGGGTCAATTGGCAGATTGGCTGATGGGTGAAGGGAAAATTGATAATGAGGTCAGTATTGAAAGATTTTATTCAAAAATGTGAGGTTTCCTGGATGTATTTTCCCCATATAAAGCGTTATCTTCGAAATTCTAGTGATACTGGTATGAGTCGATTGTCTTGGTTTTTGGTGGCGTTGGGCTTAGTGATTGCTTCTTTCTCTGTGAATGGACAACAATCGATAGAGACGTTTGGCAAAAATCGGATTCAATACAAGCAATTCAGATGGCAGTATGTCAGCTCGGAAAATTTCGATGTTTATTACTATGAAGACAGGAGAAAAGTTGCCACGGAAGCACTTAAGTACATCGAGTCTGAGTTTGATCGTATTACTGATCTTATTGGTTACCCGCCTTATCTGAAAACGAAAGTTTTTCTTTATAACTCCATTACCGACTTACAGCAAAGCAACATGGGCTTGAACAAGACGAGGTTCAACGTAGGAGGTGAAACGGAATTCATTAAACCCTATATCGAAATCGCCCATCCGGGAACGTTAAGTGAATTTAAAGAAGAGCTTATTTACAAGATGGCTGACCTAATGGTCAATGAGATGATGTTTGGGGGAAGCCTGAAAGATATGTTTCAGAATTCTGTTTTGCTCAACCTGCCGGATTGGTTTGTGGATGGCGCTTCTTTGTATGCCGCCAAAGGTTGGAATGCTGAAATGGATGATTATGTCCGTCAACTGGTTCGAAGCAAAAGAGTTAATAGAGCATTAAGACTTACCGATAAGGAGGGGGCTTTGGTAGGGCAATCTATTTGGAATTATATCGTAGAGAAATATGGCAAGGGCAGCATTTCCAATATCCTTAACTATACGCGGGTCATTCGCAATGAACAGAAGAGCGTACTTATCACACTCGGTGTAAGCTTTAAGCAATTGATGTTTGATTGGAAGCAATTTTATCTTTCTCAGGAAGAGCGCGTAAGCAAAAGCTATGAGGCGCCCTCTGACTCAGTTAAATTCAGCCCTAAGCATAATAAGACGATGGTTTACACCACCGTGAAAATCAGTCCGGATGGAAAGAAGGTGGCGTATGCAGAAAATGACCGTGGAAAATTTATTGTCAGGGTAAAATCATTGGAGAACGGTAAAGAAACAGTTATTCTCAATGGCGGCAATAAGGTCTTTAAACAAGATGTTGATTACCGCGAACCCCTTATCAGTTGGGCAGATCAAAATACCTTGGGTGTAATTGGAATAAAAAATGGGCAGTATATCTTTTGGCTTTACGATCTTAATACAAGAAGTAAATTGCCCCGCCACTTAGATCGGTTTAGTAATATTCGAAGCTTTGATTTTTCGGGCAATGGAAGATTGGCTGTGTTGAGTGCTGACCAGCAAGGTCAAAATGATTTGTTCCTAATCAGTAGTCGCCAAGATCGGACCAAGCGACTCACGAATGATATTTTTGATGACCTCGATCCATCATTTATTCCCAATACGAATAGTGTTGTGTTCACTTCCAACCGCACAACCGATACTGTATTGACCAATAAGGCGCGCGACTTTCAGAAAATAAATTCTAATTACAATCTTTTTACGCTCAACCTGGATACGACTACTAATGTGGTTACTCGTGTAACGAATACACTCAGCAAGGATTATTATCCCCATGCCTTGGATGAGAATAATTTTTATTATTTAAGTGATCAACGAGGTATTACCAACTTATTTAAGTTCAATCGTCAGTCGGGTATTTATTCGCAGATCACCAATTTTAATTCAGGCATAAAGGATTATGATTTGAATTTCGGTACGGGTATGCTTTCCATGGTCATGACCAAAAACCTGACAGAAGATATTTTTCTCTTCCCGGGTTTTAATTTAGATCGACAGATTTTCACACCGGCTACACGAAGGAAAGAAGTGCTCCAAGCTAAGACAATCAGCGAGAAGAGAAAGCATGAGCCAACGAAGGGAATGTCCATCAAGGAGCTTATCAATTCCCGATTGAGGGAAAAGAAGGACACTACAGAACAGAAGCCTAATCCAGTAAAATCAGATTCTACCAATTTAAAGAAGAGTGATGTAATCAATACAGATGCTTATGTATTTGAGGATGCTCTTATAAAAAAGGATACACTCATTACTCCTAAAAAAGAGGAAAAAGCTATTAACACAGAGGACTATGTTTTCGAAGATGATGCAGTGAAGGCAAAGCAACCAAGCGAGACATTTCTGTCGCGATACATGAAGGCTCGTGAAAGTAGCCGCATTACAGGCCCCTATCCTTATGAACCAAAAGTCACTTATGAAAATCTTGTCACTAATTTTGTCATTGATCCCCTTCGGGGATTCAGTGTGCGGCTTGAAACTCAGATGAATGATATTTTAGAAAATTATAGATTCTTTGGAGGTATACAGACGGCATTTGATTGGAAGAGTGGAGATATTTATGGAGAAATTCAATACCTGCCCCATCGCATTGATTATAGCGCTCGCATCGACCGTAAAGTAATTTTTTGGGATAATAATCCAACACTTCAAAAATATTCCTGGCAAAAAGTGGAGGTGGCAGCTTCCTTACCTTTGACGGTTCGAACCCGGGTGTCCATCAAGCCATTTCTTGGATATACTCACTATCTTGATCGGGGTAGTGACGGTTCCCCGGCAAGCCCTCCTGTATTTGCCCCCTCCCAGCAGCAGAATTATGCCGGTACTAAAGCTGAGTTAGTGTATGACAACAGTATTGCCACCGGGATGAACATCATCGAAGGTACCCGAGGCAAAATTAATTTTGTTACGTATGCAGGTTTGGGTAATAAGGACGCAGGATTTTCTCAAGTGTCAATTGATGTTAGACACTATCAAAAAATTTATAAAGAAATTGTTTTTGCAGTGCGTGGTTATGCCGGTACGTTCTTTGGAAACTCTCCAAAGCAATATGTGTTAGGGGGTATGAATAACTGGTTTGGCAACTCTACCAACACGGAGGGTCTCCAGAATCCCTTAGCCCCCACATCAGGCTATAATGATAATTTAGTTTTTACAGAGTTTGCTACCAACCTACGCGGATTTGATTATGCCACCCTGTATGGTCGAAGTGTAGCCGTGGCTAATGCAGAGTTAAGAATACCCCTCGTTCGGGCACTGGCAGGCGGACCGATTACTTCTAATTTTTTCCGCAACATGCAGCTCACTGCCTTTTATGATATCGGATCAAGCTGGAGCGGTGCGATTCCCCTGAACTCCGAAAAAAGTAATAGAACACGCCAAATAAAGGAAGGCCCTTTTGAAATTAATTTGAATGAATATTTAAATCCCTGGTTATACAGTTATGGTTTTGGCTTCCGGTCAATGATGCTTGGTTATTATTTAAAACTAGACCTTGCCTGGCCGGTTGAAAATTACCGGGTACAGAATCCAAAATTATTTGTCACACTGGGATTCGATTTTTGATTCAGTCCGACCTCAACGACTGTACAATTCTTTATTTCTATCTTGCAGGGCGTAACACTCAAATTTCTTTTTCATGATTAAATCAATGACTGGCTTTGGTCAGGCGATGCTCTCTTCCGGAGATGTTAATATTACTATCGAAGTAAAAAGTCTCAATTCGAAGTTTCTTGATCTAAATCTAAGATTGCCTAAAGTCTTTTCAGAAAAAGAACTTGAATTGCGCAGCCTGATTTCGGAAAAATTGGAGCGTGGAAAGGTCTCCTTCTCCATTGACTATCAACAAACCGGAAAGGTTGAACTCCGGCAATCCTATAATCAGGAATTGTTTGTTGCGTACTATGCTGAATTAAAAAAGCTTGCTGATCGTGTTGTGGCACCTTACGATTGGATTTTTCAAGTGGCATTGAATTCTCCTGATGTAATACAAAATACCAGTAAAGATGTACTTGATCCTGCCGAATGGGAAAAAGTGGATAGGCTAACTAAAGAGGCGATTGGGAAGTTTGAAGAGTTTAGATTGGCAGAAGGCAAAGCGCTGGAGGTAAAACTGATTCAGTACATAGTCTCTATTCAGTCTGGGTTATTACAGGTTGAGATTCTTGACCCTAAGCGTGTTGAAAAAGTGCGTAGTAAGATCAAAGGAAGTGTTACTGCTTTTTTTGGAGAGGAAGGGTTTGATCCTAATCGACTGGAGCAGGAGATTATTTTTTATATTGAGAAACTCGATATTCATGAGGAGCGTGTTCGGTTGAAAACGCACCTTGACTATTTTTTAAAAATACTGAAAGAAAAGCAGTCCAATGGAAAAAAACTTGGATTCATTGCCCAGGAAATCGGCCGGGAGATCAATACCATAGGCTCTAAGGCCAATGATGCCGAGATGCAGAAATATGTGGTAGAGATGAAGGAAGAGCTGGAGAAAATTAAAGAGCAGTTGAATAATGTTTTGTAAAACACAAGATTACGTCAAATTGCTTTGACAACCCTAAAAGGAAAAAGCAACACTGCTCCAACAAACTTAAACAGCAACTCAATCGTAAATCCGACAATTCTGAAGGGAAGTAAGATCAGCCACACCAAAGGGAAAAGAAATAACATGATCAATGCCAGTGGCCAGCAAACCACTAGTAGTAAACACCAAAGGATAAGCGCAACGAAAGTTCTCATAGGCAATTTTTCGCTTGACTACACAAAACCCTTGCCGATTTAGTAAGTAGATGAAGCTAAGAGCCTTATCATAAGATCACCTCTCGAATCATCCGAATTTGTACACTTGACTGTTCAGCGATGTTCAGTAACCCCATGCTTTCATTTGAGTAAGATTCTCTTTTGCGCACGCAATGGGAGATTTGCCTTGATATGCTTCTTGTTCGATAATAAAATGAATTGTGCCCCCCGACTTGCGACCAATGTCGATCACCTTTTTTACTTGTGCTACTCCCGTTCCAAGTACTGTGCTTTCATATTTTTCCTTGGGATTAAAGCCTAAGATCTCATCTTTGACATGCATTGACGTAAATCTTCCCGGAAATCTAGTAACAATATCGAGAGCCGTAGCACCACCGTTGAAAAGATTGCCGGTATCAAGTTGTTGGATGACCAGTTTTGGATCAGTGGATTCGAGGATGATAGAATACATCGATTGTCCGTTCAGTTTTTGACTGAATTCAAAATCATGATTATGGTAGCCAAATTGCATTCCTGATTTTTTACAGATCTCCCCACATTGATTGAAGACATCCATGAATCGTTTGAGGTCATTGTAGTTCGTTCGGAATCCCTCTTCCATGGAGGGGCTGATGACATACTTCTGCCCCACAACAGCAGCGTCTTCGATTGTATACTTCCAATCGCTAGTAAAATCTTTTTTGTTTTTATCCCAATGCTGAAGCTTCATCTCGGTGTGGCCGCTTAGCATTTTCATGCCAAAATCTGACAAAATCTTTTTAAACTCCATCGCAGAATAACCATAGAATTTGCGATCAACATAGTTAGCATGTTCCACATACCGATACCCCATTTCTGCCAATTGCTTCAACGTGCTTAGTGGATTGAGTTTCATCTCATCGCGCACACTATACAATTGTATGCCAACTATCTCTTTCTTTTTAAGAGAAGCGAATAATGGATTGTTTAAAAGCGCTGAGCCGGCCAAGGCAACAACACTTTTTTTGAGAAAAGTTCTTCGGGACGTATTCATTAAGTTAAGGATTAGAAATTCCAAATTACTTTGGAACGGATTGAAATCCTAACTGATTTTTTTAGAATTATTGATCAGTCACCTTCAGGCTTATTTGACTTTAGGAACAATCTTGTTAATGATTAAGTCGAATGCTTCCTGTTCAATTACCTCAACCCCACCCGCCTCAGATGATTTTATCCAATTGGTGGTAGTGATGATAACCAGATTTTTTTCTGGAACCACATAAATAATTTGTCCTCCAAATCCCCAGGCAAAATAGGGCTTATTTAGTGTTGCATCTTGAACCCACCACAATTTTCCGTAGGTATAATTTCTTAAGGCTCCGTAGTTGCTTCTCCAGGTGTAGGACGGATCAGTCATCGACTTTATCCAACCTTCTGAAACGATAGCTTCAGTTCCTGATTTGCCTTTTTGAAGCATGAGCTGGCCGATACGCGCCATATCCTCCGGTCTTAATCGAATGCCTGAACCGCCATTGATATAGGATTCTTCAAATTGCTCCCATTGTACTTTTGCTATCCCTATTTTGCGGAAGAGATATTGATCGGCAAAAGCGGGAACGTTCATCCCAGTCGCTTTGTCGAGGACAATCCCCAACAGATGGACTGCGGCTGAATTATAATTGAAGGTTGAGCCTGGTGAATCGGTAAGCGGCTTTTCTAATAGAAAATCAACAGGCCTACCGGATAGTATCCACTCATTATAAGAGTTACCATTGGTTTCGTCCCATTGAAAACCTCCTGACATGGTGAGTAAGTGAAGCACGGTTATATTCTTTTGTTGTTCTGTGAGAGCAAATTCGGTAAGGGGTAAGTAATCTCCAATGGGGTCGTCAACGCTTTTTAAAAATCCTTTCTCCAGTGCGATACCTATCAGCAATGCCATTACACCTTTAGTCACCGAGCGTACATCATGAAGGCTGTCTTTTTTAAACCCTTTATAATATGACTCTGCAATTAATTTTCCATTTCTGAATACTAAAGCACTGGTCAATCTTTTTAACTGATTGGCGTTGACCAAAACAGATGTCAGGTCTTCTGTATTTTCTTCCGCAGCGCTGCTAAACTGCCAAGGCTGTTGAAGATCAACTGGGGCTGAAACAGTGAGGTCAGGCTCGTTGCTATCCGAGCATGAGAGTAGCACCGAAAGTGCGAGAATATAGGAAAGAAGAATTATTTTCTTCATGAGGTCTTTGAAGGTATCAGGCGGTAAGGTAATTTTTAACTAAGCTATCGCTATCACCTAAAATAGGTTATTTTTACTTTGACAGAACATCAATTGAAAAGTATTCCTAGAATAGCATTATGAAAATACGAAAAGCCACAACCAACGATTTAGATCAACTTACTGATTTGTTTAATCAGTACAGAGTATTTTATAAGAAGTCATCTGACATCTCTGCGGGTAAAGAGTTCTTAAAAGAGCGAATGGTTAACAATGAATCGGAGATTTTTGTTGCGCTTAATGAAGAGGACAACTTCACGGGCTTTGTACAACTCTATCCGATTTTCTCCTCCACGCGCATGAAGCGACTTTGGCTGTTAAACGATTTATTTGTTGCGCCCAGCTATCGGGGGCAAGGTATTTCAGTAAGTCTTATTGATAAAGCGAAGGAACTTTGTCGCTCTACTAATGCTTGTGGGTTGCTACTTGAGACGGCAAAGACAAATACAGCAGGGAATAAGCTTTATCCACGAACTGAGTTTGTTCTGGAGAGTGATTCTAATTTTTATGTGTGGAATTTGAAATAGGAATTACTTGCTTTTGTTTCTAAATTTCTTGAATGCCCATTCAGCCCATTGGATTACAAGCCAAAGAACTCCCGCGAACAATAAAGCATAGAGAAGGAGACTAATGTCGTACTCTCCTCTTATCACCCGCCAATTAACCCAGTCCAAAGAGATCAATCTCATTGTAGTTTTTTTTCCAAAATACGGTGATTATTCTTATAATTAATAAATGAAGACTCCAGGCAAAATCTCAAGCGTAATCCTTTGGTCAGTTATTTCGGCAGCTTTTATTGGGCCGGGTACCATTACTACTGCGGTAACCGCTGGCTCCCAATTTCAGGTCCAATTACTATGGGCTGTTGTATTTGCAACACTAGGTTGCATCATTCTTCAGGAGGTATCGGCTCGTATTACCATTGCCAGTGGCTTTTCGTTGGGTAAGGCATTGGAAAAAAAGTTTGGTCACCAGAATGGATTTTGGGTCAAGCTATTTATCGGAGGCTCTGTTCTTTTAGGTTGTGCTGCCTATGAAGCGGGCAATATTTTAGGTGCAGTAGCCGGCTTAAATCTCTTAGTAGAGGGAGATGGGAAAATTTATACACTTCTTGTTACAGTTTGTGCAGGACTCTTGCTTTGGGATGGAAGGCAAACATGGATATCTACATTAATGACAATTCTTGTGGGTATGATGGGCATTGCTTTTTTTGTGCTTGCTCTTCATGGTGATTTTCAATTTGGCGATTTGCTGATCGCGAGTACCGTTCCAAGAATTCCTTCGGGGGCAGAGCTGATAACTCTTGGACTTGTAGGTACGACTATTGTGCCTTACAATCTTTTTCTTGGCTCGGGCATTAGCAAAGGGCAAACTATTCCGCTCATGAGAGTTGGCCTTACCGTTTCGGTTTTGATTGGCGGATTGATAACAGCATGGATACTATTAGCAGGAACAGTAGTGGGGGAGTTTTCCTCTTTTCCCGCATTGGCTGCGGAGTTTCAGGAGAAAGTTGGACCGGTTGGTGCCTTGGCCCTGGGGGTTGGGCTGTTTGCAGCAGGATTTTCTTCAGCCATCACTTCGCCTTATGCAGCCTCAATCATTGCATCAAATGTCTTTGGAATTGAAAGAAGAAACTCTGTAAGAACCGTTTGGGGGATCGTATTGATCACTGGTTTTCTGTTTGGTATTAGTGGTATCAAACCCATTCCCGTGATTCTTACAGTTCAGGCGCTGAACGGTTTAATTCTACCATTGATTACATTTTATCTGATTATCATTCTGAATGATAAAGACATTATTCCCTTACCTCACAGGCCCTCTTCTGTCTATAATTTTATTTTGTTAGTCATTTTGGGGGGTGTGCTTCTCATCGGATTAAACAATGTGGATAAATCAATTTCGGCAGCTTTATCGCTTGTCAATCCAAGTCATTTGAATCTAATCTTAGCCCTAACAACTCTGTTGGTCGTTTATGTTGGATTTCTTCTTTGGAAAGGAAGAGCTACTTCACACTAATATTTTGTAGTTCGATTTTACTCAGTTCCTCCAGCTCATCTTTTTCATACAACTCCTCTAACTGATCGAACCGCACCTTGTTATCTTTAGGTTTATAATTAATGTAATCAAGGAATAAGACATTTTCGATTCGTCTGGGGTTATAACCCTTGCGCAGGCGAGAACTGATTTCATCGTTCTCACTAAAGGAGTAGGATAAAAAGCCAATGTTAAAATCGTCTTTACTGATCCAGTAATTAAACATGTCCTGAAAATCTTCACCCCCGCCATCTTGTAGAAATGATATTTCTATTTTATAATAGGCTTTGTCATCAATCACGGTCTCACCCAAAAATTTCTTTTGTACGGATGCATCATTCAATCCGTAGGGGAGCAGTGCAAAATAAATAACAGAATTAGTTGACGATGTATATTTTACTTTCATTGAATCAGCCACTTCGACTACTACTCCATCCATCTCACGTCTAAACCCATCATTGCTGACATAGTCATGAATGGTTCTGGTGGAGTCTTTAAAAATTCGTTCGTAGGAAAATTTTCCTCCTGCTCTGATGGCTATATAGTGGCGTTCTCGGAAATCGAATTCAATAGTTGAGTTAGTATATTTTTCTCCACCGGAAGCAACAATTGCTTTGTCAATTATTTGTTGAGGATCAGTAAGGGATGAGGTACAACTCCCGGTTGCAAAAGCGATAATTGAAAAATAAAAAATAAACTTCATACGATAGATCAGGTAAGCTATGTGAGCGGAATTTGAAATAGACATTAACTCAATTTGGCCAACGAACTAATATAGCGATCGGGTAGTTCTCCTTTTGTAGCAGTTTGATAGTCGGCATAGCTGCAAGGTACAATGGTGTTGCGCGAATACTTTGCCCCAGGCAGGTGTTGTGCTACTTCCATCCACCACTTCTCTGTGAACTTACTCTTATAAAAAGCAATAGTCTCAGGCTTAACGGGCATAGAAACCACAAACTTGATGAAGTCGTTGGATTTAAAGTTGGTTTCATTTTTACGATGATAGAAGCCCTCGATGAAGTACCAGATCATAGTGGCAACGACTGAAGCCGTCTTCTTATGCTCATCATCTTTGTCAGGGTTGTATTCATAAAAGCCAATGGAGCTTAGCTTTTCATTCAGGCCCGCATACCAGCAAATCTGGCAAGCTTCTTCTCCAGAAAGACCGAAGGGTTGGGCGTTTGAATTTCCTGGTGCATCGGATGATTTAATAGCAGTAATATCAAATGAGACCAAATCGGCATTCCGAATGGCGGGCTCCATTTCTGCAAGATTGGATCTGAGTTGGCCAATCCGATAAGCTTCAAAATAAAGTTTCTCTAAAATCGAAATAGACATGGGGTCTATCAAATAGGTTTGATGTGCCAGGTGCGTGTAGCTCAATAGATAGTTAGGCTCATGCAAGAGCATCTTATGGATATGTTGCCGTGAGGGAGCACTTTCTTTGGCATCGTCCAGATCAAGAAAGGCATCAATATTGAGAAAGCTGATCAGCTTTTCCATTTCCTCGTAACCGCGATATTGGCCATAGTCAAGATCTTGCGTTCCACCTAATAAAATAGGAAGCACATTATTCTCCAACAAGATTCGACAAACTTCACTGATTCGAACATACGTCTCATCGAGGTCAATGCCGGCATTTAAATTACCCAGGTCGACAATAGTATAAGCACCTGTTCCTCTTTTCAGTTGATACAGTTTCTTTCGGATTTCATCAGGGCCTCTGCTGCAACCGACATTTGTATCGGTACCTCGTTCTTCACGAATGCCAAACAAAGCGATATGTGCACCTCGGTAATCCGGCATCTTCTCACTGTACACTTTAATGCTCTTAAAAAAAGTGTTGTTTGCATAGTGAATGTCGTAAATCGATTCGTCCAGCGGGGAGAAGAGGATGGTTAAATCCATAATTAATCAGTTAGGCTTGATCGTACTTTTATGATCTTTTCGTTCAACATTGGTAAATCTTGTCGGATGATCTTCCACAGCCTTTTAGGTATCACACCAAAATAATTATGGATTGAAACATCCCGAAGACCAGCAATTTTCTTCCACTGAATTTCAGGAAAATGAAAACGGATTTCATCTGGAATATTTTTGACAGCCTCACCTATAATTTCAATTCTACGGGTAATAGCGTCTTGTTTTTCAATATTAGTCAGGAATTCTTCTTCTGTTATATCTTTTGAGTAAGAATTTATTTTTTCGATCGACTCAATAATGTCGTCTAAAAAATGTTTTACATCACGCTTCTCACCCATAGATTGCGATTGGATCATCTAGTATGTACTTCTTGAGAGCTGGTTTAACAGCTTTATATTCCACCAAGTCAACTTTCTTATGGAGTGCTTCTTCCAATTCCTGTTTAATGCCGATAAAATCCAAAAGACTGTGTGAGTCATCAAGTTCAACTAGAATATCCACATCACTTTCCTGTGAATAACTTTGCTTTGCCATGGATCCAAATAGCGCAGCTTTCTTTACTTTATTCCTTAAGAGGATCGGGGTTACAATATTTTTTATGGCCTCAATTGTCATTTGTTCTTTAAAAGTAATCAAAAGCTCACAAAAAAATTTAAGAACCTATATAAAACAAAAACCCTTGTCAATTAGCCAAGGGTTTTTTAATAAGAGGCTTAGCCTTGTTTATCCTCCAAAGTCATCAAATCTTACATTCTCCTTTGGAATGCCCATATCATCCAACATTTTCAGAACAGCGGCATTCATCAATGGAGGACCGCAGAGATAGAATTCAACATCTTCAGGAGCTTCATGCTTGCCAAGATAATTATCATATAAGCACTTGTGAATAAATCCTGTATAGCCATCTCCTTCTTTATCATCTAAGCTCTTATTTGCTTTCCAGTTATCTTCAGGAAGGGGTTCTGAAAGTCCGATATAGAATTTAAAATTGGAGAATTCTTTTTCGATTTTACGGAAGTGTTCAGTGTAGAATAGTTCTTTTTTCGATCGGCCTCCATACCAATAGGAAACTTTACGCTTTGTTTTTTCGGTGTGGAATAAATGAAAAATTTGAGCGCGAAGAGGAGCCATTCCGGCACCTCCTCCTATGTAAACCATTTCGCGTTGAGTTTTATTGATATGGAATTCTCCATAAGGGCCTGATATGGTAACTTTATCACCAGGCTTCCTTGAGAATACATACGAAGAACAAATTCCCGGATTGACATCCATCCATTTATTATTGGCTCTGTCCCAGGGTGGTGTAGCGATACGGATGTTGAGCATGACGATATTTCCTTCGGCAGGATGATTAGCCATTGAATATGCGCGAAAAATAGGCTCGTCATTTTTCATTTTCAATCCCCATAACTTAAACTTATCCCAATCGGATTGGAATACATCCGGCTTATGACCTAATTCAGGATGAGGAGTAATGTCCATGGTCTTGAATTCTGCTGTAATAGCAGGCACATCAATTTGAATGTAACCTCCTGCTTCAAAATGAAGTGTTTCACCAGGAGGAAGTTTTACCACAAACTCTTTAATAAAAGTAGATACGTTATAATTAGAGACGACTTCGCACTCCCACTTTTTGATTCCAAAAATCTCATCAGGGATACGAATAGTAAGATCTTGCTTCACTTTGACCTGACAGCCCAAGCGGACATGGTCTTTTTGCTCAGCGCGGGTTAAATGACCCACTTCGGTAGGAAGCACATCGCCACCACCGGACTCAACAACACACTTACACATGGCACACGTACCGCCACCGCCACAAGCAGAAGGCAAGAAAATCTTCTCATTCGCTAAGGTGGAGAGTAAAGAACTACCGGCCGAAACGGTAATCGTCTTTTCACCATTGATTACTATTCTCACAGGCCCGGATTGCACCAGACTTTTTTGAGCAAACAAGAGCAAGAAAACCAGCAGCAAGATGATAAAGGTGAAGGCTACAATGGAAGAGATAACGATCATGGGTTATGATTTTTAAAGCGTACAAATATAGGCAACAGACGATTAATTCGTTGAAAATTGAGATTCAATTTTAGCGCTAAAATTTAAACTAACCTCCTTGACTTTTGTTCATCTCTAAGGGTGTATTGGCAAATAAAGTCTTGGATTTGGCCTTAATAAAGGGCAATAAAAAGGCCGCCTCCCATAAAAAGAAGGCAGCCTGATCTTTGAAAGACTTCCCTATGAATCGGGTGAAAGCGGATATTGTAAAAATTTAGATAGGTATAGCTCAGTGGGCAAATGTAAATATGTTTTGCCCGCTCAAAGATGCCACACGGCCCGGCCCAAGGGTCGTTTTGTTCCACGTTAGTTTCAATACCAATTTGACTGAACTTGCTTCTACGATGGAAATTTCAAGACCATCAATGATTATAGTTTTGGCCAAATCATCCGTAAAACTCCAACTGGCCGAAGCCGGCCATACAGGACTGCCATTGCTTGCGCTGAAACCGGTAGCCGTGAAATTAATGATCAATCCAGTATAGATACTGGATTGATCAGCGCCATCTACGGTAACACTTTGTACCTTCCAAGTACCTGAGACGAGGGCTTCGGTAACCACCTCCTGTTCAGTGGGTGCGGGGTCTGAGCCCCCACAACTTATTATCAGTAATAGTAAACTCAGAAATGCTCCCATATTGATTGTCTTATTTATACTCAATTTTTTCATGGCTTTCATTTGTTTATTTTTTTACAAAACGACCTGTTACTACCCCTTTGCTTTGGCGCACGCGCACAAAATAATATCCACCGGCATAATGGCCAACCTGAACACTCAATTCCCGCTCTTCGGTATCAAGCTTATCCATTACCCGACCATCACTTTGTATAATCTGCACTGACTTCTGGCCTGGCCACGGCAATCTCAAATTCAAAACATCCTTCACCGGGTTAGGAAAAAGCTCCCATTCAGTTTTGCTGGTAGTGTCCAAATCACCCGTTACAACCAACGGAACATCTGCCGAAAAATCACTGTTGCAATCACTGGCAATCACATGCACTTTATAGATGCCAACCTCTGACACTGTCAACGTGGAGTTCGTTGCCCCGTTGATGAGCGCATCGTCTTTATACCATTGGTTGCCGGATGAACTGCTTGATGTTAGTGTGACACTTTCACTTATATTACTCAATGTCACGGTGGGTTTTGCAGGTTTAATGCAAAAACTTTGATCAACGGGAAGGGCTGCATTAAAATTGGTATCACCCGCCTGACTGGCTGTAATGAGGGTCATCCCTATTCCGATTATTGTCACGACATTGTTGGAAATCGTAGCAACTGAAGTGTTGCTGCTGGCATACGTCACTGTCAATGAAGAGCTGGCCGTACCTGTAAGATTAAAGTTCGGATCGCCAACTGCTTTTGAAGGCAAGGCATTGAACGTAATAGACTGATTGAGTTTTACACCTGTGCCTTGGAGGTTAATCAGGTAAGGAGTTTCATCCAGATCATCTGAACTAATAGAAAGCTGGGCTACTCTCAACCCCGCTCCTGAAGGTGTGAATGTAGTGGTGAAGGTAGTGTTGGCTGCGGAAGCAATGGAAGCTGCCGTGCTCGAAGTGTTCACGACAAAGTCAGCAGCATTTGCACCTGTCACCGATACTTTGGGATTGCCCGTCAGGGTTAATAAGGCACTTCCAAGATTCTCAATAGTAAACACAGTAGTGCTCGAGCTTGCGAGCATATTTACATTTCCAAAATCGTAATTCCCGTTGGAAGTGATGGATCCGGTTTGCTTAAGATTGATATCGGGTGAGTCAAAAGCCTGAATTAAATTATTGTTAAAGTCGGCCACCGCAATAGATAGGCCCGAAGGGTTGACGGCAAGACTATACGGTACATAGAGATGCCCGTTACCTGCAAGAGGACCGTATCCTAAACTGCCTGCTGTATAAAGAAATGTGCCATCGTTCTTAAAGATTTGTACGCGATGATTAGTTCTGTCGGCCACATAAATGGTTCCAGCCGCATCAAGTTTAATATCATAAGGTAAATTAAATTGTCCGTTGCCACTACCTAAAGCACCGAACGCCCGTATAAATACTCCACTGTTATCAAAAACCTGTACACGGTTGTTCCCTCCATCGGCTACATATATATTACCATTGCCGTCAACTGCTACTCCACCTGGTGAACCAAACTGCCCGTTGCCGGCACCGGCACTTCCAAAGGAGGTTATGAAGGTGCCATCATTTTGAAAGACCTGGATTTTATTATTGCCTTGGTCTGCGACATAAATTTTCCCGCCTCCATCGATGGCTATCCCTAATGGTGTGCTGAGTAAACTCACGCCAACTTTTCTCACAAACACCCCGGTGTTGTCAAATACTTGAACACGGTTATTGCCCGTATCCACCACATAGGTATTGCCGCTGGCATCCACTGCAATTTTACCGGGACTCTTGCTAAACTGGCCATCCGCTGTTCCCGGTGCGCCAATGGTTCGTATGTAGGTGCCATTAGAGGCATAAACCTGTACGTTTTTTGAAGCACTTGATACATACACATTACCGGTTGCATCAAAGGCAACACCCGTAGGCTGAAAAACCTGAAGGTTAGTTTGCGTTAACGGCATAATGGTTTGCAACAAGCTGCCGGAACTATTGAATTTCAACAATTCATTGGTGATATAATTACTGATGTAAAAATTTCCACTTCCATCGCGAGCTATGCCACACGCACCACCGGAGCCACCCGGCCAGGGAAAGTTGGCAAGAAAGGCTCCGTTGTTATCAAATACCTCAACGCGCGCATTGCCATCATTTGTAACAACCACATTGCCTGAGGCGTCCAACTTTACATATTTGGGTAAAGACAATTGTCCGTTGGCGGTGCCACTCGTTCCAATCGTCCGGAGGTAAGTTCCATTGTTGGCATAAACAACTACCCGTCCATTACCTGCATCTACCACGTATGCGTTGCCGCTATTGTCAAGATCAATACCCCGTGGAACACTTAACTGTCCTGTGCCACTCCCGCTGGAGCCGAATGCATATTGAAATACACCCAGTGTAGTGAAGACTGAGACACGTCCGGTACCTCGTTCAGTAACAAACACTTTATTGGTGCCATCGATGGCTATACTGTTGGGAGTAGTGAGTTTGCCTGAAGCGGCACCTCTGCTTCCAAACTTGCGAATAAAATTTCCATTGGAATCAAACACCTGAATGCGGTGATTGCTAGCATCTACAACATACATGTTACCCGAGCCATCTACAGCCACATCCGAGGGGCTATTCAGTTCGCCATCATTAATTCCGAAAGAGCCGAATACTTTATTTACGGAACCATCCGCATTGATTATAATGATTTGCGATAGTCCAGGATTGATAGCGTAAATTTTGCCACTACCATCCACCTCTACGTTGCTGAGCGGAGAATTCAACTGAGTGACAGGTGCGCCACCCTGAAGAGTAGACTTATAAGGGGATTGTGAGGGGCTGCTTACGGTAAGGGGGTAAGTAGAATTGGTAGCTGCCAGAAAATTATTGTCTCCTGCTTGCGAAACGGTTAACGTGGTGACACCCGCGCTCACGGGAGTAATTAAATTACCCGATACAGTAGCTACAGCAGTATTTGAAGAACTGATAGTGGCAGGTAAACCGGAACTATAAAATGCCTGAGGAGAATAAGACCCATCTGTGGTGAGGCGTGGCGTGCTAAGAAAGTTGGCTGTGAGCGATTGTCCAGCTTGATTTACAGTGAGTGATTGTGGTACATCGGCAGCTGCATTGTAAGTTCCGTCACCGGCCTGCTTGGCAGTGATGGTGCAGGTACCTGCTCCTTCAATAGTTAACACATCACCATTGATGGTGGCTACTGCTGTGTTACTGGTGATATAGGTAACAGGCAAACCTGAGGAGGCCGTGGCAGTAAGAGGGAATGGGGCGTTGTTGTAAGTTTTGGCGGGTAGAGAAGAGAAGGTGATGGTCTGACTTGGTTGTGAGTAGGCCACGGTACCCAGTAAAATAAAAAATGAAAGAGAAAGTAAAGTAGATTTCCGAAACATCAGAAAGAAGGGAAAGTGTAGAGGAAAGATTTTCTGTAAAGTACTTCGCTCAAATAGTACAGATTGAAAAAAACCGATTGTAAATGTTGAGAATTTCATATCAGTAGATTTTAGATTTGTCGAATCGTTTGTCAAAATTGGGCTCATCCTCCCTTCAGCACAATACCGCGCATGGTGTATTTTACTAGTTAGTAGTTAGCGATGCAGAGTAGATAACCAATAATCTAATGAAACAGAGAGTCTTGTATCAGTATGCTCTGCATATCTTGTGGCCAACTGACTACGTTTAATAGAAACGCAAAGGTGCATCGGTGAGCAATATCCTTCTTCTTGTTTCGGCTTGCTATTTTTTGACGTTTGCCAGTTTGCCCTATACACCAAATGGTGTATATTGTATACGGCTTTACTCTATGCAACCACGCAAAATTGTTATCTGCGAAGATCATAACCTTACCATTGAAGGGCTTCGGGTGCTTCTTTCGGTTCATCCCCGGTTTATGGTAGCGGGTCATGCGCACAATTCAAGGGAGCTTTTCTTTCAGCTTGAAGAGATTAATCCTGATATACTCATCATGGACATCAACTTAGGGAATGAGGATGGGTTGGCCCTTACAGAAAAAGTGAAAGAAAAATGGCCCAACCTGCGCGTACTGATCCTCACCATGTATGATGATCCCTCGTTGGTCAATAAATCGAAAGTACTAAACGCCAATGGTTATCTCACCAAGAGTGCCAGTAGTCAGGAACTGATCGAAGCCCTGGATGGCATTATGGGTGATCATTTTTATGAAAGCCCGGGGGCGCTAACCAAAAGATTAAATGGTTTTAAAAAACGTGATGAGTTCATTGAAAAGATGAAACTGACTAAGCGTGAGGTGGAAATTATGACCCTTATCGGCAAGGGAAAAAATGCTGAAATCATAAGCGAACAGCTTTTTCTGAGCCTGCACACGGTTCGCACACACAAGAAAAACATCATGAAAAAACTGGGCCTGAACAGCACGGCCGAAATGGTGCATTATGCCATGGAAAATAATTTGACAGAGTAGCCTAAGGTGAATTACACCACGTAAGGTATTGCCGTTACCTGCATTATAGACCTAATTTTACCTGCTTGATAAAGTTTCGTTTTTATCTGATTGCGCTTTTGCTCAATGCTGCAACGTTTACCGCTGCTGGTCAGGACACGCTATTTGTAGATGACGAGTTCAGGCCCATGAAGGTGGGCCCCTACATCCGTTATTTCAAAGCTCCAGACGGTCTATCAGTAGATTCAGCGGCCAACATCTTTGCTAACCCACAAACCAAACTAAATAGGCTTGATGAATCACATCTCGGAATTGTGAAAGGCGATTTTTGGTTTTCCCTTACACTAAAAAATAAATCTAAAAATGAGCAACGCCTTATTCTAGAATTACAACAATCTCATCTCGTAGGGGTAGCATTTTTCGAAAGTGCGTTGGGAAAATTTGAAGAGCGGGGAACCATGGGCATGTTTCATCCTTTTAACCTTCGACCGGTAAAGCACCGACACTTTATTTTACCCATCGCTTGTCAACCGGGGCGATCAGTTCACGTACTGGTGAGAATTAGTCATGAAAACAGTTTGAACGCACCGTTCTTTCTATGGGATGAAAAGTCCTTTCACCAACGTGACTATGATCTGAATTTAGGGTTAGGGCTTTTTTTTGGCATCCTTTTCTTCTGCTCTTTATTGGCCTTGTTTTGTTTTTTTATGGTAAGGCAAATGGTTTTTTTATGGTATTTCTTTTACGTGGCCACAGCATTCCTTTATTTATTTTACGATATCGGGGCGGCCTTTCAATATTTATATCCGAACATTGCCTACATCGATGCACCTCTCGGCATTCAATTGCCCGTGCTGATGTTTATTTTCCTAATCAAATTTTCTCAGTCCTTTTTAAGGACAAAGAAAAACCATAAGGGAATTCACCTTACACTAAACATTCTGATCGTGTTTTTCATTTCACTGCTTTTGCTTGTCAATGAATTCCTGTTCAACATAAGCCTTTGGTTTTTGCCAACACTTTTTCTGATCATGTTTTTTGGGCTACTGGTTTTGATTTACACTGGTATTTTATCCATTCGGAAGAACGCTACTTCTGCAATCCTTTATCTGGCAGCGACTGGTTCCGTAATTCTATCCGGTATGTATCATATACTGGCTCAGTCGTATGGACTTTTATCACCGGATTTGAATCCACTTTTTATTGGTATCCTCTTGGAGATTGCATTTTTATCGTCTGCCTTGATACTTCAATACGGGGAGGTTCAACGGGAGCGAGCAAGATTAAAAAATGAGTTGACAGAACAGCAGAATGAAATGTTTCAGCAATATATTGAGGGCATCGAGAAGGAGCGCAACAGGATTGCCGGAGATCTGCATGATAACATTGGGAGCAAGTTGAGCAATATTAAGCGGACCTATTTTAACAACGAGGAAGAAGGAACGGAAAGCATGGCCTCCCTGATTGAAGAAGTGCGTAATTTATCTCACGATCTGGCTCCTACATTTGCCAAAGTTTCTGGCCTAATGCCCTTGGTGGAAAAATTAATTATTGAAGCGAGAAATAGCTCCAAAATTGATATCAAACTACAAACGTTCGGGTTTCGGGAAGAATTGACAGTAGAAAGTATTGTTCAGGTTTACCGAATTATTCAGGAATCGCTCAACAACATAACCCATCACTCTATGGCCAAACGGGCAGACATACAATTTTTTGGCTATGACAAGGAGCTGGTTGTAACTATTGAAGACGATGGGGTGGGTTTTGATCCCGCTACTCAATCAGGCTTTGGTATCAACAGCCTCCGCACGAGGGTCGCTTTATTGAAAGGCAAGATCGAAATAAACAGCACCCCGGGAAAGGGTTGCATGATCGTGGTGGAGGTGCCACTTCAAAAAAAATGATGTGGTTATTCAAAATTGCCCTTAAGAGATAATTCCTAAGCCACCAAAAGCTCAACCTTCTTTACCTCCGCATGGGCCACAAAATTAAATTGAGGGGTAAGAATGATACTGATGCCATCCTGTACCGACCATTCTTTTAATTTGGTAAGGGTAACCAGTCCGTTCATGTATTGATTGCCGTTTCCGGAATAGCCTCCTTTAAATTCTTCAAAATCCCGGGGGTTTATCAGGGATTTGTCCTTGAAGCTTACCAGTACTTCTACCGATCCATTGTTGGAGAATGCTTGTGATTTAGATTGACCAAGTTTTTTATACTCGTAGCTGTAATCGTAGGTGAGTGCTGAGATGTCAGAAAGTACAGCAGAACCTGTTGGGTAGCTACCTGCTCCCTTGCCCACAAAGAGTTGCTTTTCAGAAAATGCACCTTGCACAATGACAGCATTGTATTCGTTTCTGACGGATGCTAAAAGATTGGTGCTTTCGACAAACTGGGGTGCAACAAATCCATAAATCTTCCCATTTTCTTTAAAAGCGCGCGCGACAAGTTTTATTCCGTATCCATTTTCTCTGGCAAATTTCAAATCAAGGTCAGCCACTTTATCAATTCCGATATTGATTATTTCTTCTGGCTTTACGAATACACCAAAGGTATGGGCAATGGCAATCACCAATTTAAATTTTGGATCAAATCCTTTTACATCCAAACCAGGGTCTGATTCTGCAAAACAAAGCTCCTGCGCTTGTTTCAATGCATCTGCGTAATTCTTACGCTCTTCAAATACTTTAGTTAGAATGAAATTGGTGGATCCATTAAAAATACCCTCTATGCTGCTGATTAAATCGTTGTCGTAATACTCTTCCAAATTGCGAATGATGGGGATTGCACCACAAACGGCTCCTTCATACAACACAGGCCTTCCGTATTTCTTTTGAAGTGTATAGATTTCTTCAAGGTGCTCTGCCAACATCTTTTTATTAGCAGTGACCACCGCCTTACCATTCTCCAGGGCTTTCTTTACTACGTCAAAGGCAGCATTGGCGTCATCAATAAGTTCCACCACCACATCGATCTCAGGATCATTCAGAATATCACTTTTGTCATATGTAAAAAATTCGCTGCTAATACTGCGCGATTTATTTTTGTTTTTAACGCAAATCTTTTTGATCTCTGCTTTAATTCCTTGTGTTTCCTGGAGTACATGGTACAATCCCTGGCCCACACATCCAAATCCAAATACTCCCAACTTTAGTTTCTTTTTCATAGAGAAATTTCTTTTTCGATTACATGTTGCTTAAAAAATTTTCTGATCACTGTTTTCAATTGTTCAAATTCAATGAGGAATCCATCGTGCCCATAGGGTGTTGATACAATTTCAAATGCCGCATCCGGGATAAAGTCAGCCAAGAACTGTTGCTCTACTAAAGGGAATAGAATATCACTGTTCATTCCTACCACAAGGGTTTTGGCTTGAATTGCTTTCAGCGCATTTTCTGCCCCACCTCTCCCTCTCCCTACATGATGACTATCCATGGCCTTCGTCAATGTCCAGTAAGTAAACGCATTAAAACGATTGGCCAGCTTCAGTCCCTGATAACGTTGATAAGATGCTGCTCTAAAGTCATCCAATTTAGCTAAGCTTTTTTCCCCTTGCGTTTCACCGAAAGCTTCGAATGAGCGGAATGAAATCATACCTATTGCGCGTGCTGCTTTTAGTCCTTCCTGTCCTGCCCGAAAATCGTTTTCTTTCCAGGTAGCGTCAGCCGCAATGGCCATTCGCTGAGCTTCATTGAATGCAATGCCCCAGGGAGAATGAAAGGCATTACAAGCAACGGGAATAAGATGGATGAATGCTTCTGGTTTTTGAATGGCCCATTCCAATGCTTGTTGTCCTCCGAGTGATCCGCCAATTAATGTATGAACTTGACGAATGCCTAATTCTTCGCGTAGCAAATCAAATCCCGCCACAACATCCCGATTGGTGATCATTGGAAAATTATGAAAGTAGGCTTTGCCGGAGGATGGATTAATTGAAAGTGGTCCTGTAGAGCCATAGCAACCCCCCAACGTGTTTACACATATAATAAAATAATGACGTGGATCGAAAGGGCCATCTTCCTTAAACAGGCCATCCCACCAACTCGTAAAATCAGAATTGCCAGTGAGGGCGTGGCATACCCAAACTGCATTGCTGCGCTCTTTGTTGAGTTGTCCCAAGGTGGTGTATTTGAGTTGGAAGCCCGGGAGTAATCCCCCGGACTCCAACACAAACTCATTGGGATGGTGAAATATATGCTCTGTTTTTGGCATAAACCTTTTTAAGCCACCAACTCTTTTTTGAAAACCTTCTCGAATGCTTGCTTCAAATCGGCTTTGATATCATCAATGTGCTCAGTACCGACCGAAATTCTCAATAGATTTGGCAATACACCGCTCGCAATTTTTTCTTCCTCAGACAACTGCTGATGTGTAGTAGCCGAAGGCTGAATAATCAGTGTCTTTGAATCTCCAACGTTGGCAAGATGGCTTATCAAGCCAAGACTGTCTACAAGTTTTGAAGTGTTCTCCTTCGTACCTTTTACCGTAAAGGAAAGTACAGCACCAAAACCATTCTTCAAATATTTCCTGGCTAATGTATGATAGGTGCTGCTTTGCAAACCCGGATAGTTAACACTTTCCACCAAAGGATTTTCTTCTAGCCATTGAGCAAGCGCCAATGCATTGTCTACGGCACGTTGAACGCGAAGTGACAAGGTCTCCAATCCTTGAAGTAGTAAGAAAGAATTGAAAGGACTTTGAGCGGGACCAAAATCGCGAAGACCTTCTACGCGTGCGCGGATAATGAAAGCGATATTAGGTAAACCAAGCGGATTTCCTTCTCCAAAGATTTCCCAGAATTTCAATCCATGATAACCTTCAGATGGTTCGGTAAATTGAGGAAATTTTCCATTGCCCCAATTGAAGTTTCCGCCATCGACAATCACACCTCCAATGGTCGTTCCATGTCCACCAATCCATTTTGTTGCTGACTCGACCACTACATTAGCTCCATGTTTTATGGGCTGGAAGAGATAACCTGCGGCACCAAAGGTATTGTCAACAACTAAGGGAAGGTCATGTTTCCTGGCCAGCGCAGCGATGGCATCAAAATCAGGAATGTTGAAGCCAGGGTTTCCAATGGATTCCAGGTAAATAGCCTTTGTCTTTTTGTCAATCAATTTTTCAAATGCCTCGGGTTTATCACCTTCTGCAAAGCGAGCATCAATACCGAGGCGCTTGAAGGCAACCTTAAACTGATTGTAAGTTCCTCCGTACAGGAAGGTAGTGGAGACGAAATTATCACCTGCTTGCAAAATATTGTTTAGCGCAATGAACTGTGCAGCCTGGCCAGAGCCAACGGCCAGAGCAGCCACTCCACCTTCCAATGCCGCAATTCGCTTTTCGAACACATCAGAAGTTGGATTCATAATGCGGGTGTAGATGTTTCCAAATTCCTTTAGCGCAAAAAGGTTGGCTCCATGTTCAGAATTTTTGAACACATAGGAAGTGGTTTGATAGATGGGCACAGCACGTGATCCCGTTGTAGGATCTGCTTCCTGGCCTGCATGTAATTGAAGAGTTTCGAAATGTAAAGACATAATAGTAGTTTTTTAAGGTTTTAATTAAGTGTAAAATTTACAGGAGTGGCATTGCGCAGATTGTCGTTAACCGGGCAGCGGTTTTCGATCTCTTGCAGCCATTTTTGTTTGACGTGCTCATCAATTTTACTGTTGGTTGTCAACTGCACATTGATATTCTGGTAGCCCGCGCGTTCGCTAAATGATTGTCCGAACAACCGGGCCGGATTCAGATCTCCATCGATGGATATTTCTAAGTCCTTTAGGTCGATGTTGAACTCTTTAGCAGTGATATGTGCCACCACATTGATACATCCGGCATAGCCTGCCAGAATATATTCCACCGGGTTGGGTGCATCGTTTGTTCCGCCCAGTTCTTGGGGCTCATCCACGATTAATTTGAATCCTCGTGTTTCTATTTCGGTTCTGGCAGGCGAGGTACTCTTCGACTGCACAGAAAATTTAAGTAAGTTGGACATACTGAAAGTTTTATGGGTTGAATTAATTCATTTGATTTTTTGAAGAAACGTAGCCGTAACCATACCCGTCACGCGGCAGACCGTAGGCTAGTTTGTTGCTGAATGCGCTTCGCTATCGATCAGCAACAAAATGGACAACAACACATACACATGCTGTTGTTTCCGGTACAGTAAATGGATTGATAAAAATTTTGGAGTGAAGCTTCCAAGTCATCAAGACTTGATCTGAGAGAATTGAAAAGATTTTTCATTTTCTTACCGGTTTATAGTTCCCTGAGACCATCTCAGGGGAGGATTTAGCACCTTTCATCTCCCGATACCATCAGGAGGGCGGTTGCTAGCGCTTCTTAGAGCCTTATCTCTCCACGCTTCTTTATAAATCGGTTGAGCTATTTGCTTCCCCGACTATGATATCACAAACGTATACTAGTTTAGTAGAGTTTCCAAATGACTCGTTAAAAATTTGTTAAAAAACTTTTGCTGACGACTGTTAGTAAATGAGTTGTGTATACCTTATATAAAACTATCCTAATTAAAAACAGCGTAGCTGATTGGCTACGCTGTTCAATAAAGTTAACTGTATATGTTGGCTACTTCAGCTTAACTCGTGCAAACCAAAGTTCTTTTCCGGGCTTATCCGCACCAAAAAATACAAGTGTTTCACCCTTGTCCGTCTCCAAAGTTGGATAATTAGGATTGAGATAATATCCTGCACCCTTTCCAAAGGTGACAAGGTCGCTCATGGTTGCACTGCCTGGCATTACGCGGCCAATACGTGGGTAGGTGAGTAGTTTACCTTCCCGCATTCCCCTAATCTCTTGCAAGATCCAATACATGTTTCCATCAGTTCCTTCGATTAACTGTTGAGGACAAGCATAGGTGGTTGTCATTTGACTGACTACTTTATAAGTGAGGTGATATTGTGTACTGGTTTCGATGGTAATACCAGCTTCTTTTGTATCTAAGCCATACTGTGCTTTTAGTTTTCCATTTGTATCGAAATGAAATCCAAGTACGTCTTCAAATTGTTTTATTTGACCTTCCTTGTTCTTATCATAGTTTTGACCGAGCACATACAAATCTCCGTTACTACCGAACTTATATGACCTTACCGCAAACTCGCGTCCGTTATAATCCGGGGTCTTTTTTTGATTGGGAGGGAATTGTTGTTTTGTTTTAAACTCATCCAGGCTTGTTTCAGTAATATAGGCAAGCTTGCCGCCAGAAGCCTTCATTAATTGAACGGCTTTATATTTTACTTCACCACTTTGATTACCAAAACCTGGCTTCACTCCTTCATTATAATATTTGTCTTTGCCAGCAGCGGCAGGGCCATAAAAATAGCGATCACCATTTTCAAACGTCAACACTTCATCAATTCGCCAGTAACTTGCCGGACTTTCGAAACTAAATCTTTCTGTGATTTTGCAATCAGCGTTTACGGTTACGTACGTGTAATTATTATTGTTAGGATCAGCCTTCTTCTTACCCAAAGCACTTGAAGGAGCAAAAACAAATACGATACCTTCAACACCTGTGTTTTCAGGATTGTCGAAATCGGGGATCTCAAGAGCACGAGCAAATACGAGTGATTGCACATACGGGAAATCAAAATCTAATGTCTTTACTAAATCCAGGTCTTTGTTAAACTTCAAAAGGCGGACGGCTCCGATATCTTCGTTTCCCTTGCCACTCATTTTTGGTTTTACTGTAGCCAGAATATACAAGTCTCCATTTATATCATCTTCTGCTGATGTTAAGGCAGTATAGGTATTGCCATCATCTGTTTTTGGTTTTACTTTTTCCAGAATTTCCGTCTTGCTACTATATCCTCCCAACAGCCATTTATAGGTGCTGGTGATCCGCTTCTTTTTTAGCACCAGTGTTCCCAACAAATTATTCTCCATTGTATTTCCTTCTGTCACATACGTTTCCCCTTTGTACCTGAACCATTTGAATTTCTTTTTCATTTTTTCTGCCTCTTCTTCAAATTCTCCGTCTTTGATGAAATTGAAGTCGCTATCAAAAACATATTGTTCGTATTTGAATGTGTTTTTCTTTTGACCTGTGAAGTAGGTGAGTGTATATGTTTTGGCATCACGGTCGTAATCCAGACCGGAAAGTTCTCCTCGTTTGGATGCCCTGGATATTTTGTAAGTCTTTTCCAACTCCAACTGTTGCGAAAAGACTTGGTCGGTCAGCATAAATAGACCGGCAAGAGCAATAATTAATTTTTTCATGATTTATAAATTAGGGTTTGTTGTTTGGTCAAAACTAGCCATGTATACAGAGGCCTACCATACCGTGAAGAGGGCATTTTTTACTCCGTACTGGTACGGATAATTTTAAGAAATGAGATTATTAGAGTAGGCGTATTTTACTAACCCCACCAGGCTGGTAGTGCCGGTTTTGCGGAAGATATTCTTGCGATGGGTTTCCACCGTACGCTCACTAATGTGCATTTTATTAGCAATCTGTTTGTTTGAGTTTTCTTTGGTGATCAACTTGAGCACTTCAAGTTCGCGTTCAGTTAACGCAGATTCATTTTGATTGCCGCTGGATTGCTGAAGTAGTTGAGTGGTGATTTCAGCACTTACATAGATTAGCCCGCTATAAATTTTTCGAATGGCTTCTTTCAGTTCCGCTTGTTGAATATTTTTAAGCAGATAGCCATTCACGCCCAATTTTATTGCCTCACGCACAATGGAAGGTTCATCGTGCATACTGAGCAATACGGATTTCATGGCAGGATGAAGTAGCTTTGCTTTGCGGATCAGTTCTACTCCATTGATGCCTGGTAAGGAATAGTCGGTGAGTAAAATATCTGGCTCTTGAACAGATAAGAATGCAAGTGCCTTTTCGGGATGCGAAAAGGAGGCGATTACATCAAACGATGGGTCTTGATCTAATAACATACTAAGGCCATCCAATATAATTTGATGGTCATCAACTAATACAATACGAATTGCCGGCATGGTAAATACTTGGGTACCAGCGGAAAAGTAAGTTAAATATTTATCTTGCCCAACATTCAAGAGCCTGATGGTAAAAGATGTAAGGGTATACTAGCGGGGTTGTAAGGCATGGGCCAGTGTTTCAACTGCAAACCAAAGTGCCACAAAAGGCCAACTGAAAAAATTACTGCAGCCACAACCAAAGGACTCGCGGCTGTAAAGTTGAAATACTCTTCGATAAAGAATAAAAGAGAAGCAGCCACTGCCCAGATTCCCAAAAAAAATAGTGCCCTTATCGCATTGAAGCCAGTGGAGTAGTTTGGTTTACTTTTCTCAAGCAGGTGCATGTGTAGCACCCGGGTGAATGTTAAATAGGCATGCCCTTGATCAATTTTTTCTCCAGCTTGCCCAAAAGAGTGACTCTTCACCAAAACATTTCCGCAATCAAAGGCACTGATGTGAAGTGAATAGGTCTCTCGTGATTTAGTCAACCTTATATCAGTTACTTCAGCATATGGAATAATACGCCTTGTTTTATTCATGATAACCACCATATCATACTGTTGAAGTTGAATAGTGGTCTCTTTTTCTGTTGAACGGTTTCTATAGCTGTATTCCATGTGCCTTCTTGTGAAAGCAAGTTTGCTATGGAAGAATTTAAGTTCAATACCCTGAAGTAGGTAATTTTGCTCCGTACTGGTACGGATAGACAGAAAAAGAAGCCTAATCTAAAGTGACCTTATGATTAGGGTTAAGGCCTTTTGGGATGGTAAGAATGAAGGTAGAACCCTTTCTGCCTTCCTGGGCATCAATGTCAACTTCGCCTAACAGAATACGAGCGCGTGATTGTATATTTTTCCAGCCGTTACCTTTTCCGGTTTCAAGCAAAGAAGGATTAAAACCCTCTCCATCATCTTCAATAGTAAGTAACAATTCGTCCGGATGACTTACCAGTTGCAACATAATTTTTATGGCACCGCTATATTTAAGCACATTGTTTAGCCATTCCTGACAGATTCGATAGATTGTGATTTCACTATTTGGAGTCAGTCGGTTTTCAAGCCCTGTGGATTGAACTATTAGATTCACTTTGCCAGATTTATTAAGCCGGGCGGCCAATTCTTTCAAGGCTTGAATTAATCCATCTCGTATCAGCACGTGAGGTGACAGGGCAAAGGAGACATTGCGAATTTCATCATGCATTTGGCCAATGAGTAGCGATGCATTTTCTTTTTCATGATTCGGACTTTCCAATTGAAATTTCAAGGCGGTGATCATTTGACCAAAGCCATCGTGGAGATCTTGGGCAAAGCGCGAACGCTCTCTTTCCTGTAATTCAATAACAGATTTTGTCAATTCTTCCTGGTGCACACGTTGTTGTTGCTCTATTCTCTTTTGTTGTTTCAATTTTATCCTACTTCTCCATAAAATACCGACAACTGAAAGTAGTATGAGCAGGCTAATCAATCCTGCAATAAAGGCTTGGTTGCGCTGAAGCGTCAGGGTTTGTTCGCTGATAACCAAGTGTTGAATATCAATCTCTTTCTCTTTCTTATCGGTCTCGTATTGAGTTTGCAACTCAGCCATCTGTTTTGTTTTCTCCTGCTGGAATAATGAGTCTTTCGATTTAACATACAATCTATGCTCTTGGTAGGCAGCTGAAAAGTCTTTTGTTCTTGCGTGTATTTCCGCCAGCTTTTGATGACCACTCACAAGTTGTTCAAGAGCCCCAATTTTTTCAGCAATTGATAATGCTTTGCGGGCAGATGATTCCGCCATCGCCAGTTGATTTGTTTTTAGATAGATATTAGCGAGTTGTATTAACACAGTCGAGAGCTCCTTTTTATTGTCATATTCTTCATGAAGGGCTTTGGCTTTTAATAGGTATTCCTTTGCCAGTTCAATTTTTCCAAGCGAGTCGTAGACAATGCCAACATTGCTTAGTGTTGTTGGAAGAAACTGACGAACGTTTTGCTCTTCAAATTCGCGAGTGGCCAAAAGAGAGTAATACAATGAACTATCATAATTGGGCACTTCAAGAAATACGGAGCCTAAATTGGCGTGACAAGCTGCCAGAGCAAAACGATTATCTAATTTTTTGTAAATCTTAATGGCCTGGTAATAATAAGAAAGCACCTTATTATATTCCTGCTGTGCTCGCAGCACAATCCCGATGTTGACCAAGACCATTGCTATTTTTGATTCATCGCCCAACTTTTCATAAATTTTTCGCGCTTCAAAATAATATTCAATAGCTTTTTGATAATTACCCTGCTCATCGTGGATAATGCCAAGATTATTCAATGTATTGGCAGTCTTTAAGTCATCTCCAATTTTTTGTCTCAAATCAAGGGCCTCAAGTTCATAGGTAAGAGCCTCTGCATAATTGCCCTGTGCCTCTAATGTTACTCCTATATTGTGCAATGCCTCCACTTCATAGTCCTGAAGTTTGGCTTCGCGTGCCAGGCCAAGTGCAGTAAGTCCGTAATTTCTGGCAGAGTCGGCATTTATAAATCGATATTCCCAACACAGATCAATCAGAGGTTTTATTTTGTCTTTGCCATCGGCAAGACGCAGCACTGATTTTAAACTATCTATACTTTTAGTTTGGCTGGCTACAGATAGTGAAGAGAAACAGAAAACGAGAAGGATAAGCTTTTTCATGCGGTACCTTTCAGATGCAATATGATCCCGTCTATCCGTGAATTTTTTTAATCAATACAATTTGCCCAAGATGATACAGATCATGATGGACAATACCATGGAGCATGGTAAAAAATTTGTAAGGACGATTCGGTACAACTTCACTCAACTGCTCAACCGGGAATTTCTCAAGACACACAAGGAGTTTCTCCTGACTTGCTCTTAACGAATCAACAACCTGATGCCAGGCTTGTGAGGAAGGAAAATTCATTTCTTCACTTACCTCAAAAGAGGTATTCCCTTGCAATCGTTCCGTAACAAAAACTCTCCATGCTGTCATGTGGGCAACGAGTTCGAGAATAGAATGCGCTGTATTTATTTTTTTATGGACGATACGTTCATCAATGGAATTTAATACCTCCATTACGGCAGGCCCGTGCCAGGCATTCTTCTCAAAAGAATGACGGAGTATATCGCCAAGTTTTTGAATCTCAGTTTTCATTACTAAGTCAACATTCCACCATCAACTTGAATCACCTGGCCGGAAATGTAAGATGACATATCAGACCCCAGAAAGACGCACGCATTGGCAACGTCTTCGGGTTGCCCTCCACGTTTTAGAGGAATCGCATCGCGCCAGCTCTGTACTGTTTTCTCATCAAGTTTCCCCGTCATTTCTGTTTCAATGAATCCGGGAGCGATCGCATTGGAGCGAATTCCTCTTGAGCCCAATTCCAGAGCGATTGATTTAGTGAAGCCGATGATGCCTGCTTTGGAAGCTGCATAATTGGATTGGCCCGCATTGCCTTTCAAGCCCACCACTGATGTCATGTTGATGATAGATCCTCCCCGCTGTTTCATCATGGGCTTTACCGCGGCCTTCACTGTATTGAAGCAGGATTTTAGATTGACGTTCATGATTTTGTCCCACATCTCTTCGGTCATTCTAAGTAATAAGTTATCCATGGTAATGCCGGCATTGTTTACCAGAATATCGAGTGAGCCAAAATCAGCAACAACATCATTAATCAGTTTATCGGCTTGAGCAAAATCTGACGCATCTGAACGATACCCTTTTGCTTTCACTCCTTTGGATGCCAATTCAGATTCTAATGCCTGCCCTTGCTCCACACTGGATAGATAGGTAAAAGCCACGTTGGCTCCTTGTTCGGCAAATTTGATGGCGATTGACCTTCCAATTCCTTTGGAGGCTCCCGTGATGAGGGCCGTTTTTCCTTGAAGTAGTTTCATTTAAAATAGTATTGAGTATATAGTCCTGAGTAATGAGATTGATTGAATTATGATTTTGAGAACTGCTACTTTTTTAGGTCGTCCGTTCATGATGTACTTCTTATTATCGTCATCATAGGGAGTTTTTTTACCAAAATTAATCTTTTTTCTGCATCAGATTTTGGCTTAATTTTGGCCGTTCGAATTAAATAAAAAACTCTATGGCACAGTTTGATCTTATTGTAATTGGCTCCGGTCCAGGAGGATATGTAGCGGCCATTCGTGCATCGCAGTTAGGAATGAAAGTAGGCGTGGTGGAGAAGGCAGAACTTGGGGGTATTTGTCTCAATTGGGGTTGTATCCCTACCAAGGCATTATTAAAGAGTGCCAACGTATTTGAATACATCCAGCATGCTGCTGATTATGGTATCAATGTAAAAGAGGCTGCTCCCGACATGACTGCCATGATAAAACGCAGTCGCGATGTAGCGGCTGGCATGAGTAAAGGAGTGCAGTTTCTTTTCAAAAAGAATAAAATAGAACAACTGGCGGGTTATGGCAAACTTAAAAAAGGAGGTAAAGTAGAAGTAACTGATGCAGCCGGTAAGAAAACCGATTACGAGGCAAAAAATATTATCCTTGCTACGGGTGGACGCTCCCGCGAACTCCCCTCCATGCCAATTGATGGTAAGAAGATAATTGGCTACCGCGAAGCAATGGTGCTTCCTGAAAGACCGCAACGTATGTTGGTGGTTGGATCAGGAGCGATCGGTTCAGAGTTCGCCTACTTTTACAACACAATAGGAACTGAAGTTACACTGGTGGAATTTCTTCCGCGTCTGGTTCCTGTTGAAGATGAGGAAATTTCCAAAGCATTGGAAAAGTCTTTCAAAAAAGCAGGAATAACTATTTACACAAGCTCGGAGGTAACAAAGGTTGATACCAAAGGCAAAGGATGTATTGCTACCGTAAAAACTCCAACCGGTGAAATCAAAATAGAAATTGACGTTGTGTTATCGGCCGTTGGTGTAGCCACCAATCTTGAAAATATCGGACTGGAAGAAGTTGGCATAAAAACTGAAAAAGGGAAAGTTATCGTTGATGATTTTTATAAAACGAATGTCCCCGGTGTTTATGCCATCGGAGATATTACCAAAGGTCAGTCTCTTGCGCACGTAGCCTCTGCAGAGGGAATTATTTGTGTCGAAAAAATTGCGGGACAAAATCCACATCCTTTGGATTACAATAATATTCCCGGATGCACGTATTGCTCTCCTGAGATTGCATCGGTGGGTTTTACCGAAGAAGCTGCGAAGAAGGCGGGCTATCAACTTAAAGTAGGCAAGTTTCCATTCACTGCTTCAGGCAAAGCGAAGGCAGCAGGCGCAAGTGATGGTTTTGTGAAACTTATTTTTGATGCGAAGTATGGCGAGCTCCTTGGCGCACACATGATTGGTGCCAATGTCACGGAAATGATTGCAGAAATAGTTGCCATCCGTAAACTTGAAACAACAGGTCATGATGTAATAAAGACAGTTCACCCACACCCTACCATGAGTGAAGCCATTATGGAAGCTGCTGCTGCTGCATATGGCGAGGTGATTCATTTGTGATTAATATCCAATCAACATTAAAAAACCTCGCACGACAGCGAAATTTTTTACTTAGGAAGTTCTAGTGAGTCTAGCCTTAAAAAAGAGGTGTCAAGAGTAAGACGAATTTAAAAAAACATAGAGTTTCATTTGCAAGTCTTGATGCTGCGTTAATTTGAATAAAAAACCCCTTACTTTTTAAAATTATTTTAGATGTAGCTGAATATTTTCGGTGATGGCAGGGCCTAGTTCAAATGAACTTTCGGAGGCTTCCCCAAGAAATTTTTGTGATTTTTTCTCATCAAGGTTATGATAGATCAATCCCAGGTGATAGATGGCTTCGGGCTCAAACGTTTTTCCCTCAACATAATGTTGGGCGACTTTAACGGCTTTTTCAATTTGCCCCTGTTGGTAGTAACCCCAGGCCAATAGATCATAAGACTGTGGCGTAGGGCGATTGCGAATTTCAAGTTCAGCAATTTCAATGGCCTTGGCGGGATTTGAAAGTTCCTCTGCTTCCAGCGTGGCGATGTATTTATTATACATTCCTAAATATTTTGGATTGCGAGCTTCGGATTCGAATGACTTTAATTGAAAGGCTTTTTCCGGTTCGTTCTTTTCAAAGGCTGCGATCTCTGCCAGCAGCAAGTGCATATCGGGTGCTGATTTTTTAGCTGCTATAAAGTTTATAATCCGTTTTGCTTCTGCTGTATTGTGATCATTGGAAAATGCAATCCAGGCAATTCCTTTCAGCGCATAATCATATCCAGGCTCTTTCTTCAGCACATCCAGGTAAGCACGATAGGCTTCCTCCACTCTTCCGGCATGGCCGTACATATCACCCAGATTAGACTTTGTCCAGGTGTAGAGTGATTTGTTTTCTTTAATGCGATCCAGCGCTTTCTCCATCAGCCAGATAGCGGTGTCCAGTTTGCCCTCATGATCTTTTATCTTAGCCTCACGAATGAGATAGGCAAAGGAATTTTTATTTGTAAAATCCTGTAAGACGGTCCTTGCCCCGGCATAATCTCCGAGTTCGAGTTTCACATCGGCAAGCATAAAAAGTGAGGTGGCCTTATGGTCGCCAATGGCGAGCGCTTTTTCGATATAATCTCTTGCCTGACGGAATTCATGTTTGGTAATACAATTGACAGCCAGAGATTGATAGATTCCAACATGACCATCCGGGTAGTTTTTGAGGATGAGCAGGTACAGACTATCCGAAGTGTAAATATCCTCCACCTTTCCATTCAGTTGGAAACGGCCACTATAGAGTGAGGCCAGTTTTAATACAGAAGTTTCGTCATTCTTAGATTGGTCCCAACGGGCTTTCCAAAATTTCATCTCTTCTGCGCTCCGGACAACTTCTTTACTCTCTGCCGTGGTCAGGTAGGTATTGTAATCTCCGGAGACAACAACAGCTTGCTTCTTTAGTCCGCAACTGCCCAGTATAAAGGCAAGTATGAAAACAACACATGAGACGAGGAAATACTTTTTCATTTTAGATTGATTTAGAGAATAAAAAAAAGCCCGGAGTGGTTGATCCAGGCATGAAAAGACAGCACTATCAATTGGGTGTAGCCAGGTAAGGAAATGTGGTTAAGAATGCTTTATCATTTGCACTAACGTGGTCATCTGTCAGGCCGGGGTTTGAGCTTCCTGCCGGGCCTCCAAAGATAAGGATCAATTCAACGGTGATCACGTCATCATCCAGCTTGCGACCTGTAAGCACATTGGTTCCGTCATAGAATGTAGTGACGCCATCCAACGATACCGTCAGCACATCGGCTGCCAACACACCTGTAAATGCGGTGGAATTCAGCCCCAATAAATTAGTTGTGTACCCTGCATTCAGTGCCAATAATTGTGTGTTAAACTTACTTCCCCAGGTGCTTGCTCCAAGCGAAGGGATAGTTTGATTAAACAAATCCTTCTCTCCGGTTTTTACAAACACGGTATTGATGGCAGGCCTGGCCATTTGGTCTTCCTGTTCATACATTTCTACAGGGTCTGGGTCATCATTTTTACAGGCGCTGATCGTCAGCAGGAAACCGAGGCCAGCCATCATCGATAAAAATTTTATTCTTGTTTTCATTTTTTCTTTCGTTTAAAAATTGGAATTACATTTTACGGTTGGACGTAGCCCAGATGTTGATAGGCCCTGCTCCAAGTTTTGATTTAGGCAGTTCGATGACCAGCGACATTACGTTGGTACCCTTAAAAGTATCTGTGCCAGGGTTATTGAATGATGTTGCCGTTCCAGCGATAATCGCTTTGTATTGATTCAAATCAAAAAAGAACGGATCATCACGGGGGCCGGCAAAGACTTTAATGTCGTTGCCTTCACCGAAAACAGGCGTCCCTGTATAAGTGGAAATTGCTCCTTCTACGGCAGCGCCACCGGATACCGTACTCATTAATCCGGTTTGGGCCGGAGCTACTGGTCCATAAACTTGTACTTTGCCACCCTCAAAGGTTGCCTGAATCACAAGATCCTCCACATTGTCTTTCGTGGGAGAGTTGTCGATGTTGATCTCAATCATTACTTCCGGGTCAAATGAAGCTGCGGCTGTTGCTGCCGGAGCAAGCAATCCCTGTACATTCACTACAAATACCATGTTGTTGGCATTTGCAGGACTTTGAAATGAATAGACATCTGTTATATCAGAACCCTTTCCTGTGACGGCAGGAGAGTCAATATGATCGGCAGCAATCAGATAAAGACCCGATGCGCCCGCCAAGGCGAATAAAAACGCCAGGGCAATTTTCTTTGGTGTGATTTTTTTTAACATAATTTTTTTGGTTTTAAAATTGTATCTACGAAAGAAGGGTCTTCATTGGATTTTTTGAATAAACGAAAAGCTGGACAATGAAAAAATTAAACCCGAAAGCGCACTTTCGGGTTTAAGAACTAAGTTCTGGTAGCATTTACTTCGGCATAACCACGGCATCAATCACATGGATCACTCCGTTTGATTGGTTTACGTCCATGATAGTAATTTTAGAGGTGTTTCCTTTTTCATCTTTCAGCAGCACGTCTTTACCACTCATCATCGCACTCAGCGTACCGCCTTGCACAGTTTTGAATTCTGCTTTACCATTTCCGGCTTTGATAGCCTTTGCCACGGCATCTGAACTGAAATTGCCTGCCAGCACATGATACGTGAGGATAGCTGATAAAGTGCCTTTGTTTTCCGGCTTCAGCAGATCGTTTACGGTTCCGGCAGGAAGTTTTGCGAAAGCATCGTTGGTAGGGGCAAATACTGTGAAGGGACCTGCACTTTGAAGTGTTTCCACCAGGCCTGCTGCTTTCACTACTGCTACCAGGGTAGTGTGATCTTTTGAGTTGCCTGCATTTTCAATAATGTTTTTTGTCGGGTACATTGCTGCACCGCCCACCATTACTGTTTTTTGTGAAAATGCCGCTCCTGTCACAAAAAGGAGAGAGAGAATTGAAAGAAATAATTTTTTCATAAATGAATTTATTTAATTGTTTAGCCAGACGTACGCAGGGTACAGTGGATATGGATTTTAAAACCATAAATAATTCTTCCTTGTAGTTCTCGTAATCTTTTCAATAACTTAGCCACAGTTTTAAAACAGGTTATCGCTACACGGTCGTGCCATTAGCTGAAAATGATTTAGTAGAAGGATTGAAAAGGAGAAAACAACCTGCGTTGGATTATCTCTATGATCATTATTCTGCCGCCTTGTATGGTGTTATTTACCGGATCCTCAAAAAAGAGGAGATAGCCGAAGAAGTGCTGCAAGACGTTTTTTTGAAGATCTGGGATAAAATAGACAGCTACGATGCTTCAAAAGGCAAACTTTTTACCTGGATGCTTAACATTGCCCGTAACCAGGCCATTGACAAGACGCGCTCCAGAGAAATGAATAAGGAGAAGAAAACCGATGACATCGATTATCTCGTAAATAAAATTGATATCCGTGAAAATGCAGAATTGCAAATTGATGCGATTGGATTAAAAGAAGTGCTAATGCGATTGTCAGAGGACCAGCAGTTCATAGTAAAACAATTGTATTTAAAAGGATATACTCAGTCAGAAGTGGCTGAAGAATTTAATATTCCGTTAGGCACGGTTAAAACTCGACTTCGGTCGGCCATGATAGAATTGCGATTAATATTGAAAATTAAGTGAACATTCAAGAGTACATATCGACAGGAATTTTAGAAGCTTATGCTTTGGGTGAGCTTTCTGCTCACGAAAAAGCTGAGGTAGAAAAAAACCTGGTGCTGTATCCGGCACTTAAGGAAGAACTTTTGAAGATTGAAGAGACTTCAGAGCTGCTGTTGATGAAAGTTGGCATTGCTCCCCGCGAAGAAGTAAAAGCCAGGCTTTTTGAAAAAATCAATTTAGAGCCAATAGGAAAAGAAGTGTTAATGGTTTCTGATTCATTGCGAATGTGGAGACTTGCCGCGGCCGCATCCATTGCGCTTGCTTTGCTTTCGTCTTTTATGGCCTACAACTATTGGAGTAAGTGGAGGAACACTGAATCTGATCTTTCCGAACTGTTGGTGCAAAATCAACGCATGGCCCAGGATTACAATAAGGTCAATCAACGCCTTGATAAAATTGAAGCGGATAGTAAAGTGACCGACAATCCGGCCTTCACGCGAATTCTGATGAAAGGAACTCCTAATGCGCCTCAGTCTCTGGCTTCCGTGTATTGGAATGAGAGCACACAAGAACTTTATCTAAGCATTCAAAGCATGAGACAGCTTTCACAAGAAAATCAATATCAACTTTGGGCAATTATTGATGGCAAGCCTGTCGATGCCGGTATATTTGATTCAACCGCTTCGGGCTTACTCAAGATGAAGGACATTGGTAAAGGAGTAACTACGTTTGCCGTTACCATAGAACCTCGTGGAGGCAAAGCTTCACCGACACTTGAAACCATGCAGGTTGCTGGTAATCCAGTGAAGAGTTAGAACCTTACTTCTGCCATTAATTGTTTGTCGTTTTTATCACTTTTTTTTTACAGAGAGGACTTTTTTGCTCAAAATCTTTTAAACCATAATCTGTGAATAGTAACTGGCTTTCCCCGCTTCTAATGGCACTTCATACCCCCTTCAGGGCGATTTATCGTGTTTAAGGAACTTAGGTTAAGTGATTTCTCGTTAAAAGTGTATAAATTCGCCTAAATCAAATAGTTATGAAAGCAATTTCAACACGATTTTGGATCCACCGAGCACGGTTACTAGGCAATTTATTGGTTATATCCGTAATGACTTATCTGGCGGTAAGGCTATTTTTCGAGTTTGTCAAATGAGCTCTCGTAAAAACAGAACCCTCATGCCGGTGAAAGGCTATTACACTAGAGCTAAAGTTTTTGGCTACTTTATGCTCGTTGTGGCAGTCCTCTATTTGATCTATGCACTGCTACAGCGTTTTCTTTTTTAATTGCCCGGGATACCGCCTGAATGCAATTCAATCTTAGTTAAGAGAATATTTCTAGACCTCCTTCGTTAAGCCTTGGTATGCAACCAAGGTTATTTTGCGTGTCTGTGCTGGCGTTAGCTATTTCCACTGGCTATTCTCAATCGAATCCCGATTTCTCAGGACCATTTCCCAAGACTTCTGTCGTGCAAGAAGCAGCTAGTCCTAAAGTCGTGCATCGGAAGGGGTTCTTCTCTTCCAAAAAGGCAAAGTCTTTAAAAGTAAAAAAGCAAAAAGTAACACATTCAGCCCAATTTGAATTTTATGAACGTGTGGAACAGGCAGCAAAGGATCATCAAAAGCAACTGAAGAAATTCTCAACGCCTCAGTACACCAACTTTTTATACTATGGCCACCGAAGGCTTCCAAAGAGAAGGCCACCACACAAGATGAGATTTTGCAATGAGTGTGGAATACGGCATTAATTGTACAGGGTAACGCTTAACAGATATTTTACAAGTGATGAAACCTGAAAAGGCATTGGCACGTCTGCATTCATTTTTTCGACATAAGTCGTCTGTCTTTACAAAATATTTTTAAGGGTAGACTAAACAGTAGTGGATTGGAACAAACTTGTTCCGGATTGATTCAAACCTGCTGCTGGCCGGAGCTTAGTTGTTCCCGATTGATTCGTCCTTGCTGCTGATTTAGGCTTACCCGTTCCTGATTACTCCGCACCTGCTCCTGATTGGACCTTCATCGTTCCTGACCGGTGCATCATCGCTGCGGGTTAATGCTCACTTGTTCCAGATTGGTGCGCACTTGTTGCTGGCCGAAGCGTACTTGTTCCTGACCGGAACGTACTTGTTGCCGACCGGAACTACTTTGCTGTGACCGTCCTGAAAACCAGTTCGTTTATTAAGGGTTTTAATTCCGAAAATTCTCTGTGTAGGCATCTATTTGAGATATGGGTTAGCCTTTGGTTTCTTACCTTTGCCCGCATTTTAAGATTATGACCCTGGAACAAGAAATTGCCAAACGCAGGACATTTGGCATCATTAGTCACCCCGATGCGGGAAAAACCACCCTCACTGAAAAACTTCTGTTGTTTGGCGGGGCCATCCAAAAGGCGGGTGCCGTTAAGTCCAGCAAAATAAAAGACCATGCCCGCAGCGACTGGATGGAGATCGAAAAACAGCGTGGAATTTCTGTTGCCACTTCGGTGATGGGTTTTAATTATAAAGACATTAAGATCAATTTGCTGGATACACCGGGTCACCAGGATTTTGCGGAAGATACCTACCGCACGCTCACCGCGGTGGATAGTGTAATTATGGTCATCGACTGCGTTAAAGGAGTGGAAACGCAGACCGAAAAATTAATGGAAGTGTGCCGTATGCGCAGCACACCGGTAATCTGTTTTATTAATAAACTTGACCGCGAAGGTCAAGATCCTTTTGATCTGCTGGATGAGATTGAGGAAAAATTAAGCATTAAAGTCCGTCCGCTTAGCTGGCCCATTAGTATGGGAAAGACATTCAAGGGAGTTTATAGCTTATATGAAAAGAGCCTTAAACTTTTCACACCCAGTAAAACGAAGATTGAAGAAGCTATTGAGATAGCGGACATTAATGACCCCGCCATTGATCAGTACGTGGGAGAAAATAATGCTAAGCAACTGAGAGCTGATGTGGAGCTAATTGAAGGTGTATATCCTGATTTTGAAGTCCAGGATTATCTGGATGGGAAAGTGGCACCTGTATTTTTTGGAAGTGCAGTCAATAATTTTGGAGTCAAAGAACTTCTGGACACATTTATAAAAATTGCTCCTGCACCTATTCCGCGTGAGACAACATTGCGTGAGGTAAAACCTGAAGAGACAAAATTCTCGGGATTTATTTTTAAGATCCATGCCAACATGGATCCACGGCATCGCAATCGGATCGCATTCCTCCGTGTTTGTTCAGGGAAATTTGAACGAGGCAGCAACTACTATCATGTCCGTCAGGATAAGGGAATACGATTTTCCAATGCAACCGCGTTTATGGCACAGGATAGAGAGACTGTGGATGAGGCGTGGCCTGGAGATATTGTAGGTCTTTTTGATACAGGGAATCTAAAAATCGGTGACAGCCTTACGGATGGGGAGAAAGCAACGTATACCGGTATCCCAAGTTTTTCGCCTGAGATTTTTAAAGAAGTCATCAACAAGGATGCGATGAAGACCAAACAATTGGAGAAAGGTTTGTTGCAGTTGATGGAGGAAGGAGTGGCACAACTTTTTACGTATGAACTGGGTAAACGAAAAGTGGTAGGCGTTGTGGGAGCGTTACAATTTGAAGTAATTCAGTTCCGGCTGAAGAATGAATACAACGCTACAGCTGATTTCGTACCTCAGAATATTTACAAAGCCTGCTGGATCAGCAGTAAGGATGAGAGAAAGCTTGCCGAGTTTATTGATTCCAAACAGCGACATCTGGCGCGCGATAAAGATGATAAGTTGGTGTTTATGGCGGAATCGAAGGCCTGGCTGCAAATGGTGCAGGATAATTTCCCTGAAATCAATTTTCACTTCACCTCAGAGTTTAAAGATTAACGCTCTTTATGGAGTATAAGGATCTTTCCATTCTTTATGAAGACAATCATTTACTTATTATCAATAAGCCGACTGGAGTTTTAGTGCAGGGAGACGCTACAGGCGATGAGCCCCTCGTTGAAGTCTGTAAAAAATACATTGCAAAAAAATACCAGAAGCCAGGGGCTGTCTTTCTTGGCGTAGTTCACCGGCTTGATCGTCCGGTGAGCGGAGTGGTGGTCTTCGCCCGCACCTCGAAAGCGCTGGAAAGAATGAATGCCTTGTTTAAAAACCGCGAGACAAAGAAAACATACTGGGCCATCGTCTCAAATCGGCCACCGAAAGAAGAGGATACACTGATTCATTGGCTGGTGAAAGACGAGCAAAAGAATAAGACGACTGCTTATAAGAAGGAAACGCCAGAAGCACAACGCGCGGAGTTGAATTATAGAATCATTGGCCACTCATCCGGGCACTATTTATTAGAAGTTAATCCCATTACGGGTCGGCCTCACCAGATACGGGTTCAGTTGGCAAGTATTGGATGTGTGATTTTAGGAGACCTTAAATATGGGGCCAAGACTCCCGCCTCGGATGCCAGCATAGCGCTTCATGCCCGGCAACTTGAGTTTATTCATCCGGTGAAAGATGAAAAACTCTGCATAATAGCTAACCCACCGGAACGAGAATTTTGGAAGGCATTTCCATTACCTTTTGAGGCTTGATAGGGACTTTCTAATCCTTATCTTAGCCGCTGCAAATTTTAGGCATGAGTTGGGTACAAAAACTTCAGGAGCGGTGGAAAGTGCAGAGTGCATTTCAGGTAATGGTAATCTTATTGGTTTTTGCCTGTACGGGGTTTACGGTCCTCTTTTTAAAGCGCCCCCTATTTTTCTATTGGTTTGAAGATGGTTTCAGACCATTGTGGGCCAGCGTACTCTATTATATCCTTATTCTTCCTATCTATAATGTGTTCCTCTTGTTTTATGGAACTATTCTTGGTCAGTTTCAGTTTTTTTGGGATTTTGAAAAACGATTTTTCAAAAGGATATTTGTTATCTTTAAAAAGAAATAAAAAAATCATTTATGAAAAAAATTCTTTACCTCTTTGTCTTAGGCTTAATGGCTTCTTGTTCGTCACCCAAGTATGCCGCTAATTTTAATTACTACAAATCCAATTCAGGTTATGCCGGTGGATATGGTGAATTGAAAACCAGGGAAACAGTGATTGCTCCCATTGAGCCAGCAAAATTGATGGCGAGCACAGACGAAAAAATGATAATTCTTGAGGAAGCTCCAGCGACCAATGAGGTGCGTAAGACCTATCTTCAAATGAACAAGACGGAGCGCAAAACGTTGCGTCAGTACCTGAAGAAGGAAATGAAAACTATGGTGAAGGCAAAGAAAAATGAAAGTGTTGAATCCGTCTCCGGGACAAAAGCCATGGAGCATGATTTGAAATTGGCTGCAATTTTTGGAGCTGTTGGAGTTGTAGGACTTATTATTGGAGGTGATGTTTTTTATATTATAGGAGCTGTTGCCTTGCTGATTGGTGTGGTATTCTTTGTGAAGTGGCTGGTACGTCAATAAAAACGAAATTTGAACATGTAAAAGGGCTTCCTTATTGGAAGCCCTTTTTATTGGAAATTTCTGGAACGCTAACTATACTGCAATTCCATCCGCCAATAGAATGACTTTATTCTTCAGCACCTCCACCACTCCTCCTGTGATTTTCAATTCTCCTTTAGATTCTTTTGACTTGTAAACGACTACACCCTCTTTCAATAAACTGATCAATGGGGCGTGATCATTCAACACCTGAAATGAGCCGTCCGCTCCGGGGAACGTAGCGATCGACACTTCTCCTTCAAAAATTTTCTTCTCGGGCGTTACTATTTCTAAGTACATAATTTCGATTTGAAGATTAGCCTTTCGCCTCAGCAATCAGTTTTTCACCTTTAGCAATAGCCTGATCAATAGTACCTACCAGGTTAAATGCCGCTTCCGGCAAATTATCTACCTCCCCATCCATAATCATGTTAAAGCCCTTGATGGTGTCTTTGATGTCCACCAGTTCGCCTTTGAGGCCGGTGAAGGCTTCGGCTACGTGGAAGGGCTGGGATAAGAAACGTTGAACACGTCTTGCGCGGTGTACGATCAGCTTATCTTCGTCACTCAACTCATCCATACCAAGGATGGCAATAATGTCTTGTAATTCCTTATAGCGCTGCAGCGTAAGTTTCACCCGTTGAGCACAATCGTAATGTTCGTCACCAACAATGTCAGCGCGCAAAATTCGTGAAGTAGAATCCAAGGGATCTACTGCAGGATAAATACCTAACTCGGCAATCTTACGTGACAATACCGTGGTTGCATCCAAGTGAGAGAATGTAGTGGCCGGTGCAGGGTCAGTTAAATCATCCGCAGGCACATAAACGGCTTGTACTGAAGTGATAGAACCATTCTTCGTTGAAGTAATACGCTCTTGCATAGCACCCATCTCCGAAGCCAATGTAGGCTGATATCCTACCGCTGAAGGCATACGACCCAGGAGAGCGGAAACTTCAGAACCTGCTTGTGTGAAACGGAAAATGTTATCAATAAAGAAAAGAATGTCGCGCCCTTTGCCTGTTCCATCTCCATCACGGAAATATTCGGCAATGGTTAAACCGGAAAGTGCAACACGCGCACGTGCCCCGGGAGGCTCATTCATTTGACCAAATACGAAAGTTGCCTTGGAGTCCTTCAGTTTGCTTTTATCTACTTTAGAAAGATCCCAACCACCTGCATGTACAGACTTCATAAATTCCGGACCATAATCAACGATACCTGCTTCAATCATTTCGCGGAGCAAGTCATTTCCTTCGCGAGTACGTTCACCCACACCGGCAAATACGGAAAGACCTGAATAAGCTTTTGCGATGTTGTTAATTAATTCCTGAATTAAAACTGTTTTGCCCACACCGGCACCACCGAACAATCCGATTTTACCACCCTTTGAGTAAGGTTCGATCAAGTCAATAACTTTAATACCGGTAAAGAGTACTTCTTGCGAAGTTGAAAGGTCTTCATAACGGGGAGCAGATCTGTGAATGGATAGAGACTTATCCCATTTAGGTTGTGCAATGCCATCAATAGCCTCGCCAATAACATTGAATAGTCTGCCTTTGATATCTTCTCCGATGGGCATTTGGATTGGAGAACCGGTGTCAGTCACTTTCATGCCCCGTACCAGACCTTCTGTTCCTTCCATGGAAATGGTGCGAACGCGATCCTCACCAAGATGCTGTTGGGTTTCCAATACGACACGGGTTCCGTCACCTTTTGTTACCTCCAGGGAATCAAGAATGTTAGGAAGTTTTGTGCCTGGCTCGTCAAACGCAACGTCTACAACCGGCCCGATTACCTGAGTGATTCTACCAATATTCGCCATCTAATTGTGATTTATAAGATTATGTGATTGTTTGTAGGTTAAGGAACTGATTTTAAAGCAGTGACAAGGCTATAAAACCGTGCGCAAAAGTAATGTTTTCGGGCTCAACGCCAAAAGAATCTTTTCTAAAAATGCCCTTAAAATGAGTTGTTTTTGATGATTTTGATCAGGCACTCTTCAATTCAATCCTAAATGTGGTTCCCTGATTTTCATCTGACGATTTCACAAAAATGCTGCCCTCATGATAGAGTTCAATTATGCGCTTGGCGAGAGTTAACCCCAGGCCCCATCCGCGTTTCTTTGTGGTGAAACCGGGCTTAAAAACATTGGAAATAATTCCCTTTGGAATTCCCTTACCCGTGTCTGATAAGTCGATAAGTACCTTGCCCTCGCTGCCCCGTAATATTTTAATGGCGATCGTTCCATTACTTCCCATGGCATCGACTGCATTCTTACACAGGTTTTCAATCACCCATTCAAAAAGAGGAGCGTGAACACGGGCCTTGATCGTTTCAGATAGAGTATAAACTTCAAAATTTATTTTTGACGAGACTCTTGGCTTTAAATATTCAACCACATTATTAATCAGCAGGAAAACATTTTCTTCTTTCAAGGTGGGTGTTGAGCCAATGCTTGAAAATCGCTCCGTCACCATCCGAAGTTTTTGAATGTCTTTGTCGAGTTCTTCTACAATGCCTTTGTTTCTGATTTCAGGATCATCTCGAAGCACTTCTATCCAGGCCATTAATGATGAGAGCGGTGTGCCCAGTTGATGGGCAGTTTCTTTCGCCAATCCTACCCAAACACGATTTTGCTCCGCAATCTTTGAGTAGTTAAATGCCAGATAAGAGATAAATCCAAAAATGGCAATCACGGAAAGTTGAATGTATGGATAAGCAATAAGTTGACTTAATAGTGCGGAGTTTTTGTAGCAGACGTATTGCTTACCAAACACAACGCCTGCATCTTTTAGTACGATCTCGATGGGAGGAAATATTTTTTTCATTTCCCTCACCTCACGCGTGAGCATCTCTTTTTTTCGTTGCTCACTCCACCTGGGACTGATATTAATATTATTGTAGAAGATGAATTCGTCTTTTTCGTTGATAAGAATGGTGGGGATCGATGTATTCTTATTAAGAATTTCTTCAGTGATAAATAGAATATTGTCGTCTGATTCGTTAATGGTATACTCCAAGGCACGGGCATAAAGTTTCACCTGATTTATTTCCCGTTCCTTCAATTGCTCTACCAGAATGTTGGTGTAATAGACAGAACCGATGCTGATAATCGTAGACACAGCCAGAATAATCCATTTGAGATTGGCATTATCCTGATAAAAATCCATTGAAGGGAGCGGTGTTTTCATTGCCATGGGCGATGAAGATAAATAAAAAAACCGGATAGGCTCCGGTATTTTTAATGCTTAGATTAAAATCAAATCAACCTCGTTGCAAGAACCATTTAGCAAGAATTTTATAATTCACCTTTGTGCCACTCATCAGAATGCCCACGCGGTAAATTCTACCCGCCACCCAGGTAGTTAAAATGAAGCCTCCGATCAGCAAGACCATGGACAAGACAAGTTGCCAGGTAGGTACACCAAAACCAATTCGCCCCATCATTGCAATCGGAGAGGTGAACGGAATGATCGACAGCCAGACACTTACGGCTCCGTGCGGATCTTTAAGAATGAACATAAATAAACTCATATAAGAGATCAGCATGGGTATCGTAATAGGAAACATAAATTGTTGTGCCTCTGCGGGACTGTCTACAGCAGAACCTACAGCCGCAAACAATGCTCCATAGATGAGGTAGCCTCCCAGAAAATAAAACAGGAAAATAGAAACAATGAACATCCATGGGAGCTGGAGTACTTCGTTGAATCCATTCATGAATTCAGAATTCATCATGTCCTGCTGAGCGGCCATTTCTCCGGACATCTGCTGCAGGGCTTGCTGTTGAGGAGGATCAATTCCAAAATAACCCAGCACACCAAAGGTAAGGGTAGACATTAAAATGATCCATATTAAGAATTGCAATAAACCCACAGACGCCAAGCCAATTATTTTACCCATCATCAATTGAAAAGGCCTCACAGAAGAAACAATAACCTCTACCACTTTGCTTGTTTTTTCTTCAATGATTCCCTGCATGATTTGGGCGCCATAAATAAAAATAAACATGTACATCAGAATACCACCCGCCATGCCGATGCCAGATAGGATCGCAGAATTGCTGGATTTCTCCTGGCCACTCTCCGAAAGCTTTACTGTTTTGATGCTGATGTTTGTCTTCAGGCTATCCAATAACTCTTGATCAATATTCAATCGTTGCATTTTCAAATCCTTCACCCGGCCCGCCAATGTGCCCTCAAGATTGCCGACATCATCCAGACTGGGATTGATCTTTGTGTAAAGCATGATGCCATCGGGTTTTGACAGCTCAAATTTGGGAATATAAAGCAATCCAAAATCTTCGCTGACCAGAAATGCTTGCTTAGCATCATCCAGTGAGCCATTAAAAATTTTATAGATGTACTTGGAAGAGTCGGGGATAAAAACACCGCTCTCATCAATGTAGTGGATGACTTCTTTCCGGGAATTCTTTTCTGATTCCCTTGACACAAAAACGAGTAAGGCTATAATGGCTGGGAAGATCAACGGCACCAGAATCGTGGCCACCAGAAAAGACTTCTTGTGAACACGGTTTAAGAATTCGCGATGGATGATTAGCCAAATTTTATTCATGGGACTCTCCTTTCACTAAGGTTATAAAAATTTCACTCATGGTCGGAATTTTTTCCTGAAACCCGTTTACTTCTGTTAATTGAATAAGATCACGGAGAAGCTCGTTGGGACTTCCCACACTTTTCATCTTAACAATGGAATTAAAATGATCGTCTTCCCGGGCTTCCTGCCTTAACAACTCGTATTGGCCATTGTTAAGCAAAAATGGGCCTTTATGATCAATGGAAAATGTATTATTTCGAAATTGATCCTTGACTTGTTTTTTAGATCCCTCCAGAATTTTTTTTGATTTATTAATCAAGGCAATGTAATCGCAAAGATCCTCCACGGTCTCCATGCGATGCGTTGAAAAGATAATGGTGCAGCCCTTTTTCTTTAGGTCAAGAATTTCTTCGGTGATCAGCTTTGCATTGACCGGGTCAAAACCTGAGAAAGGTTCATCCAAAATGATGAGTCGAGGTTCATGCATGACGGTGCTGATGAATTGCACCTTTTGTGCCATTCCTTTGGATAGGTCTTCTACTTTTTTATTCGCCCAATCCTTGATGTCAAATTTCTCAAGCCATAATTTAATCCGGGCAAGAGCATCTGCCCGCTTGAGTCCTTTTAATTGAGCCAGGTACAGAAGTTGCTCTCCTACTTTCAGTTTTTTATAGAGCCCACGCTCTTCAGGCAGATATCCAATAACACCAACATGATTGGGATTAAGTTTTTCTCCGAAGAGGAGAACTTCTCCATCATCCATATTGATGATCTGATTGATAATTCGGATAAGCGTTGTTTTACCAGCGCCATTAGGGCCAAGCAAGCCAAAAATTGTTTGCTCAGGAATGTTAATACTTACCTGGTTAAGTGCAGTATGGTTAGCGTACCGTTTAGTAACCTTTCGGGTAATTAATGCATCCACGTTGGAATGGGTTTATTTCTAGAAATGACAGGTAACAAAAATAGAAATAGAATTACACCATTGTGAAATTCTTTTTGAAAAACAGGTAAGCTTTTACTTAATTTTTTTCCTTAAAAATGATCTTGCCCATGGAGACTTCAAGATCAAAGGTGATGGAGTTTTTCGCATCGCGCTTATAAGCGGCATTGGCGAATGTATTTTCACCAATTTTTTTTAATCCACGGCAGAGATTTACACTGCATAGCCAGGAGTCTGTAATTTTTACGAGGATTGGAGTTTCCTTATCGGGGAGCATGATAACGAGATTCCCCGCACCGACACTTCCCTTGACAAGATTATTGGTGAGTGGAGTGTCGCTGAAGTCGAGCATCATGTTTCCAAAACCAACGTCTGCTAAAACAACTCTGGAGCGAGAGAGATTTAATTGCTTTACACTAACCGAGCCGAGATCTACCTTAACAAAAAAAGTATCCATCTCCACTTTGTTCTCAATACCCGATGCATACGAAACATTGACATCGGCACTTCCTGTTTTTATTTTAAGTTTTGAAATCGATAATCCTGACAAATCAATATTGGCGTTCCCCAATCCGTAGTCAAGGTCTAAGGCATAAGGTTTTTCTTCGGTGAGATACACCTTCCATACTTTATCAAGGACAGCACTTTCATTGTCTCCAAAAACCCGGTACGAAATCTTCCTTCCCACACCCCGTTCGCCTTCCTGGTCGAGAGAGAGTTTTACGTGGCAAGTTTTACCTGTTACTTCCTGACTGAAGCTGTGGCTGTATTCCTCTAATTCCTGATTGCTGTAGATATTAAGTAGGTCTGAATTTTGGCTAGGTCGAATAAAACAATTGCCGGTTTTTGCTTTTAGGTGAAGCTGAACATTCTCACAATGTGCCACATCTTCTACAGAGAATTGCTTCTTAATCTGCCCCATTACCCCAAAGGCGAGGCTGCTACCCATCAAAGCCAAAGACAAAAGTTTAACCATTTAGGTTTTCTACGCTTAGTGACAATTAAAGTTATGAACGACCAAAAATCTTCTGGAAATCAAAAAATGGAACGCCCGTAATAGCATGTATACGGGTTTTTTGAAGAAGGGTTATAAAATAATACCCTCTAATTCAGCCGAATAAGAAGATTGATGCAGCCTTTACTGACCGAAATATTCCTTCATCCGCTCGAAGAAACCCTTGTCATTTTCATCTGGCTGAGGCTGAAAATTGGCTGATTGCCTTAGTGTTTCCAGTTTAGCTTTTTCTTCGCTGCTTAATTTTTTGGGAGTCCATACGTTGACATAGATAAGCTGGTCGCCATGGCCATAGCCATTGATGTCTTTAATTCCCTTACCACGAAGGCGGAGAATTTTTCCGCTTTGCGTTCCCGGTTCTATTTTGATTCTTACTTTACCACCAATGGAAGGAACTTCCACGCTCGTGCCGATGGCGGCATCAATAAAGCTTACATGAAGATCAAAGATGAGGTTGTTTCCATCACGCTTTAGTTGCTTGTCCTCCTGCTCTTCAATGACAATCAGAAGATCTCCCGGAACACCGCCTCCGGGGGCTTCGTTACCTTTTCCGGACATGGAGAGTTGCATGCTATCGCTTACACCGGCCGGTATTTTTACCGTAATTAAATCTTCCTTGGATACGAGTCCGGAGCTATCTACACCTGAAGGACGCTTATCCAGAATTTGACCAGCACCGCTGCAAGCAGGACATGTGCCGGTAGAGACCATCTGCCCCAGCATGGTATTCACCACTTTTCTTACCTGGCCATTGCCCTGGCACGTAGAACATGTTTTGAAAGTAACTCCCTCTGCCTGGATGAGACGGTTTACTTTGATTTTTTTCTCAACCCCGTTCGCGATTTCCTCCAGATTCAATTTCAACTTGATGCGAAGGTTCGATCCTTTTCTCTGCCGGCTACGACTACCTCCGCCAAAAAAACTATCGAACGGACTACCGCCTCCGCCCCCGAAGATATCTCCAAATTGACTGAAGATATCTTCCATGTTCATTTCATGACCACCTCCACCGCCTCCACCAGAACGAGCATGACCAAAGCGATCATACTTGGCGCGCTTTTCGGCATTGCTTAATACTTCGTAAGCTTCTGCAGCTTCTTTAAATTTTTCTTCCGCTTCCTTGTTCCCCTGGTTTTTATCCGGATGGAATTGAATAGCCACCTTTCGGTAGGCTTTCTTAATCTCGTCAACAGCAGCGTTTTTGCTTACGCCAAGTATTTCGTAGTAATCTCTTTTGGTCGACATCTCTCGAAGAATTAATTTCCAATAACTACTTTGGCGTGGCGAATCACTTTATCATTCAGCAAGTACCCCTTCTCCACGACATCGATAATTCTGCCTATTAATTTTTTGTCCGGTGCGGGGATTTGGGTGATAGCTTCATGAAGATCAGGATTGAATTCAACGGTTGAATTTGCTTCCATCATTTTCACTCCACATTGATCAAGCAGCTTCTTGAATTTATTCTGAATAAGAAAAAAACCTTCAGACTCTTTATCGTTTTTGTCTTTGAAAGATTTTTCTGCCCGGTCAAAGTCATCGACAACAGGCAACAGTGATTTTATCAGACTCTCGTTAGCGGATTGAATCATTTCGATCTTCTCCTTGGAGGTTCTTCTACGGTGATTATCAAACTCAGCATAAAGCCGTACATACTTATCCTTTGCCTCTGCCAATTCGTCCTGAAGCTTTTTCATTACATCTTTTTGAGTGCCCTCTATTTGTGGTTCTTCTGCTTCAGGGCTTTGCATTGGGGGTACCTGAGATTCCAAATCATCGTGTTTTCCCAGTTCCTGCTCTGGATGCAATGAATTTTCCATATCTACTTCATTATTTATGTGTCGCAAAATGACAAGAATTTTGCCAATCGTTGAGGGGTGACATTAAGGCAGTAAGAATACAATTTCAGTGAAGATTTTTCCAGATGAGGTCCTTGAGTTCTCCGATCCCTTTGTTGGTAAGCGAAGAAATAAAAACGGATGGGAGTTCTTTCGGTACTTCCTTTTGGATCTCAGTCCTCAACTCATCGTCCAGCATATCACTTTTGGTAATCGCCAACAATCTTTTCTTATCCAATAATTCGGGATTATATTTTCTTAATTCATTGAGTAATATTTCATACTCGTCTTTAATACTTTTTGTATCGGCCGGGATCATAAATAACAACAACGAATTTCTTTCGATATGTCGCAAGAAGCGAATACCCAATCCCTTTCCTTCCGCAGCGCCTTCAATAATCCCTGGGATATCTGCCATTACAAAAGACTTCTCATCGCGATAGGGGACTACACCAAGATTGGGAGTAAGTGTTGTGAAGGCATAATCGGCAATCTTAGGTTTGGCAGCGGATACGACCGAAAGTAATGTCGACTTTCCGGCATTAGGAAATCCAACAAGACCCACATCGGCCAGCAGCTTAAGTTCTAGAACAACCCATTCTTCAACTCCGGCTTCTCCAGGCTGCGCATGCTGGGGCGTTTGATTGGTGGGTGTAGCAAAGTAGGCATTGCCTTTTCCACCACGACCACCGGGCGTAAGGATTACTTCTTGTCTATCGGTATTGATTTCACAAACAATCTCACCCGTTTCTACTCTTCGTGCTACAGTACCCAAGGGGACCTCTACAATCTCATCTTTACCATCTGCACCCGTACAATTCTGATCACGGCCGGGTTCTCCCTTTTCTGCAATAATATGTTTTCGAAATTTTAAATGAAGTAGTGTCCATAGCTGTGCATTGCCTCGAAGAATAATATGTCCACCATGCCCGCCATCGCCACCATCTGGTCCGCCTTTCGTTACCGATTTATCGCGGAGAAAATGAGAGCAACCTGCGCCACCACTTCCAGAGCGTGAATTAAATTTTACGTAATCGATAAAATTGGGAGAAGACAAGACGATTTCAGATTTATAATTTATAATTTCAGATTGAGTATTTCAGAATTGGCGCTAGCGGATGTGCTTGCAGATGCTATCGAAGATGTCGTCAATATTACCAATACCCTGCACGGTCTTCAACCGGCCTTGCTTTTCATAAAAGGGAAGGACATGAACTGTCTTGGTAAAATATTCAACAATACGCTTGTTTAGTTTTTCCTCCTCATCGTCTGCCCGGTTCCCCTCTGTTCTTCTTTTTGCTATGCGGTTACGTACTTCTTGTTCGGTAACATTAAGTGCAATTACGTGATGAATGGCAGTGCCATTTTCCTTCATGAATTTATCCAGCACTTCTGCCTGGGGTACTGTGCGAGGGAAGCCATCAAATAAGAAACCTGTGGCCTGTGGATTTTTATCCAACTCCTCTTTGAGCATGGCAATGGTGATCTCATCGGGGACGAGTGCGCCACTGTTCATAATGTCTTTTACTTTTTTTCCCAAGGGAGTATCGTTCTTGGTATGCCACCTGAAAAGATCGCCTGTAGAGATGTGCACAAAGCCATACTTCTGAATTAACTTATCGCTTTGCGTGCCTTTGCCTGCGCCCGGAGGGCCAAAGAGTACAAGATTTACCATTGATCGGACTGATTAAAGTGACGAATAGTTTTTTTTAACGGGGGGCTAAGATAGGGATTTTACAGCAGCATGTTGTATCAAAAATGCAAGATTCAAAATTGCCTTTTTTGGTTAAAGACGTTGAATGTTGAATTTGGATTTTTGAATTTACTTAGCTCGATAAATCTCTTTGAGATTCCGGCCGAGGCCATCGTAATCAAGGCCATAACCGAGAACAAACTCATCTTCTATTTCGAACCCGATGTATTTGGCTGAAATATCTTTCTCCCGAGCAGGTTTCTTGCGCAGCAAGCAAACAGCCTCAACCGAATTGGCGCCAAGATCTCCGAGTTCTGTAAGGATTTTTTCCAAGGTCAGACCTGAATCAATGATATCTTCAACAACAATGATATCCTGTTGAAAAAGACTTTCTTCATGACCGATCAGGGTTTTTAACTGACCGGTGCTTTGAACTCCCTGGTAAGAGGAGACTTTTACGAAGGACAAGCGGCAAGAAAGGGTTATTTCTTTTAGCAGGTCTGCAGCAAAAATAAATGAACCATTAAGTATCGGCAGAAAGATTGGAGTCTTGCCCTTATAATCAGCATTGATCTGATCGGCCAATGATTTAACCTTTTCGCGAATTTTATCTTCACTGATGAATTTCTTAAACTCCAGATCTTTAACCTTCATATCTCCTTAAACAAGTAATACAAAGATAAGTTTTTTGATAAGGAATGAAATTAATGATTTGAGAAATTTTGCTTTAGTGACTCTTCGATTTTAAGGAGCCATTCTTGTTGTTTTTGTGCAATAATTCCCCCTTCTGTTTCCATGTCGTATTGAATTTGCAGCCCATTCATTTCCTGAATAATTAACTTGTAAATATGATCAGCCTCATTGGTTTCTTTAATCAGGAATTTTTTTGAGTTTAACTTTTTTTATTAACTGTCGAGCGTAGATTTCGGTTATATCAAAATGTCCTTGCTCATGGTTCAGGGTCTCTTGATTTTTATTTGAAACTCTTATCCAGGATTCAGATTGATCAAAGCAGGCATCTACTGAAAAAGTAAGAAAAGCTCCCTTTGATTTTTGGAGCATTCCTATAAATACAGATGACTGACCAGCTAAGGTATCGACTGATAATTCCTGAGCCTTGAAATCATCCAGCTCCAATTTTCTCTGTTTCCAATTTAATATTTGAGCATCTATAGTTCCTACTAACACTACAAAACTGATAAGAAGAGAAACTCTTTGGAGATTTCTCATCTTTTTAATACGAATCATCCAGCGCAAAATTATTCCTCCGATACATCCATTGCCCATTGGTGAAGTCGGGGAACTCAACACTCTCTCCTCCCATCTGTATGGAGCTTTCTGATAGAGGCGTAATCGCACTCCAGGTCACTGCATCGTAGACATCTTGTGGAGTGTTTATTTTTCTTTTGACAGATTCAACAAAGGCATTTAATACGAACCAATCCATGCCTCCATGTCCTGCCCCGGCAGCATCATTGCCATATTTTTTCCAGAGCGGGTGATCATACTTATCCAACCATTCTTTCGCATCTTCCCAGTGATGGGGCTCTTTGCTCTTTTCTTCTATGTAAATGGATTGGTTTACATCCATCCAAATTCCATTAGTGCCCTGCACACGAAATCCCAATGAATAAGGGCGGGGCAAGTTGGTATCGTGCTGCAATAAAATCGTTTCGTCTTTTGCCGTGCGGATCATCGTAGTCACCACATCGCCTAATTTGAAATTGACTTTAGCATTTGGATGATTGTCTCCAGCTGTTTTTACCACATACTCATGAAGTCCTCGCGCTTTTGAAGAATAAGAGACTAATTGGGTAAAACGATTTCCCCGATTGATGTCAGTCATCATAGCGATGGGTCCAATGCCATGAGTAGGGTATAATTCTCCATTTCGATTAACCGAGTGCTGCGTGCGCCATTGAGCTTCTGAAAATCCTTTCTCGCCAAATTCAGCTCCGACACCAGCTTCAGCTTTACCATCGTTAAATTTTACAGCACGCAAATCATGCTGATAGCCACCTTGCAGGTGAACAAGTTCTCCAAAGATTCCTTTTCTCACCATATTCATCACCGCCATCACATCACGCCTGTAACAAACGTTCTCCAACATCATCAGAGGCATACCTGTTTTTTCTGAAGTATGAACCAATTCCCAGCATTCTTCAATGGTCATTCCGGTGATTACCTCGCAACCCACGTACTTCTTTGCATTCATCGAATCAATGCACATCACTGTATGCCACTCCCACGGAGTAGAAATAATGACCGCATCAATATTTTTGTTCTCCAACATTTTGCGGTAGCCATAGGGGCCTTCCATAATCACCTGAGGCTTTGGCTTGGATGCTTTGCTTACCATTTGTAAGCTCATGTCAATCATGGGCTGTTGAATATCACAGATAGCAACGATCTCCACGTCATTGCGATGGAGCGCAAGTTCCAAATGACTTTGACCACGGAAGCCAACGCCAATGAAACCTAGTCTTATTTTAGTGTCATTAACTTTCGAAAAAACATCAGAGGGAAGTAAGCTAAGTCCGACTCCGGCCAATGTTGTTGCTTTGAGAAAATCTCTGCGCGTAGATAGTGTCATACGGGTTATGGGTGTGATGAGGTTTAAATTTAAGTCTTAAAGCGGATAATCGAAAGCTATAAATCCTTCATCAGCCAGCCATAAAGGGCAATCATTGAATCGATGTCTTTCTTATGCACTTTCTCATTTGGCGAATGTGCTCCATGTTCTGGTGCCCCCACAAAACACCAATCAAAAGGGTAGACTGTTTTTTGCAGTTCACCTCCGTCACTTGATCCCATGCCCTCTACCTCCAGTTGAAAATCAGCTTTATGGTTCTTTGCAATTGAAATTACTTTATCGACAAATTTTTTCCGAGGTATGTTCCGATCGCGTAGCGAAATCACAACTCCCTTTCCATGTTCAACGCCATCCGATACCCAGGTGATGTCAGAAATTAGCGCCTGGCGCACGCCCCATTTTTTATAAACAAACTCAGCAAGATAAGATACTGATCCGCCTCCGTGCTCTTCCCAACAACCAAAGATAATGACTCCGTCTTTTAGTGTTTCGGCTACTTTTAGCGCACTGTAAATTCCAAGACGATTATCCAGGTAAGCTGATTCGATATAACTCTTGGTTTCGCGAAAATTGATTTTATAGGTTAAGTCAGTGCCACGATCAATGACCCTTCCAAATTTGTAAAAGGCATGATTTTCCTTGTCCCATTCTAACTGACATTCAATAGGCCCAAGACTATCTTGACCTACCAATTTGGTTCCTATCTCTGCATGAGGACTGCCAATAGGGAGAAGCTGATTGAAATAGCGAACGGTAAACCCAATCGTATCCATGTGTGCAAAAATGGCAGTGCGTGGCTTCCCGAATTTCAGGATAATACAATCTTGAAATTTTTCACCCACATAGATCTTGGGCTTGGATTTCCATTTGCTTTTTTTGATGTAATTCAATAGAAAATCTTTCATGGGGCCTTCATTGCCCGAGGTTGCTTGGATTTCACAGAGTTGTTGCAATAGTTTCATGGTGGTACATTGCTACCAATTTTAAATTGACAGCAGGATTAATAAGTTTAAACGCAAATTGTTTCTTCTTGCAACTTTATTCTAAATTTTGATCAAATAAAAGTCATCATGCTTTATAACCTCGGAGAACAGAACTCAATTGCAAACCAGTTTTTACTTGAGCTTAGAGATAAGGTGATTCAAACAGATCGCATGAGGTTCAGAAAAAATTTAGAGCGGTTAGGAGAAATTATGGCGTTTGAAATTTCTAAAAAACTTTCTTTTAAAAAGTCAGAAGCACTAACCTCCCTTGGAAAGGCTTCTTTAAATACGCTGGCTGCGGAACCTGTTTTAATTACCATCCTCAGAGCAGGCCTGCCTTACTTTCAAGGTTTTCAGAATTATTTTGACAAGGCGGATAGTGGTTTTATAGGAGCCTATCGAAAGGAAGGCCAGGGTGAAATCTCTATCAAACTTGACTATCTGGCAACCCCTGAGCTTGAAGGGAAAGAAGTGATACTCATTGACCCCATGCTGGCAACCGGTAAATCGATTGTCGATGCCATAAGGGAATTGCGAAAACGAGGTACGCCAAAAAATATTCACATTGCCTCCCTATTGGCATCTCCCCAGGGAATTAGTTATTTGGATAATCAGCTTACTATTCCTTTTACTCTTTGGACTTTTGCCGTTGATGAAAAATTAAACTCTCAATTTTATATTGTGCCTGGATTAGGAGATGCAGGTGATTTAAGTTTCGGTGATAAGCTTTGAGATATGTGGGAAGAGATAGTAAGAGCACTGCCGGTATATTTAATGAGCATGTTAAAGTTTATTTTTGGCCCTGTGCTGGGTAAAGCAGCGGGATTAAATTTATTAACAACCATGCTCGTCACCGTAGGCGGCATGATGACAGCGGTCTTTGCGTTTACCTACTTTGGAAAATTTATCCGAGAGAAAATCCTAAACCGATTCTTTCCTGAAAAGTCCAACGAGCCTAAGCAGAATAAGAAGATAGTTGTATTCCTGAAAAAATATGGATTAGCCGGTATTGCTTTCTTAACTCCCGTAATTCTCACACCTATCGGAGGAACGCTGCTGGCAGTAGGCTTAGGAAATCGCAGGGAGAAAATAATTATTTACATGTTGATCAGCGGATGCGTGTGGTCGGTATTGCTCACGCTTGCTGTTTACTTTGGATATGATGCGGTGCTTGAGCTAATCAAAAAATTTCAACCTGTTTAATTTCTTTAGCGTACCTCTTCATCTGGCAACATTTCAATATCTCGTATTAATACTTTTTTAGCGATACGTTGTGCAGTAGGTGTGGCCGCCAATCCACCTAATGCTGTTTCCTTATAACGCGTTTCCATACTGGCACCAATCTCTCCCATCGCTGCAATCACTTCATCCACAGGAATGACACTGCTTACATCGGCCAACGCAATTTGTGCAGAACTATTTGCAATGGCCGCAGCACTTGCGTTGCGAACGACACACGGAACTTCAACAAGCCCTGCCACCGGATCGCATACCAACCCAAGCATACATTGCACTGTAATCGCTACTGCATTAAAAACCTGATCAATATTTCCACCAAGGCAGAACACAATGGCACCTGAGCCCATGGCTGCAGCAGTACCAGTCTCTGCCTGACATCCACCCACGGCTCCTGAGATAGAAGCTTTCTGTTCGATAATCAAGGCAATTCCCGCAGCGAGCAGCATCGCCTCTAAAATTTTTTTATCCTCGATATCATGAATTTCCTGCAGGGTATAAAGCACACCGGGCATGATACCGCTTGCTCCGGCTGTGGGTGCTGCCACAATACGGCCCATACACGAGTTTACTTCTTTTGCCGCCAGCGCGCGCGAAATTAAATTTTGAAATTCTTTTGAGAGAACAGCTTTAGGATAACGATACACTTTTTTCGCACCGTTGTTGATCATGCCCGAGCGCGAGGTCATATCTTCTTCCAATCCTGTGCGTACTGCATCTTTCATTACGTCCCATGCCTTGCCCAGCCCTTCCATGATTTGTTCAGGTGTCCTTCCTTTTTGTTCGTATTCATAATCTAGAACGGCCTCGACAAGAGAAATCTTGTCGGTAAGACAATGCTGCTTCCAGCCTTCAAAAGAATCAAATAAAAAAGCCATGGTGTTGGTGTTTTAGAAGATTAATCAAAGTTAATCTTTTTTAACGTTCGATGTGACTTTGACTTCTTCCTACAATCTCGCTACCTTGAATGTTATATTTTACAAAGCCAACGTTACAGTCAACAACTCGAAGTAGATATGAAAAAATTGTTTTTTGCCTGGATGGTTCTCACCACCAGCTCGACCGTTGCCCAAACAGCTGATGAAATAACTATCAAAGCCATCTACGACATGGCGTTAAAGAATGGGCAGTCTTACGAAATGCTGGAGCAATTGACCAAAGAGGTGGGTGCTCGCTTGTCCGGATCACCGGGTGCAGCTGCAGCGGTAGAGTGGAGCTACCATGAAATGAAGAAGTTTGAATTTGATTCAGTGTGGGTGCAGCCATTAATGGTGCCGCATTGGGTGCGAGGCACAAAAGAGATCGGCAAGATTATCAATTCAAAAAAAATGGGAACGCTTGAACTGAACATCTGCGCTTTGGGTGGATCGGTAGGTACAGGTCCACAGGGAGTTATTGCAAAGGTGATTGAAGTAAAAAGCTTTGAAGAACTTGCCCAACTGGGAATAAAAAATGTTCAGGGTAAGATTGTTTTCTTCAATCGACCCATGGACCCCACCAAGATCAATACGTTTGCTGCCTATGGAGGTGCCGTAGATCAGCGAGGAAGTGGTGCTTCGGAGGCAGCCAAGTATGGAGCAGTTGCTGCCATCGTAAGATCGATGGGACTCAACCTCGAAGACTATCCACACACCGGTGGAATGCGCTATGCAGCCAATGGCGCAAAGATTCCCGCCATGGCTATCAGCACAAAGCATGCTGATCTTCTTAGCCGATTAGCGAAAGAAGACAAAGACCTGCAGGTCTATTTAGAAACGCATAGCGAAATTTTGGAAGATGCACCATCCTTCAATGTGATAGGCGAGCTGCGTGGAAGCGAGTTCCCTGATGAAATCATTGTTGTTGGAGGACATCTTGATTCGTGGGATTTGGGAGAAGGCGCACACGATGATGGCGCAGGTTGTGTTCATTCTATTGAGGTATTGAGAATCATGAAAGCGATGGGCTATAAACCCAAGCGAACGATCAGGGCAGTTATGTTTATGAATGAAGAGAATGGGTTGCGAGGAGGACTTAAATATGCAGAGGTGGCAGCGAAGAATAAAGAGAAGCATATTGCCGCCATAGAGTCCGATCGGGGAGGGTTTACGCCCCGAGGCTTCACTTTGAGCGGTGATGAGAATATTAAATCGAAAATCAGAAATTGGAAATCATTATTTGAACCTTACGGACTTTCGGATTTTGGTCAGGAAGGTGGCGGTGCTGATATTGGTCCTCTCGCAAGCCAGGGAGTTATGCTGATTGGTTTTCTGCCCGACTCACAACGTTACTTCGATTATCATCATACGGCAACCGATACGTTTAATAAAGTAAGCAAACGTGAATTGGAACTGGGCTCCGCCTCAATGGCTGCCTTAGTTTATCTGGTTGATAAGTATGGTTTGAGTAAATGATCTTGACAGAAAAAAATGCCAACCCGCAGGTTGGCATTTTTAATATCAAAAGTCTTACTTACTAAGCCGTTGCTGCTTCATTTTTGGTGTACTCTTCAATCGGCAAACAACTGCAGACTAAGTTTCGATCGCCATACGCATTATCAACTCTACTCACCGAGGGCCAGAACTTTGACTCTTTCACAAACCTTAGAGGAAAGGCTGCCTTTTGTCGGCTATAAGGGCGAGTCCATTCATCGGCTGTGATGACAGCGACAGTATGAGGTGCATGTTTCAATACATTATTTTCTTTGTCGGCTTTGCCGTCTTCTACTTCACGAATTTCTTTTCTGATTTCAATCAAGGCATCTACAAACCGATCCATCTCAGCTTTAGGTTCGCTTTCGGTGGGTTCAATCATAATGGTGCCTGCTACCGGGAAAGAAACAGTAGGCGCATGGAAACCGTAATCCATTAAACGTTTGGCAATGTCCTCAACCTCCACCCCAAACTTCTTAAAGTCGCGGCAATCGACAATCATCTCGTGTGCGCAGCGGCCTTGCGTGCCGGTGTATAGAATCTTATAATGGTCACTTAATCTTTCTTTGATGTAATTGGCATTGAAGATCGCCAACTTGGTAGCGTTGGTTAATCCTTCGCCACCCATCATGGCGATGTAGGCATAAGAGATGGCGAGAATGCTTGCACTACCCCATGGCGCTGCCGATACCGCGGTGATGGCTTTTTCACCACCTGTTTTCACCACAGCATGACCGGGCAGGAAGGGCTTCAATTTATCGTTGCAACAGATGGGACCCATACCGGGGCCACCACCACCGTGTGGAATGCAAAAAGTTTTATGAAGATTTAAATGGCACACATCGGCACCAATGTTGGCAGGTGAGGTTAACCCAACTTGCGCGTTCATGTTGGCACCATCCATATACACAAGGCCACCATTTTCATGAATGATCTCACAAATGTCAATGATGGCTTCTTCAAAAACCCCATGAGTTGATGGATAGGTGACCATCAGGCACGCGAGCTTATCTTTATAGTGTTCCGCTTTAGCTTTTAAATCAGCTACATCAATTTTGCCATCGGCATCGGATTTTGTGACCACTACTTCCATGCCTGCCATCACTGCGCTCGCAGGATTGGTTCCATGTGCAGAAGAAGGAATCAAGGCAATGTTTCTGTGATGATCTCCTCTGTTTTGATGATAGGCACGGATCACCAGCAATCCAGCGTATTCACCTTGCGCACCACTGTTGGGTTGTAATGAAATTCCCGTGAAACCGGTAATCTCTTTGAGCCAAACCTCAAGATTGGAAATCATTTCGGTATAGCCGTGTGTCTGGTCGCTTGGCGCGAAAGGATGAATGTTGCCCATCTCTGGCCACGTCACTGGAATCATTTCTGCTGTTGCATTCAACTTCATGGTACACGAGCCCAATGAGATCATTGAATGTACCATCGATAAATCCTTACTCTCTAATTTTTTGATATAGCGGAGCATTTCGTGCTCGCTATGATAAGAATTGAAAACAGGATGAGCGAGGTAAGATGATTTTCTAACCAATGCCAATGGAAAGGTTAGCTCAGCCTTCGCGCCTGTTAGCGTTTTAGTAACTCCAAAAACATTCAGGATTTTTTCAACGTCCTTCAATGACGTTGTCTCATCAATTGAAATTCCTATATGATTATCGGCAAAGTACCTGAAGTTGATTTCGTGTTTGACAGCCTCCCGTTCAATTGCTTTTTTGTCGGAGACAGCAATCTTTAAAGTGTCAAAATAATTTTCGTTGACTTGTTTGATGCCTGCAACTTTCAAATTGGAATCCAGAATTTTTGCAAGCCCATGGATTCTTCCTGCAATTTTCCTCAACCCTTCAGGTCCATGATATACAGCATACATACTGGCCATCACAGACAATAATACCTGTGCCGTGCAAATGTTGGAAGTGGCCTTCTCTCTGCGGATATGTTGTTCGCGGGTTTGCAGGGCCATGCGATAGCCAGGGTTTCCTTGAGCATCTTGTGAAATGCCAATGATCCTTCCCGGCATTTGTCTTTTGAATTCATCTTTTGTAGCAAAGAATGCAGCGTGCGGTCCGCCAAAACCCATTGGCACACCAAAGCGTTGCGAACAACCTACTACTACATCAGCACCCATTTCGCCGGGAGACTTTACGAGTAGTAAACTCATCAGATCAGCGCCAACCACTACGAATAAATCTTTCTCGTGAGCGGCTGCAATGAAACCGGAGTAATCTTTTATTTCGCCATGGTTATTCGGATTTTGAATATAAACTCCAAATAAGTTGGCATCCGTAATATCTAATTTGGAAACATCACCGACAACAAGTTCAACACCGATGGGAGCTGAGCGTGTCTTTAATAAATCAATTACTTGCGGAAAGGTGCTGGCATCCACAAAGAATTTATGAGCATCTTTCTTAGGGCCTTTTTTGGAAGCATGAAGTAAATGAAGCGCTTCGGCAGCAGCGGTTGCCTCATCCAACAGCGAAGCATTGGCAATCTCCATGCCTGTAAGATCGATGATCATCGTTTGGTAGTTGACCAATGCTTCCATGCGACCTTGTGCAATCTCCGCCTGATAAGGCGTATAAGCAGTGTACCATCCTGGATTCTCCAAAATGTTTCGAAGTATAACGCCCGGAGTAATACAGTTATAATATCCCGTTCCGATATAAGACTTATAAATCTTATTTTTCGAAACCAATTTTTTGAATCCATTCAGAAACTCATACTCCGATTGTGCCTTAGGTAAGTTCAAAGGCTTCTTCAAGCGAATGTTTGCCGGCACGGTTTGATCAATTACTTCGTCTACTGATTTTGCCTTCACCACTTTTAGCATTTCTGCAATCTGTGAAGCATCGGGTGCGTTATGACGCGATTCAAATTTTTCGGAGTAGGCAGGATCTAATTGCATGGGTGAATATTTTTTCTAACTCAATAACCTGGACAGTCTATAAAAGTTTCAAGTTGCCAGTCACAAGTCACAACTTTGGATTTCACCTGAAACCAGTAACCTGTAATTGGAAACCTCGAACTAAAATCTTTCAAACTGCGAGAAAAAGAAATTACCTTCCATCTCAGCATTGGCATCTGAATCTGACCCATGCACGGCATTGGCATCAATTGACTTCGCAAACAGAGCACGAATGGTACCGGGAGCCGCTTTCTTAGGATCTGTTGCACCAATTAGTTTACGAAAATCTTCTACTGCGTTCTCCTTTTCTAAAATCATGGGAACGATAGGACCAGTTGACATATAAGCGCACAGCTCGCCATAAAATGATCTTTCCTTATGGATTTCATAAAACTTGCCTGCCAAAGCACCGCTAAGCTGAGTTTTTTTCATGGACACGATCCGGAATCCTGCGTCCTCAATCATTTTCATAATTGCTCCCGTGTTGCCTGCGCCCACTGCATCGGGCTTAATCATGGTAAAAGTTCTGTTGGTAGCCATTTTTTTAGTTGAGTAGTTAATCTTGGTTTGAACTTGATTTATGAATATAAATTGGGCGCAAAACTATCAAAAGATTCCGGTTATCAGATGCCTGATTCTATGGGAATTTGTTAGTTATTTCCCCCAAACAGCCCTGAATGAGGCAAACAAGAAAAGATTCAAGACTTTCAACTCGTAACTATTTGTATTTTTGCCACCTCCATGGAAAAACTGCAAGCCTTTAAAGCATATATAGGACGGCCGCGAAAAGCGGTTATTGTTACTCATTTTAAGCCGGATGCCGATGCCCTGGGCTCTTCTCTTGGATTAGCTGGCTTTCTAAAAAAGAAAGGACATAAAGTGCAGGTGATCACTCCAAGCGATTACCCGAATTTCTTAGCCTGGATGCCAGGAAATGAAGAAGTGATTGCCCTCTCCAAGGAATCAGATGAACCGGAGAAGAAAGCAGCGGATGCTATCGCAAAGGCAAATGTTATTTTCTGCCTTGACTTTTCAAGTCTGAGCCGGATTAATGAACTAGGTGATTTAGTAAAAAAATCAAAAGCAAAGAAAGTACTCATCGATCATCACCTGGAGCCTGAGAAGTTTGCTGATTTCGAGCAATGGAATCCTGCCGCTGCCTCTACCGCGGGATTGGTTTACGAATTGATCAAAGAATTGGATGAGGAGTCGGTGATTGACGAAAACATCGCCAACTGCCTTTATGCCGGATTAATGACGGATACAGGAGGCTTTCGACATAATAATACTACACAGAAGGAATTCTTGATTGCATCGGAGCTAGTTGGCTATGGAGCAAATCCAAGCGAAGTAGCACGTTTGATTTACGATACGAATTCAATTGAAAGATTGCGATTGACCGGATATGTCCTTAGCCAGAAATTGCAGGTGCTGCCGGAATACAGAACCTCCTACATTATGATTAGCTCCGAAGAGCTAAAAAAATATGGCTCGCAAACAGGAGATACAGAGGGTCTTGTCAACTATGGCCTTTCGGTGAATGGCGTTCGATTTGCAATTCTTATGTACGATCGCAAAGACGAAATCAAACTATCTTTTCGTTCCATCGGTAATTTCTCAGTGAATGAATTTGCGCGACAACATTTTGAAGGAGGAGGACACAAGAATGCTTCGGGTGGCTCATCCAAACTTTCCCTGGAGGAAACCTTAAAAAAATTTCTGGCACTCTTGCCGAATTACAAAGATCAACTCAACTCTAATTCTTAAACCAAATCATGACGACTAAATTAATAATGCTTTCTGGCTTATTGCTGCTATGCCTGGCCTGTTCCCAAAATGAAACACCTACAGGATTTAAATATACATTCATAAAGAAAGGGGATGGAAACGTAGTGAAGGCAGGGCAGTTTCTTGTCCTGAACATGCTATTTAAAGATGGGAAAGACTCTATCTGGAATGACTCCCGCAAAAATGAAATTCCTGTCATCTTCATGATTCAGGATACTTCGTTGATGAAACAGGAGGTAGGAGTGGAAGAAGTGTTGAGAACGCTTTCCAAAGGAGATAGTGTAACTTTTAAAGTGACGGCTTTCATGTTATTTACGAAAACATTCCGTCAGCCTGTCCCCCCGAACATCGATTCGTTGAGCGAGTTTACGTTTAATATTGGCATTAAAGATATTTATACCCGTGAACAGGTGACGAAACTCCAGGAAGAAATAGCCGCCAGGCAAAACGAGAAGCTAAAGCAAGATCAGGCAGTTCAATTGGAAAAGGATCTTTTGATGATCGATTCCCATTTGAAAGAAAAGGGAATAATAGCTAAACAGACTACTTCCGGATTACGGTATGTGATTTCAAAGCAGGGCAAAGGTGAGAATGCTGTTGCCGGAAAAAATGTGAAAGTTGACTATGCAGGTTTCCTGCTCAATGGGAAATGCTTTGACACAAGTAATGCAGCCTTGGCAAAAGTGAATAACGTTTTCCAGATGGGAAGACCGTACGAACCCCTTGCACTTACTGTGGGTCAGGGACAAGTGATTGCTGGCTGGGACGAAGCCATCACCCTCATGAACAAGGGTATGAAGATGACGGTATACATTCCATCACCACTGGCGTATGGTAATCAGCAACGAAGCGAAGATATCGTTCCTAATTCGATCCTTGTTTTTGATATGGAATTAATTGATGTGACAGATGCTCCCGTAGTCAAAGATGTTAATTTGGGAATAGATTCAACAGATGTTCCAGAAATGGATTATGAAGATGAGGAGCATTAGACTTTTTAATACCATGATTCAAATTAAGTTTAAGTCAATCTTTTATACTTTATTTTTTTCAATCTTACTCACCTTGGCGGGATGCGGTGGGCCTGAATGTAATAAAGGTGTTTCTTCAGAAAAAATACAGGCAGTTGATCAAACACAATTGAAAGCAGATATTGCAGCTATTGATGCTTACCTGGAGGCTAACCCAAACATAACGAATGTCCAAATTGACCCGAGTGGAATACGGTATGTCATTTTGAAAGCGGCCAGTGGAGGGACACCCTGTCTTGAAAATCAAGTCAGCGTTATTTATGACGCGAAACTTCTTCCTACGCTTCAAACCGTAGATTCAAGTCAAGGCACAACAAGGAATTTCACACTAAATCAGCTCATTCTTGGTTGGCAAATTATGTTTCCTACGTTCCCCAAGGGAACTAAGGCAACGGTATACATTCCGTCAGGCTATGCCTATGGACCCACTACCGCTGGTGCTATTCCCGGCAATTCAAATCTTGTCTTTACCATTGAGTTGCTAGGCATTCGATGAGCGTATTGTCTTACTATTAATTATGAAAAAAGTAATTTACATAGCTTGTTCGCTATTGCTGTTGGGGTGTTCTGATAAGACCGATGAATTGTCTGATGCCGAACAGTTACAAAAAGATAGTGTGATCATTGATAAGTGGCTTGCTGAGAATGCAGTTACTACGTTGTCGGACCCAAGTGGATTGCGGTATAACATCACAGTGGAAGGGACTGGCGTAAAACCTGCCTTAACCAATAAGGTGACCGTCAAATACACCGGTAAATTTCTTAAAGAGGGAGTAACTCCTGCGAATAGCGGAGTTTTTGATCAAGCCACTGTTGCCGTCACATTCGATCTGGCATCATTAATTGCCGGCTGGCAAATTGGATTTCAACTTTTGCCGAAGGGAAGTAAAGCAACTCTTTATATTCCTTCGGGCCTGGCCTATGGAAAAAGTGGCGCGGGTAGTTCTATTCCGGCTAATGCGAATCTTTTCTTTGAAGTCGAGCTAATTGATGTAAAATAGAATCAGTTAAACAATGAATCTTTGTTTTGCTACCAACAACGAGCATAAGCTTGAAGAGATTCAAGCCTTGGTGGGAGATAAGTTTCAAATTCTAAGTTTAAAAGATATTGGATGCCACGAGGAATTGGCAGAAGATCAAGACACACTCGAAGGCAATTCTTTGCAAAAAGCTGAATATGTTTTCAAGAACTATCAGGTGCCCTGCTTTGCGGATGATTCAGGTCTTGAAGTAGAAGTGTTAGGTGGGGCCCCTGGGGTTTACTCCGCACGGTATGCGGGGCCACAACGAAGTCATGACGAAAATATGAATTTGTTAATCAGGAATCTGGAAGGCAAATCAAACCGTAATGCCCAATTTAGAGCTGTAATTACTTTAATAAACTCCGAGGGTAGCCATCAATTTGAGGGTATATTGAAAGGGACAATACAATCTGTTCGCAGAGGCCACGGAGGCTTTGGCTATGATCCGATTTTTCGACCGGAGGGATTCTCAAAAACGTTGGCTGAAATGGGTATGGAAGAAAAGAATACGATCAGCCATCGTGCCAGGGCGGTACAAAAGCTGGTGGACTTCTTAGATAAGAATTGAAATCCAGAATCTGGTATCTTGAAGTTGGAATGCTATGAGTAAACCCTTTACAATAGGAATAACAGGTGGCAGCGGATCGGGCAAGACTTTTTTTTGCAAGGGTTGGCCTCTAAATTTAAACCGGAAGAGATTTGTCTCATCTCACAGGACAATTACTACAAGCCAATTGAGCAACAAACAATTGATGAAAATGGTGTTGAGAATTTTGATCTTCCCAGTTCAATAGATCGGGAGACTTTTCATGCCGACATACTAAAATTAATTGGTGGGCAGAATGTTCTTAAGAAGGAACACACCTTTAACAATCCTCACGCTAAGCCGAAGATGCTTGAATTTAAGGCGGCACCAATACTCGTGGTGGAAGGACTGTTTGTGCAGTACTTTGAAGAGATAGAGAAGCTACTCGATTTGAAAATCTTTGTTGAAGCCAAAGATCACCTGAAACTTAGTCGAAGAATCAAGCGGGATAAAATAGAGAGAGGCTATGATATTGATGCAGTGCTCTATCAATATGAAAACCACGCGATGCCTGTCTACGAAACCTTGATCTCGCCTCTCATCCATAAAGCAGATCTAGTCATTCCCAATAATGGCAATTCAACAACAGCCCTTGGTGTGTTAGTGAGCTTCCTTAAGACGAAATTAGCATAATGTTATTCAGTATACCTGCCACCGATTACCTGACTGCCCTTTTCTCCAGTTGGATATTGAGTTCAAATTGATATTTTTGTATCCCTCTAGTGGGATTCAATGCAAAGCAGAGCTTTTTCTAAAGGTTTTACAATTGTTGCCGGGGTGCTAGCTGCGGTGGTGATTTTGCTTTCGCAATCTTTTTATCAACAAGCTCAGGACAATCTTAAAAAAGTAAAGACCGAACAATCCGCTGATCAAGGTCAAAATGAGGTTATCATTAGTGCACCAGCCGATGCTGTGCCCGGAGGCAGCGCCATTCAATTGGAAGATAATGTCCCCACGTTGGTAAAGAGTACTGTTTCTGAAGATCAAGAGCAAACCGCATTACCCTTTGCCACTAAAATCCTTGTGTCCTATTACAGGATTTTATTGAAGACCCTTATTTCCCCCAACGCGCCTTAGTGCCTTAGTATTTATTTTTTCTGACAGGATTGAATTCTTAATCCCGTCACCTCAATTTTTATTTCACTTGTAATTATTTAATCTTCAATTTTTAAAATTATGCAGAACAAAGGATTAGTTGTTGTATTGACAATTGTGATCAGTGCGCTCTGTTTGTTTTACCTATCGTTCACCTTTGTGTCGCAGGGAATACAAAAAGATGCTATTCAATATGCCACTGATAAAAACGGTTCGGTCAATCTGGGCAAAAAGCAAAATTACCTCGACTCGCTCTGGAACAAACCGGTGTACGATTTATTCTGGAAAGAGTATACCTATAAAGAAGTAAAGGACAATGAACTCAGTCTGGGCCTTGACTTGCAAGGTGGGATGCACGTGGTATTGGAAGTATCACCGGCTGATATCATTCGCGGCTTGAGTGATAATAACCAGGACCCTGCTTTTATCGCAGCCTTACAAAAGGCACGCGAACTGCAGAAGACGAGTCAGGAAAATTTCAGCGCGCTTTTTTATAAAGCCTTCAAAGATGCCAATCCGGGTAAGAACCTTGCATCGTTATTTGCGTCAGCTTCTAATAAAGGACGTGTGAGCCTTTCAGACAATGATGCAGCAGTCATGAAATTCTTGAATACAGAGATTGAAAGTGCTATTGATCGTTCATTTACAATTCTTAAGACCCGTATCGATCAGTTTGGTACCTCACAGCCGAATATTCAACGCTTGCAGGGAACGGGAAGAATTCAAATTGAGATTCCAGGAGCAGACAATCCGCAGCGTGTAAGGAAGCTTTTGCAGGGTGTGGCGCGATTGGAGTTTTGGGAAATAGTAGAAGGCAACGATCCTCAATTAAATCAGTCATTGTTTGCGATCAACCAAATGCTGGTGAAGGAGCGCAATTCCGTTAAGCCTGCCGAACTCAATGACACCAATGCAACAGAGAATGATCTCGCAAAAGACCTTTCGAAAGAGGCAGCGGATACAACCAAAACAGCGTTGGAGAAAGAACTGAGCAAAGCTACTGATAGCACAGGAGGAACTTTAGATTCGCTTACCAATGCTACCCTTTCTCCCTTGTTTTCACTAAGTAACCAGCAGATACCATTCTTATATCAAACTAAAGATACTGCAGAGATTAATAAAATATTTAAGCGGCAAGATGTTCAAGCGATGCTCCCGAGAACAATTGGTTTCTTATGGGATGTAAAGCCCGATGCCAATCAAACACCTGGGGTAGAAGATATCCAGCTCAACTTCATTAACCTTGGTCGAAATGGTAAAGCATTACTTTCTGGTGAAGTAATCAATGATGCGCGCCTTGATTTTGACCAGTTTGCAAGACCTGCTGTAAGTATGACCATGAATGCTGCGGGCTCAAGGGCCTGGGCAAAAATTACGGCAACAGCAGCCGCGAAACAACCTCAAGGAAGAATTGCTATAGTACTTGATAAATATGTTTACACGGCACCTACTGTTCAGGGTGAAATTCCAAACGGGAACTCTCAGATCACCGGAAACTTTACCAATGATGAAGCAAAAGATTTAGCGAACGTGCTCAAGGCCGGATCTCTTCCCGCACCTACGCGAATTGTGGAGGAGGCTATCATCGGGGCATCTCTCGGAGATGTAGCCAAGCAGCAGGGCTTTATTTCTATGGCCTGTGGCTTGGGGCTTGTTGTAATTTTTATGGTCGCCTACTATTCAAAAGGTGGTTGGGTAGCCAACTTGGCGTTGCTCTTCAATATTTTCTTTATCCTTGGTATTTTGGCGCAGCCAACGATTGGTGCGGCTTTGACGTTGCCGGGTATTGCCGGTATAATTCTTACCATGGGTATGGCGGTGGATGCCAACGTACTTATTTATGAAAGGATAAAAGAGGAAATGGAACAAGGTCGAAAACTTCGAGAAGCTATTCAAGAAGGATATAAGCGTGCATTCTCTTCCATCTTCGACTCCAACGTAACTACCTTCCTTACGGCAGCCTTCCTGTTTATTTTTGGTCAGGGGCCTATTAAAGGTTTTGCGATTGTATTGATGATTGGTATTGCCACTTCTTTCTTCTCGGCAGTGTATCTGTCGCGTGTGATTATTGAATGGATGGTGCGAAAGGGGGACGAAGCGAAGATAAGTTTCACTACACCTTTGTCTGGGTTAGTCAATCGCCATTCTTCTTTTGATTTTATTGGCAAGCGGAAATTTGCTTACTTATTTTCTTCTATTGTAATCTTTATCGGTATCATCTTGATTGCCATTCAGGGTTTAAATTTGGGAGTAGACTTTAAAGGTGGTCGTTCTTATACGGTTACGTTTAACAAACCGGTAGATGCAACGACCATGAAAAGTGCAATGTCGGCTAGTTTTGAAAATTCAGGCACGGAAGTAAAGAATTTTGGCAGTAACAATGTAATGAAGGTGACTACCTCTTACCTCACTGACGATGAATCGGATGTAGCCGATGACAAGGTGAAAAATGCCTTGATTCAAGGTGTGGCTAAATATAGCGGCTTACAATATTCAGAGAATGATGGGAAAGTAGATGATCAGCATTTTACTATTTCCTCTTCCACCAAAGTGGGAGCGACCATCGCGGATGATATCAAGGACTCAGCCTTTGAGGCAGGAATATTTTCTATCGTGGGTATCTTTCTCTACATTCTCTTTCGCTTCCGCAAATGGCAATACAGCACCGGAGCTATTGTTGCCTTGATTCATGATACAATGTTTACATTTTCTGCGTTTGCCATTGCTCGCGTGCTGGGCTTCTCCCTCGAAATCGATCAGGTGTTTGTGGCGGCAGTGCTTACCATCATTGGTTACTCCATTAATGATACCGTAATTATTTTTGACCGCATTCGCGAATACATGGGTTTTGGCGCCAGTCATGATCGGAATAAAATATTTAATAGCGCCATCAATAATACCCTTAGTCGGACTTTAATTACTTCGGGTACTACGGTGATCGTGGTTATTGTGCTTTTATTTTTTGGAGGCGAGGTGCTAAGAGGATTTTCGTTTGCGATGGTGATCGGTATCGTTATTGGAACGTACTCTTCAATCTTTATTGCAGCTCCACTTGTGATTGATCTGGATAAGAAAAATGAATTGGAAGTAGCTAAGGTTTAGATAAAACTACTTTAGATATTAAGTCCGCCTCGATTTGGGGCGGACTTTTTTATGATTGCTTACTTAACTGATTCAGCTACTTCAACCCGGGCACCCACTGCCAAAATTCCAGGTAGAGTATCCATTCTCATGAATTGCTCGAGCGTTATCTTGTATTTTCCCTGTTGTTTAAATTCAAATTCCTTCAGTAAAGGGAAACGATGATCATAAACATCGCCTAGCCCGCTAGACCCCAGAGGCTGTCCTGTTTTTTGATCAAAAAGAAATTCAGAGACCATCTTCTTGCTTAGCTCCGTTCCTGTGGAGTCACGTAAAGAATAATTTACAAAAAGGCGGGCGTAGGGATAGTCGAGTGAATTGCGGACGTTGTAGTAGATATTGTACCGCTTGCCGAGATCTTTGATGATGAACTCAAACTCTGGTGCTTCGGTAATTTTCCAGGTACGTTCATTAAAGTCGTGGTTGACTTCATAAACACGGCTGTTATCGCAGCTTATCAGGGCTATAGCGAGCAGAGGTACTAAAACAAATCTCATTGAGGACGAGGGCGATTTGGTCTATTTGGCTTGTTGGGATTGGAAGGATTCTGTGGATTTGGAGGACGGGTTCCTCTATTTCGATTATCAGGACGACCACCGCCTTTTCTCTTTTTCTTGTTGCCACCTCCTTGTTTGCTTTTGAATTTTTTGTCGAGGCTTTCGAGATCGCTATTCAGTGAGGAAATAGATTCTTTTTCTATCGCGCGGTCTTCGCTAAGACTGGCAGGTTTTTTTCCTTCGCGATTGAGGCTTAAGATTTCATTGACGCGCGCAACATTAATAGGGTACCAGGTATTATCCTCACGAAAACCAAACCACATGATCTTTCTGAATATATCTGTCTTCTGAAGTGTGGCTTCACCGCGTTCGGTGAGAAGCGGACCTTCCACTTTAGGGATATGCTCCAGCGCTTCCATATACGTTTCCAATTCATAGTTGAGGCAGCATTTCAATCGGCCGCACTGACCGGAAAGTTTGCTTGGATTGAGGGATAAATTCTGATAGCGCGCTGCGCTGGTGGCAACATTCTTAAAATCCCCCAGCCAGGTAGAACAGCAAAGCTCTCTTCCGCAGACACCTATTCCCCCTAATCGGCCAGCTTCCTGACGTAAACTTATTTGACGCATCTCCACGCGCACTTTAAATTCAGCGGCTAATGCTTTTATAAGTTCCCGAAAATCCACACGATCTTCGGCTGAATAAAAGAAAGTCGTTTTGGTGTTATCGGCCTGGTACTCTACATCCGAAAGTTTCATTCCTAAATGATACTGCTTAATGATTTCGCGACCTCGGTAGAGGGTGGGAAGTTCTCTCTTTTTTACTTCCTCGTGCTTTTCTAAATCGCGCTGGTGTGCAAGACGATAGATTTTTTTAATCTCATGATCATTGGCCACTTTTTTCTTCTGCATCTGTAGCCTTACTAACTCACCCTGAAGCGATACATATCCTAAATGATGGCCGTTGGGAACTTCCACCACGATAGGGTCTCCTGTTGTTAATGATAATCGTTCTGTGTTTCGGTAAAAGTCTTTTCGGCCTCCTTTGAAGCGAACCTCCACCACATCAAATTTATCTTCACCCGGCATACTCATGTTCGACAGCCAGTCAAAGACGTTCATTTTATTACAGCCGCCTGTGCCACAGGCACCGTTATTATCACATCCTCCTACTTTTTCACCTTTTTTTGTTCCACAAGCACAGCCCATCTTCTGAAGAAATTTTATGATTTACGATTTGAGATTGAATCTGCCATCCGCTGCAAATCTACACCAATATCTTTTCTGAAATAGGCACCTTCCCAGCGAATGGTAGATACGGCTTGATATGCACTTAGGGAAGCCTCTTTTAATGTTGATCCAAGACCCGTCACAGCCATCACTCTTCCGCCATCAGTCACAATTTTTGACTTAAAGTTTTTGGTGCCGGCCTGGAAAACCAGCGCCTCGGTTTTAGAATCAAGGCCGTTAATTATTTTCCCCTTTTCATAATTTTCAGGATATCCACCGGAAACAATCACAACGGTCATCGCGTAATTGGAATGCGTTTCAATTGATTTTCCGTGAAGTTCTCCCTTGGCAACAGCGACAAGAAGTTCGACAAAATCACTTTTAATCCGTGGCATCACTGCTTCAGTTTCAGGATCACCCATCCGTGCATTGTATTCAATCACGTAAGGCTCGCCCTTTACATTCATCAGACCAACAAAGACAAAACCTTTGTAAGCAATGTTTTCCTTTTTCAATCCGGCAATAGTAGGTTTGATTACTTTCTCTTCTACTTTGTTCATAAAGGCTGCGTCAGCAAAAACGACTGGTGAAACTGCACCCATTCCTCCTGTGTTAGGCCCGGTGTCTCCATCACCAATGCGTTTGTAATCTTTTGCCTCGGGAAGAATAACATACGCATCACCATCGGTGAGTACGAAAACAGAAAGTTCAATACCGTCAAGAAATTCTTCCACCAATACCTTTGCGCTCGCCTCACCAAATTTTTTACCCTCCAGCATTTCGCGGAGATCCTCTTTTGCTTCCTCTATACTTTGACAAATGATTACACCCTTTCCGGCAGCCAATCCATCCGCCTTTAATACAATAGGAGGCGTGCAGGTTTCCAGGTAACTAAAAGATTGAATCAACTCGGTTGCGGAAAAAGTTTTGGCTTTGGCCGTAGGCACTCCATTGCGTAGCATAAACTGCTTTGAAAAATCTTTGCTTCCTTCAAGTTGAGCTCCTTCTTTTCCGGGGCCAACTAAAAGAATTGACTTTAACTGAGGGTCATTTTCAAAATAATCCCGAATGCCCTTTACCAGTGGGACTTCAGGGCCAACCAGAACTAATTCAATTTTTTGCTGTAGGCAGAAATCTCCGATCTCAGCAAAGTCATCTATAGCCATAGAGACATTCTCAGCAACGGAAGCTGTGCCAGCATTGCCAGGGGCGACAAAAAGTTTGTCACAATATTTGCTTTGCTTGATCTTCCATGCGAAAGCATGTTCGCGGCCACCGCTACCAATAATTAAAATATTCATGTGAATCTAATCTTCAAAGATAAGTGGAGAAATGTAAAAAATGATTTAAAAAATATTTCCCCCCCACATAAAATCTTCAAAGCCTGTACGGGGTGGATATCGACTAACCAGACTTGTTTTTTTAAAAGCGATGGCCGAAGCCCGTTGCTTTAAAACCTGCAGGTCTTGCTGTATTACTGTTTCTTTTACTTCAATGGCAGTAGTACCATTGAAAATGAAATCAATTTCCTGCCCGGTTTTTTTTTGATAGTAACGTAACTCCCCCTGAGGAAAGAGTTGGGTGGCAATTGCATTTTCGAAAAGCTGGCCGCTGGATAGTTGAGGACCGGCAAGTGCATTTAAAATGCCTGTATCTGAAAAATAAAGTTTAGGTTGTTGTGATATTTCTTTGTCAAGGTTTTGGGTATAAGGCTTGATAAGATAAATCAGGTAGGTATATTCCAACAAATACATATAAGCAGCTACTTTTTGGCGGTGTATTCCGGCCACGCTTGAAATTTTAGTATAATCTATTTTATTTCCTGCACGGGCTGCCAATAAAATAACAAGTTTATAAAGTTCTTCGCTTGCTGAGTAATCTGATAAGAGTTTAATATCCAGTTCTACATAAGAGTTGATAATATCTTTCAATAATTCTTTCTTATTATCTTTTTTAGTTTCCAGTACAACTTCCGGAAATCCTCCAAACAAAATGAATTCTTCGTACAGATTTTGACATCGGGCATACCAGGCTTTAGTATAAGGCTTCCATGCGTAGCTTTCAGGCTTGCGAATTGTAATTTTTTTAAATCTGAGAAATTCGCTGAAGTTCAGCGGAAACATTTCAAAGATTCGTTTGCGACCTGCCAGACTCTCCGTAAAACGATTTTTCAAATAATAAGAACTCGATCCGGTTACCAGAAATTTTACTGCATAAGTATCATAGAGATATTTGACGAGGCTTGGAAGGTTTTCTACTAATTGAATTTCATCCAGGGCAATCACACAAGGTTTGGAAAAATCCAGCCCTTGAAGCTGTAGTTCTTCGGCTACGCTCTCATAATTGGGTCGGTTTAGGAGAGCCCGCACCTCAATACGCTCGCAATCCAGGTAGTATTTATTATTGTGTCCAACCTGACTGAGCAAAAATTTCAGCGCAGTACTTTTGCCTACCCTGCGCATGCCCGTAATGACAGTCACCTGCTTTTGACTGAGGTGTTCCGTTAAGGAAAGAAAGATGTCACGTGGAATCATGATACAAAAATAAGCAAATAGTATTACTTTAAGATATTTTTTTTATCTTAAAGTAATACCTGGCATAGAACAAAATAAGGCTCCGACACCTCACAGGTGTCATGACACCTATGTCCATTTAGTGAGATTCTCTATTTAGAATTAAGATGGTATTTTTGTGAATAGTCCGGTCTGGTAGGAATCAATTAGCGTATTCGCTCAAGAACTTTACGCGCATCAACCGAATATCATCTTCCGAAAAATCGGCATTGTTCTCATCATTGATCGCATCTTCAAGGCTATCCGTTTCCGAATTAAGGAAGTACTCATAGAGTTGTTCTTGCTTGCTTTCGTCCATGGCCTCGTCTATGTAATAATCCAGATTGAGTTTGGTACCGGAATAGCAGATGTTTTCAATTTCTGTCAAGAGCTCAGCAAAACTCATATTTTTAGTTTCAGCAATCTCATCCAAGTCCACTTTTCGATCAACCTGCTGGATGATAAAGATTTTAATCTTTGACTTATTGACTGAAGATTTGACTACGACTTCTGACGCAGTCTCAATATCATTTTCATCAACATATTGCTGGATAAGTTCCAAAAACCGGTCACCAAACTTATTTACCTTACCCATGCCCACACCATTCACCGAAGCAAGTTCTTCTTTGGTAGTAGGATAGGTGGTGGCCATCTCCTCAAGAGAAGGATCCTGGAAAATGACATAAGGTGGAAGATCTTTTGCCTTGGCCACTTGCTTACGCAAGGTCTTCAACATGTCAAAAAGCTTCTCATCGTATGCCTTAGTGTTGATCGGCACACGATCCATTACCTCTTCATCTTCTACGGCTGTAGTAAAGTCATGATCGCGAGCCAGCTCAATAGCATGGGGTTTCGTCATAAACTTTTTGCCCTTCTCTGTGATTTTAAGCACGCCAATATTTTCGATGTCTTTCTCCAGGTACTGGTAGATCAGGGTTTGACGGATTACTGATTTCCAAAAATCTTCACTCTCGTCAGCTCCTTTACCATATACGGCAAGGTCAAAATGACCATAGCTCTTCACATACTCGTCTTCCACACCACGGATTACATTAACTAAATGGATAAGACCAAAACGTTCATTGGTCTGTTTTACTGAAGTAAGAACTAATTTTACGGATTCTGTTCCATCAAATCGTTCACGAGGATGCACGCAGTTATCGCACATGCCACAGTTGTCCTGTTTGTATTCTTCACCGAAGTAATGAAGCAATTGTCGTCTGCGACATACGGGTGACTCAGCATAGTATTCCATCTCTTGCAAAAGCACTCTTGCGTTCTCACGCTCTTGCACCGACTTATCTTTATTAAATTTCTCCAGTTTATTCAAATCATTGTGACTATAGAACATAAGACAATGACCTTCCAGTCCATCACGGCCAGAGCGTCCCGTCTCCTGATAGTATCCCTCCAGCGATTTAGGCACATCATAGTGAATAACAAATCGCACGTCCGGCTTGTCAATCCCCATTCCAAAAGCAATTGTAGCCACAATAATATCCGTCTCTTCGTTAAGAAAATCATCCTGGTTTTTAACACGAACATCAGGATCTAATCCGGCATGGTAAGGAGCCGCTTTGAACCCATTGACATTGAGAAGTTGCGCTACCTCTTCTACTTTCTTGCGGCTAAGGCAATAGATAACTCCGGATTTGCCTTTGTTATTCTTGAGAAAACCGATGAGCTGTTTCTTGGTTTCTTTTTTGGGTCTTACTTCATAATAAAGATTTTTTCGGTTGAAGGAAGAAATAAAAACATCCGCCTCTTCCATCTGTAAATTCTTCTGAATATCAAGTTGCACCTTGGGAGTAGCCGTTGCGGTGAGCGCAATGACTGGCATATCTCCCAGTTGTCCAATCATCGTCTTGATCTTCCGGTATTCCGGGCGAAAATCATGGCCCCATTCGGAAATACAGTGAGCTTCATCAATGGCCACAAAGGCCACATTGGCTTTTTGAAGGAATAAAATGTTTTCCTCTTTGTTGAGAGATTCCGGAGCTACATAGAGCATTTTAACCACTCCCGCCAGACAATCCTTTTTGAGGCGGGTTATTTCGCCTTTGCTTAAGGTCGAATTGAGAAAACGTGCATTAATGCCATATGCATTCATTTGATCCACCTGATTTTTCATCAGGGCAATCAACGGTGAGATGATGATGGCAAGGCCATCTTTAATCATCGCAGGTAATTGGTAACACAACGATTTACCGGCCCCGGTAGGCATGATCACAAAAGTGTTCTTGCCACTAAGGATGTTTTTGATTACAATCTCCTGATTCCCCCTGAATTGGGTATACCCGAAAAACTCTTTGAGCCTAGCTTTTAAAATATCACTTTCTTCTGCCACTATCATACTAAACAAAATAAAATCCTGAATTATCTATCTTTGCAATTTCCCTTCTCACAAAACCTGAAAGAGCATTGAATATAGTAAAAAATATCCAAAAAATCGCCAAAGAGGTACTATTAAATGAATCTCAGGCGGTTGGAAATCTTGCCAATTACATTGATAACGATTTCGAGGCCTGCGTGAAGGAAATTTTACAATCAAAAGGCCGTGTGGTTGTTACCGGAATTGGTAAAAGTGCCATTATCGCCAATAAGATCGTAGCCACTCTCAACTCCACCGGAACACCTTCCCTTTTTATGCATGCTGCAGATGCCATTCATGGTGATCTGGGCATGATTCAAAATGATGATATCGTTATCTGCATTTCCAAAAGTGGCAACACTCCTGAAATTAAAGTTCTCGTACCGCTTCTGAAACGAAGAGGCTCCAAACTTGTTGCTTTAGTGAGCAATACCAGTTCCTACCTTGCTCAACAGGCAGACTTTATCTTGAATGCAACCGTTGGAGAAGAAGCTTGTCCAAATAATCTGGCGCCAACCACCAGCACTACGGCTCATCTGGCCCTTGGCGATGCCCTTGCGGTGTGCCTTCTGGAGCTTAGAAATTTCACGAGTGAGGATTTTGCACAATTTCATCCTGGCGGTGCCCTTGGCAAGCAACTTTACCTGAAAGTACAGGATGTCTTTGTCCAACATGATTTACCGATCGTTAAATTGGATACTCCGTTAAAGGATGTAATTCTGGAAATCTCTTCGAAACGATTGGGGGCAACGGCTGTTACGGATAGTCATCAAAATTTGCTAGGTATTATTACCGATGGTGATTTGAGGAGAATGCTTCAGAAGGAAGTTAACCTCACCACGGTAAAAGCGGGTGAGATTATGACCAAAACTCCCAAGTCAATTGAGCGGGACGAGTTTGCTGTAAAAGCATTGCAAGTCATGCAACAAAATAACATCACACAACTGGTGGTGAAAGAAGGTGAAAAAGTGGTGGGTTTTATTCACCTGCACGATTTATTAAAAGAAGGAATTGTCTAGACTCCTTTCATTGTGGACTCTCATTGAAATAATCAAATGAATAAAAACTTATATATCGTGCTCATGGCGGGCGGTGTGGGTACCCGATTTTGGCCCTACAGCAGGAACTCAAGACCGAAACAGTTTTTGGATGTGCTAGGCACAGGTAAAACATTACTGCAGTCGACCTATGAAAGGTTTTTGCCATTGTGCCCGCAGGAAAACATTTTTATAGTAATTCATGAAGAGCACGAAAAACTAACCAAAGAACAAATTCCCGGGATTTCAGATAATCAGCTACTCACAGAACCCATGCGGAAAAATACGGCTCCTTGTATTGCTTATGCATGCCATAAGATTGCGAGGCAAAATAGCGAAGCCGTTGTAGTGGTTAGTCCTGCTGATCATTTGATTTTGAATGAGGAAGATTTTCAAAACACCATTAAAAAAGCAGCTGATCAGGCAAAAAGCCAGGATAAACTAATCACCTTAGGGATTAAGCCTTCGCGGCCGGAGACCGGATACGGATATATACAATACCTGGAAAGTAAGAACCCATTAAAGAAAGTAAAAACGTTTACGGAAAAGCCAGAGCTGGCCCTGGCAAAGAAATTTTTAGAGAGCGGTGATTTTGTGTGGAACGCAGGTATATTCATTTGGGGAGTTCAGGCAATTTTAAAATCATTTGCCAAGCATTTACCTGAAATGGCGGATGTGTTTGATGAACTGGCACCTAAACTTTATACGAAAGAAGAGAAAACAGGGATTGAGGCCGCTTATGCTCAATGCAAAAGTATCTCCATCGATTATGCGATTATGGAGAAGGCGGATAACGTTTACGTTTGGCTTAGCAATTTTGCCTGGAGCGATTTAGGATCATGGGCATCCCTGCACGAGCTTTCCCCGAAAGATGATCATAACAATGCCGTAACTGCCGATGCTTTGCTCTACGATACCAGGAATTCAGTAATTAAAAGCGAGGCTGGAAAGCTGATTGTAGTTCAGGGCCTGAACGGTTACCTCGTAGGTGCCTTTGACAATGTGGTCATCGTGTGTGAAAAAGACAAGGAAGAATTGTTTCGCAGGTTTGTCAATGACCTCAAAGCCAAGTCAAATGGAAATGAGTTTTTATAGAGAAATTATTCAGATACTATAATTCTTTTGCCGCACTACTTCATAAATAGCTACTCCTGCCGCTACCGATACGTTCAGTGAACTTATCTTTCCTTTCATGGGAATTTTTGCCAGCGCGTCAGCCTTGCGCAACAGCTCATCAGAAATACCATCTTCTTCAGAGCCCAGTACCAGAGCCGTTGGGAGTTTTAAATCTACTTCATAGATTGTTTTCTCTGCTTTTTCAGTGCAGGCAATAATTTGGATTCCGCTGTCATGCAGGAGCTGAAATGTCTTTCTCAAATCTTTAACACGGCACACAGGCAAGTGATTGAGCGCCCCGGCAGAAGTTTTAACGGCATCGCCTGTAATGGGGGCATTTCCTTTTTCTTCAATAATAATTCCGTCCAGGCCGGCACAATCTGCCGTGCGCGCCATGGCTCCAAAGTTGCGTACATCCGTCACCCTGTCCAGGATTAAAAAGAAAGGCTCTCTTCCTTCGCTAAAGGCTTTGTCAATCAGGTTTTCCAGTGAGGCGTACTCCACTGCCGATAGCAGGCAAATAACGCCCTGATGATTTTTTGTTGAAAGGCTATTTAATTTTTGTTGTGGGATGAAAGAGAAGGGCACTCCACCGACCTTGGCGGCATTAATGAGTTCTTTTATCAGATCATTATTAAGTCCGGCCTGAATATAGATTTTCTCAACTTCCCGAGTGGCTTTAATAGCCTCCATCACAGCCCGGGTACCAAAAATCATGTCTTTTTTCTCCATCGGCACAAGGTAGTAGAGTAAGTTGACAATTGACAAACTACAATTGTCAATTGTTTGCTTTGAATTGTCAATTGTAAGTTTTTTAAAACCTGCTCTTGCGCCACAGGTCAATGGTGTTGAACCACGTCTCCATATAGTTTGTGTTTCGAATGAGTGTAAACTGAGAAGGGTCATAGATGCTTCCTGTCCTGACAAACGTAAAGCGAGTGCGATAATTCTTATAGTACCACACTTCGTTTTGACCATTGCGACTTACTTCATCGGGGAGGCCAAAGATGAGAAAGATCATTCCACGATCGGTCTTCCATCCTTCCTTGTAGGAGCTGAAATAAAGATTGGTAAGCTCTACCCTGCGGAAGTAACTTCGCATAAAATTTTTAGCGCGTTCTCTATCCCTGGTAATATCCAGAATTACTTTATCAAATTTTGTTTTGTCTCCTTTGGCAGCCATCAGCTCTTCATGTTCAGCTTTGGTGCAGACAAAAATTAGGGGAGCCACCAGGTCTTCCACTTTCGTAAATTTTGGAAATACACCATTCACCGCGCGAAAGGCAAATCCTTCTGCCACCGTGGTATCTTCTTGCACCAGATAAAGCCCTTCCCGATTAATTGAAATCTTTTGACCTGACGCTGCAATAAATGTTGAATCAGGGAACATGAACCGATCGGCTTTTGCCTCCTTTTCAGCGAAGGGTGGTGAGGAGATGGGAAAATTGGTTTTATAAAAATCGACATGTAATGGTTTACCACTTCCCATAATAGTGTAGACATTATGTGCGTGGAGATAGGGTTTGGAAACGAACCCATTCTTATCCTCAACAAATCCATTGACCGGATACTTGGGTTCAATAGATTGGAAAAAACTCCAGCTTTTCATGGTGGCAGAGTTGGTCACCTTTGCGAGAAGTATCCATTGTTTTTGGGGTATCGGAAAAGTAAATTTCCCTAGAATCTTTGATGAGTCGGAAGAAGAGATACTTTCTTCCTTTTGTTCAAGGGGTGCACCCTCTTTTATGGTGTAAGATTCACGTCTCTCCCAGGTCAAATCATAGGTTTCTAAAGGGTATTGGAGGCTATTTGACTGAAATTCGAAATATACAGTTACCTGTTGCTTGCCTTTGACAACCTTCATTCCGAGGATTACCTCGTGATTCGGATTGTAGATATAATTGAAGTTAAGGCTTGCGATGGATTGCGCAAAGCCGGCAGCATTAAACCCAAGGATAGTAACTATGAGGATCTTTAACTTCATCGTTTCAGTTCTACTTACAACGTTAAATCTAACGGATTACTTTATTTTTGCCCTACAAAATTATTCATGAGCCAGGTTTTCACTACCGAAATTACATCAGAAAGCATTCCTTCAGATAATCCTATTCATCAAAGGCTGTTAAAGGCATATGTTTTGGCGGAAGATCATGTGCTGGGAGATGTGCTGGAGGTGGGCTGTGGTGAGGGTAGGGGAATTGATCTGATGCTCCCCAAGGCTAAAAGCTACACCGCACTCGATAAGATTGAACCCATAATTGTTTCGTTAAGGAAAAAGTATCCACAAGGTAAATTCATCAGTGGCAATATTCCGCCCTTTACTGATCTGCAAGATAATTCCTTTGACAGGGTATTTAGTTTCCAGGTGATTGAGCACATCGACAATGACCGGCTATTCCTGAAGGAAATACACCGTGTGTTAAAACCGGGAGGAGAGGCCTTTCTGACAACCCCCAATCGGCCCATGTCTTTATCACGGAATCCGTGGCATGTGCGTGAGTACACAGCTGAAGAACTTACCTCACTGGCCCAGGAATTTTTTCAAGAAGTGGAGATGAGGGGCATTGGAGGTAATGAAAAAATCATGAAATACTATGACCGTAATAAAAAATCAGTGGGCCGTATTATGAAATGGGATTTTTTGGATTTGCAGCACAAGTTGCCGGCCGGAATCCTGAAGTTTCCTTATGAATTGCTTAACCGATGGAACCGCAATAAACTCAAAAATGCGTCCGATGAATTGGTGATGAGCATAAAGCATGAAGATTATTTGGTGACCAATAAAGCTGAAGGAGCACTTGATTTATACCTCAGGGTAAAAAAATAACAGTGAAGTGGAAACACTTCACTGTTAGAAATCAATAAGGCGTCTGACACCTAGTCGAAAGATTAGTTAGTTACCACCTCTTCCTATCTGCAAATCGGCCAAATGTTTTTCGTACATCTCTTCGAATTTTTTGCCTAAATCGCTCTCTCCGTTTTCATAGAGGATTTGATAAAGCTCACCCAATACAAAAAGGTTTAGGCGCAGGTCGCGGCTAAGGCCACCACCATGTTGAATGATATACGAAGCCACGTCATTGGCACGGTTTCCTGCTGTGGTGGCCAACGCTATTGCTTTCTCTTTTTCGCCAACGCGGAATAACAGCCCAACCATGGAGGGCCCTGTTTGATCCATGGCAACTACTTTATCTGGCATCTTTTCTAATGAGAAGAGTAGCACCTTGCGTGCTTTTTCCATTTTGTTTTCCGGAGCACCTTCGGTACTGATCGTTTCGGTTGTAGTGTTTTGTGTTGCCTCATACTCTTCAATAAGAGCCTCTGCAATAGAATTCAAACTGCTCCGATGGTTGAGAATGAATCCTTTGTAATCATCATTGTAGTAAAGCTTTTCATTGTCCAGGCCCCGGTACTGAAACTTGTTGATCACATTATCAAAAGCAACTTCCGTGTTAACAAAATCTTTCTCACGATTGGGTTTTTTAATGGGTAGTAAGCGGTAAGCATTTCCTTCCAGTACTACATAGTCACTTAAATCAAGGTTGATCTGAGCGAGGGATGTATTGTTAAAATAGATAGGGCGTTCCCAATTGTTAGTGACGATTAAATCCAGAATGGCGAGATCTTTTTTCTCCAAGCCTCCTTTTAATAATTTGAACTGCATCCTATCTACCACCAGACTGTCCATTCCTTTGGGAATGATTCCTTTTCTGAGGACTTCCTCTTTGTTCACATCAAGGGTAAACATCCGGCTTGGAACGATGTTAGCATCTTCATTGCGCAATTGCGGATAATTCTTGGACAACAATCCAACGTATTGCTTAGCATCAATACTTTTGATTTTTCTGTCATAGTAACGGAGGTAATCGTTAGGCCCGCCTTGCTGATAATCCTTCAAGGTAAGTGTATAAGAAAACGGCTCTGATTCATAAGCCTTTCTCATGGTTTGGTCGATATACCAATCCGTATTGAAATAACTCAGTACAACAACCCGTACATCAGTGCGAACACCTTCCACTTCCTGTGCATACCAGAGCATAAAAGTGTCATTGTCTCCACCTGTGAATAGAATGGAGTTGGGGGCACAGGAGTTAAGATAGTTTTTGCCAGAGTCCACCGAGAAAAAACGGTCAGAGCGATTGTGATCGTCCCATCCCTGAAATGCCATTAAGGCAGGCGCGATAAGACAAATTCCGGTGGCGGCAATTGTGGAGGTCTTAAGATTTTTTAAATAGCGATTGAAAAATTCAGCTATGGCGATGACGGCAAAGCCAATCCAAAAAGCAAATGCATAGGTTGATCCTGAATAAATATAATCCCGCTCGCGAGGTTCATCCGGTGGAGAGTTCAAGTACACAACAATGGCGACACCCAGCATGACGAAGAGCAGCGCTACGACCGAGAAATTTTTGGTGTCTTTGAGGAACTGGTAAAACATCCCAATGAGTCCCAATACAAACGGAATCATAAAATAATTATTACGCCCTTTATTCATAGCGATGGCATCTGGCACTTTTTCAAACCAGCCATTGGGCCCAAGCCAGTCTGAGCCCTGCTCATCGCATTCACGTCCGGCATAATTCCACATGAAGTAACGCATGTACATGGTGCCTATCTGATGCCTGAACATATAATAAAGGTTCTGTCCGAAGGTTGGACGCTCGCCTTCTTTTAATCCTATGATCCTTCTGTACGACTCAGCATACTCGGGGCTCCAGGCGCGCGGCAGCAGCGTTTCTTCACCCGGATCGTATCCATAAGTGAATTTTCGATCAGTGATTTCGTATTTGGTTTTGCCTTTGGTATAGACCGGGGCTCCGTAGTCGATGCTGGTAATCTGTGACGTAAAATAAGGACCTTTCAAAAGTGGGCGACTTCCATACTGTTCTCGCTTGAGGTAGCGAACAAAACTCATGACATCTTTTGGCGCGTTTTCATTAATCGGTGTGTCAAAGTTGGAACGAATTACAATGGTAGCATAAGAACAATAGCCGATGATGATGAAAGTGGTAGATAGCAGGAAAGTATTCAACAGCGACTTTTCTTTTTGATGGCTGTATCGAATTCCAAACACCAGAACTGCGATCAACATTAAGCAAAAGATAATTACACCCGAGCCAAAAGGCAGGCCTAATGTATTAATGAAGAATACTTCGAAGTTTCCGGCCAACGTTGGTAAGCCGGGGATAATCAAATCATTGATAAATAAAACCAGCCCAACACTGATCGCCAACGTGGCAACAATTCCCCATTGAGTGGTTTTGTATTTTTTGAAATAGTAAATAAGGCCTAATGCGGGTAATGCTACTAGATTGAGCAAGTGAACGCCAATGGAAAGTCCGACCATGTAGGCCGTAAAAATGAGCCAACGATTGGCGCTGCTTTCATCATCAATGACATCCCATTTCAAAATAGCCCATACCACAAAAGCGGTAAAGAAAGATGACATAGCATACACTTCAGCTTCTACCGCGGAGAACCAGAACGAATCAGAAAAAGTATAAGAGAGTGCACCAATTAAACCTGCACCCATCAGCACCCAGATTTGTCCTTTTGACAAGTCGGCATCTTTTTTAATGCCCATTATTTTTCTTCCAAAAAGGGTAATGGACCAAAAAAGGAAGAGAATAGTAAAAGCACTGGACAATACGCTCAAGAAATTGATCCAATACGCAACTTTCGTTACATCTCCCAGCGCCAGAAATGAAAATAGTCGGCCGAGTAACATGAAAAGAGGAGCTCCGGGTGGGTGAGATACTTCAAGCTTGTAGGCTACGGCAATAAACTCCCCGCAATCCCAATAGCTGGCAGTTTCCTCAAACGTGAGCCAATAGGTAATGAGGGCAATTCCAAAACTTAGCCAACCGGCCATGTTATTTGTCTTCTGGAAATTCATTGAATCAAAGATTTTAATCAAAATTAAAGGGCGAAAATAAGGAATAATCGATAGTCAACCACCCGCTTATTTATAGACGATAATGTAAAATGCGAGCCAGAGCAAAAAAATCAGAACATAGGAGCTTAAAACGATAATCCAGGCAGTTTTCTTTTGCTTTCGGGCAAAAAAATGGACGCCTGACACGAGCAAAAAGCAATACCCGATTTCGAAGATGTTTAATGCCTTAAGCGAGTACACATAGCGCTTGTCAATTGTGGTGTAGTCAAAAAGGTTCATGAGTGAGAAAGGGTAAAACGCTCTGATATCAGCCAGACGTGGGTCCGTTTCAATAAATAAGAACCAGCCAATTTTCAAAAGTTCAGGAACCAGGAAGATAAACTCGCAGACAATGACCAACCCCCAGCACTGACTGTAGGTGACCCTGTACCCAAACAGAAAGCAGCCTACCCAGACAACGAAAGCGATCACTGTAAACTTCCACAGGTAAATTAGCGGGATTGAAAAGAACTGTAGCAAACTGACTAATTGGAGAATGCCACCTTCGGGCCGATCTTCCAGAAACTCAAACGCGGCCGTTTCGTTTTCGATAAAAGTCTTCTTGACATAGAGCAACAGAAAAGTGGACAGGCACAGCAGAAGAAAAGTCATTTTCTTGTCAGCTGCGAATAACGAATTTGTATCTTCTATCGTTTTCATTGATTACTGAATCCGCTGTTTAGGTGGTAAAGTCTTTTTATGCTTATTTCGTGCTGATTTTTATGAATTCTGTGACTTCCATCGCTCAAGCTACAATCTCCCTACGAAAGTTCTTCCTCCTGTTGGTTGTTATTTTCTCGAGTATCATTAAGCTATCCGCACAGGCAAAGAAAGATACTACCATCATTTTGATCTCAAGCGTTACGGTGCAACTGGAGTCTACCATGGCCTTGAACGACATGTACAATTTTAAGTTTGAGAAAGCCGAACAACAGTTCCGGTGGTTTAAGCAAAAGTATGCCTGGCATCCCCTTCCGTATTTTTTACTAGGTCTTAGTGAGTGGTGGAAAATAGTCCCGAACACGAGAGACACTCAATACGATGATCGTTTTTTGGCATACATGGATAGTACGATTCTGGTGGCGGAGAACCTGCACAAGAAATATCCAGAATATAAATTGGAGGCAGCCTTTTTTTTATCGGCAGCGTATGGATTTAAAGGTCGGCTCTATGCTGATGAGGAGCGGAAGAATTGGCGCAAAGCAGCCTCCGTTGGTAAAACAGCATTGAATTATTTGGAAGAGTGTAAGGAGAAAAATTATCTCAGCCCTGAATTATTATTCGGGGATGCGCTCTATAATTATTTTTCTGTTTGGGTACCCGAAAATTACCCGGCCCTAAAGCCTGTCCTGTGGTTTTTTCCAAAAGGTGATAAACAACTTGGACTTCAACAATTAAAAGAAGTTTCCTACAATGCTTTCTATACCCGCACCGAGGCGATGGTGTGGCTGATGCGCATCGCTAATAGTTATGAGAATGATCAGCCCAGAGCTTATCAATTGGCGGAGTACCTACACCAGACCTATCCGGATAATCCCTACTTTCACCGGTATTATGCGCGAATGCTCTATAGCAAGGGTATGCATGCCGAGATGGAAAAAGCTTCTAAAGAAATTCTCGCGCGCATTGATAGCGGTAAGGTAGGCTATGAAGCTACCAGCGGTCGCTATGCTGCTTTCTTTTTGGGACAATTGAATGGAGGCCGAAGAAACTTAGATGAAGCAAAGAAGTATTATCTTTTGGCGGTGAAATATGCTGAAGACGTGGGCGCTACTGAATCTGGGTATTACCTTTTCTCATTGATTGAACTAGGTGAGATAGCTGAAAAGCAAGGCAACAAAGCCGAAGCAAAAAGATACTTCACCGATGTGAAGAAAAAGGCTGACCGCAAGAATGAAGCCTTTAAAGATGCTAAGAGAAGGTTGAAGGAATTGGAGAGGGGGGATTGAGAATAAAATGAGGCATTCTTTTGTTCAATAAATCGGAATGCAATTACTATGGATTTAAAACCGCCAATTCAATATGCATTTAGGGGTATTGACAATTGTAATATGTGTAGCTCACCTGTGTCCACTCATAGGATACTTGGTAAACGAATGAATCGCTCTCAGGGTAAAAATCCTAGGAATAAGATTGGGATTACCACAACGATTATGAAATGTAATGGTTGTGGCCTTGTTTACTCAAACCCACAGCCTATTCCTGATAGTATTCAAGATCACTATGGTGTTCCTCCCGAAGAATATTGGAAGGAGGACTATTTTACCATAGACCCGGACTATTTTAAAACAGAAATAAGCACTGTGAAGGGGCTTTATAATTTTAACAAAGGAGATAAAGCGCTGGATATTGGTGCAGGCTTGGGGAAATGCATGATTGCCTTGACAAATGCAGGCTTTGAAACGTACGGTTTCGAACCCTCCGAATCATTCTACTCCAGGGCCATAGAGAAAATGAATATCAGTCCTGAAAGGCTTAAACTGACTTCGATTGAAAAAGTTGAATACCCCTTTAATCAATTTGATTTTATTACGTTTGGGGCTGTACTCGAACATTTGTACGATCCCTCAGAGGCAATAAAAAAGGCCATGAGCTGGTTAAAACCAAATGGTATAATGCATGTTGAAGTCCCTTCCTCTGATTGGCTAATAAGTAAAATTGTGAACTTATATTATCGAATCTATGGTCTAGACTATGTTTCAAACATTAGCCCCATGCACGAGCCCTTCCATCTTTACGAGTTTTCCCTTAAGTCCTTTGAGCAAAATGCAAATAGAAATCAATATGACATTATGCATGTTGAGTATTATGTTTGTGCAACCTACATGCCCAAGATATTGGATATTCTACTGGTACCGTATATGCAGTTAACTAAGCAAGGGATGCAGTTATGTGTCTGGTTAAAAAAAAATGCTTAGTGTAAGTTTAATTTCCAAACTCGAACATGCTTAATCTAGAATTTTACTTGATAATGTGGAACTAAGAGATTTCATAGTCACTCCTATCATCATCATTTTGGTTTACCTAGTTGCCTTTAAGGTAAGGCCCTATGTAACCGATGAGATTAATCGCAAGTATTTTCTTCCAGCATTAACGGTAAAGATTATAGGGGCCCTTGCGCTGGGATTTATTTATCAGTTCTACTATGATGGAGGAGATACATTTAATTTCCACACCCATGGGAGTAGGCATATATGGGAAGCATTTATGGACTCACCAGAAAAAGGCTTGGGTTTAATGTTTTCAAGCGGAAAATTCGGGAGTTACTATCAATATTCAAGCAAGATTCCTTTTTTTACTGATCCACCATCCTTTTTTATTATCCGTATAGCAGCTTTTTTTGATCTAATTACTTTTTCTTCTTATTGCGGTACAGCTATACTGTTTTCGATTTTTAGTTTTGTAGGCGCATGGATGTTTTTTTTAACTTTTTATAAGCAATATCCTCAATCTTATTTTGGTCTTGCCATTGCCTCTTTTTTCATCCCTTCTGTTTTCTTCTGGGGAAGTGGTGTATTAAAAGATACGATAGTTACGGGTTGTTTAGGTATTGCCACCTATTTATTTTACATTCTATTTTTTAAAAAACGTATCAGACTACTATATGTCGTGATTTTATTAGCCTCTCTTTATGCTATTTTTCAAATTAAAGTATTTGTACTTCAGGCATATCTTCCAGCAATAATTATGTGGATTGTAGCCAATCGATTTAGTAGAATTAGAATTGTATTCCTTAGATTAATGTTAGTTCCGTTTGCATTACTATTGATAATTATTTCAGGATATTTTGCGATTAGCAAAGTTGGTGAAGATAATGCAAAATATTCGATTGAGAACATCGCAAATACTGCACGAGTAACAGCTTATGATATTAGATATTGGACAGGCCGTGATGCCGGTTCGGGATATTCGCTGGGGGAATTGGATGGAACACTCGGTTCGATGTTATTATTGGCTCCACAGGCTATTACCGTCTCTTTATTCAGACCTTATTTGTGGGAAGTAAAGAATGTTTTGATGCTAATATCAGCTGTTGAATCACTTTGCCTTTTGGTTGTAACTGTAGGGTTAATTATTTATATGAAATTTCGTTTTATGAATGCATTAAGAGATCCAAGCGTACTCTTTTGTATGGTATTTAGTATTTCATTTGCTTTTGCCGTAGGTGTTTCAACCTATAATTTTGGCACATTAGTCAGATACAAGATTCCCTTAATGCCCTTTTATGCTGTAGGCCTTTCTATCATTTCAGGTAAGTTAAAAAAATGACTAAGTAGTTAGTATCGGATATTACGCAATCAATATCTTTTCGAGGATGAGCTGGAAATCTACCAATTGCTCTTCTTAAGTAATCCCTCAGTCATACTCCCCTAAAAGACATTCTTATTTATTTTGTTCAATGCGTCATGCCTTTAGATAGTTTTTGTAATAATCATTAATATAATCTTTTAAACATATCTTCCAGTCACGCATAATATTTATCCCCCTCAGCTCCAGTTTTTTATTTATTAATCTCTCTGAAGCAGGTCTTGTGGCATGATAAATATTTTTAAAATGATCAGAAGAAACAGGCGTTACTTTTATTTTGTTTTCCAATCCTAGAATTTTAATAAGCTCTATTGTAACTTCAAAACGACCTGTAGCACCGGAACATACCATATTATATAAGCCCCAATATTCGTGATAAAGTAAGAATTTTATATTTTTTGCAAAATCGTGTGTATAAGTAGGTGTACCTAGTTTATCATTTACAATGAATAATTCTTTTTTCCCCTCTTTTAATTGTCCCATTACTTTTTGAATAAACTTTTTATCTTTCTTAGGGCCGGCTCCCATCATCCATCCAGCTCTACAAACCAAGTATCGCTTACAGGTTTGAGTAACAACAATTTCCCCTGCATGCTTGCTCCGTGCATAGTGACCTAATGGATTAGGTACATCCCAGTCATCGTAAAGATCCTTGGTGCCATCGAAAATTCCAGCGGTACTAATGTATAGCAATGGTATATCCAGATCATTAGCAATATGAACTGCATTCTCTACTGCCAAGGTATTGGTCAAATAAGCATCGTTGGGATTTTCTTCACAATACTCCAAGTTTGTATGGGCCCCTATATGAAATAGGTAGTCTGGTTTAAATTGAATGACCTCATCACGGTACTTAGTTGAATCTCGAAAATCTAAAAATGTTAACCAATCTTCGTTTACATCTTTGTCGGAGCACTTCAATTCATAACTATCTTTGAAAACCTGATAAAATGCCTCTCCCAGCATACCTCCAACTCCTGCCATGTAGATTTTTTTCTTCATTTTTTTAACACATCATTAAACGCCTGTAAATATTTAGGAAAATTAGCCTTTATTGAGAAGTTTTCTTCCACTTTTTTGCGCCCAGCTAATCCGATTTTTTTCCGCAACTCAAGATCATCAATCAAAGCAATTATTCTGGTTACCCATTCGTTTTGGTCTCTTACTAAAAAACCTGAGAAAGAATCATCGATTACTCTGAAATTAGTACCATATGCCGTTGCAACAACAGGGATCCCTACAGACATATACGTCAGGGCTTTCAAACTACTTTTGCCAAGGGACCATTCATTGGTAGGGATTGGGTAAACACCAATTTCTATTCTTTGGAGATCCTCTACTTCGGTCTCTTCCTTCCAAGGAAGGAATTCCGTTGGCACTCCAGCCATAGTAAAAGGATGATTTGCTATAATGAGAAGTTTAATTGGTCTTTTTTTTGAAATTTCAACCAAAGCAGGCTGAATCAATTCAAGAAAAGGTAATGTACTATGAGTACCGGTCCACCCAATAGTAGTCACAGCATTTTTTTTATAATTCTTAACAACAGTAAATCGTTGAGTATCCAGGGTAGAGGAAATGTCAATTACTTTTTTAAATCTGTTTAAAGAGAGTGCTTTTTCTTCTAGTTTGGGAGTACAAACAATTACAATTCTTGCCCGCTGCATTAAAACCAATGATTTATTTTTTCCTTTTAAGAATTGAATAATTCCAAATTCCTTTTGATCATGAAGAAAAATCATATCATCCAAATCATAGATAATTCTATCATTGAGAAGCACCAATAGACGTTCAAAAACTGGTGGCCCTAATGGTGTTACCCATAGATTTATAAAAACAATATCGAAGAAAGGAGACCTTATTAAGTCGAAGATCCGTACTAGATAACCAAAAATGACCCATACTATTTTTTCAACTATCCGCCCTGGTTGATAGATAATTTTCCAAAGACGGTTCGATTGAAATGAAGATATGGTAAATGAAAAGTCTTCATACTCTAACAATGGGAGATATTGCTCGTATTTAAAGCGCTGAGTAGCAGCAGTTCCTTTTGGACTTGGACAAATAACAAGAACTTTTTTCTGCTTTTTAGTGGAGTTGATTTTCATTTAAATGAAACTCAATTAGCATGAGCGTAAATCAAAAATAAAGGAAGTTATAAGTAAAATTGTAACTTTGGCGAAGACTTTTTCAATGTCATTAAAGAAATCAGTAGCCATTGTTATTGCACAAAATATTTTCAGCTTTATAATTGGGTTTTCAAATTCAGTATTTTCTGCAAGAATTCTGGGGCCGGAGGGAAAAGGCATTTTTGCAATATATACTTCTTCTATTGAATTGTTCGCTCTCTTATTGGGTATAGGAGTACCCCATGCACTGCTTTACTTTGCAGCTAAAGATACCTTTAGCCGTGCGCAGGTCTTCAATACAGCCCTGTTGTTTTTGTTCGGATGCACAGGTGTATTCATGTTCATCGTGTTGGAAAGTTTCGAATTGGGAGTAAGTGAATTTTTTCTTCCAAAACCTTATCACGATGCAACTTATCAATTTACGTTGGTTGGCTATTTCTTTTGCTTATCAGGCTGGTACTTATTTACTTCTATTTTGAACGGGCATAAACTTTTTATTGAAAGTAACCTGATAAGTATTATTAGTATAGGAGTTACTTTTATCTTGTATGCGCTGGCCTTTTACAACTATACGACTCATAACGTTCCAATCAAGGTTACCACTTTTTATTGGTTTCAGTTAATTACTTCAGCAGCTTTGCTAGGGCTTTGCTTCTATTTTTATAACCAAAAAATTGCCAGACCGGAAAAGAAAGCTTCGTTATTCCTGAGCGGATCACAGTCCAATGCAATTTTACGGTATGGACTTCTATACTTTGTTTCAAACCTAATGATCTTCCTAAATTCAAAAATTGATTATTGGTTTGTAAATTATTTTGTAGGTGCTGAAGAATTAGGCCTTTATGTATTGGCTTCCAATGTGGGATTACTTATCATTTTACTTCCCAATGCTATTGGTCTTGTTTTGTCATCGTACAGAGCGGGTTCTCATGATGAGGAGTTACATCGGCAAACAGCTAAGATCTGCCGCATCAGTTTTTCGGGAGCCTTACTTTTGAGTGTTGTGTTATGGGGGTTTGGGACCGTGATTATCCGGATTTTATACGGAAGCGACTTTGAGCGAGCAGCACCTGTGCTAAACGTGCTTCTTATCGGAATTATACCGTACTGCGTGTTTACTGTATTGCGAGGATATTTTGCAGGTGCCAGAAATCTAAAACTGTTAATTTTTTCAACACTTACAGGCTTATTCTTAACACTCACACTTGATCTTCTGCTTATTAAGCCATTTGGCATTATGGGTGCTGCCATCGCATCAGTTACAGCTTACACGTTCAGCACTATTTACCTCCTTCGCTCCTTTTGTATTCAAAATGATATGAGATTTTGGGATATGTTATTCATTAGACGGCAGGATGTTTATGAAGTAATAGCGAGCGTGCGTTCTTTTTCACGATGATCCTTTTTGTATGACTAGTGTCTTTAATTTTTTCAGGGGTATGTTTAAAGCGCGTATATTGGAAGGTGTACTCGTTCGCATTACGCAAGGCAAAGAGCCAACTTCTTTTGTTTGTAAATTTGTACCCAATCCATATCAATACACCCCTAATACTATTAGGCGATTTGACAGAGAAGGAATCGCTTTGCAAGTAGATATCAGCGATTACATAGGCCATTATCTTTATTTTGGTTTTAAAGACCCTTCACAGGAAGCACTTTTTAGTCTTTGCGAACCTACCTTTAACGTGCTGGACATAGGCACAAACATTGGATACTCTCTACTTCGCTTGTCGGGATTAGCTTCATCAGGCAGGGTAGCAGGGTTTGAGCCAGATCCGGTTAACCATTCGGCCTGTATCAAAAATCTAGAATTAAATAAGCATGCTAATAACGTAAGAGTATATAACATGGGTTTGGGCGAATCAGTCATGGAAGCTGGAATTGAAGTACGCACGGCTGGTAACCGGGGCGCCAACAGAATTGCTGTTTCGACCCCAGGTACCGGCAAAATTTCTCTATCGAAGCTTGATACCATATTTTCAGAATTGAACTGGCAACGTCTTGATCTTGTAAAGATCGATGTAGAGGGCTATGAATTGAAAGTATTAAAGGGCGGAGCATCCGTGCTGAAAAAATTTTTACCCACTTTGTTCATAGAGGTAAACGATCAAAACCTTCGCCATCAAGGTGATTCTGCTGATAACCTTGTTTCATTTATTTTAACCTTGGGATATACACATATTCGCGATGCGGAGACAAACAGGCTCTTGTCTCAGAATGAAGATATCTCAGGCAAACACCTCGATATAATTGTCACACGAGAAGCTTCTTAGCTTATGGATAGAATTCGGGTTCTGCATTTTACTGAAGTGATAAACAAGTATGACTTCATTGATGTGATTATTCGTTTTGCTGATCCTAAAAAATTTGAAATGCAGGCTGCTTCTTATAAGAAGCTTAGTAATATTGAGAATCCCGGCTATGATGAGCAAGGTATACCCTATCATTCCTTGAACATTACTTGGGGTTATTGGGGATTTTTAGCAGGTGCCTGGAAATTATCCAGATTGTTAAAAAAGGAACAGATTCATATTTTACATACCCATCATTATTATGAAGCTGTGATGGGTAGAATTGCATGCTGGCTATATCCTGCTTGTCGACATATCGTGGGCCGGCATTACCACAATGATCTACTCCTAACTACAAAAGGTCTGAAACTCAGGATTTATCTTTTTGTCGAACGTGTAATTAATAAATATGCCACCATCATTGTGTCACCCTCCACCTTAATAAATGAATTACTCACTCTACAAGGAGTAGCGTCAAATAAAATAAGATTTGTGCCTTATGGATTCGATTTCAGCGCACCCCGTTACAAGCAACTTAGTCTGCAAGAAAAAGAACAACTCCGAACAGAGTTGGGCGTAGCGGGACGATTTTTGATTGGTAATTTCTCAAGACATCATCCTATAAAAGGACAACTTGATTTGTTGACTGCTTTTGAGATTTTTGTAAACGGTCATTCAGAAGCCCACCTTATTATGGTTGGGGATGGGCCGTTCCGCCCGAGATTAGAAAAATATGTGCAGGATCATGCCATGACGCATGTCGTTACCTTTTTGGGATGGCGAAAAGATGGTCATCGGTTAATGAATGCCATGGATGTTATTGTACACCCCACGCTTCAGGAAGCTTTTCCTCAAACAATGATTGAAGTAATGGCACTGGGCATACCCCTTTTAATCTGCCCTGTTTCTGGCGCCACAGATGTAGTACAACATGAGGAAAGTGGAGTTTTAATCCCATTTCATTCACCTAGACCTATTCATGACTACCTTGAACGAATTTTTTCTGACCGTGCCTGGGGTCAGGAATTGGGAAAGCATGCAAGGCAACGGGCTTATCGATATGAAATAAAAGAGGTGATTGGTTCATATGAGTCTGTTTATGAGTCTATACTTGCAAAGTTGATGGCTCATAAAAAATTGAAATGAAATCCCCATTTTTCTCTATTGTTGTTCCTACTTATAACAGACTGCCTTTGTTGAGGCAGACGTTAGCTTCCATATTGAATCAATCATTCACAGATTTTGAAGTTATCGTAGTTGATAATTGTTCGACAGACGGCACCGATAGCTACATGCTTTCAGTTGAGGATGTGCACGTCCGGTATATTCGCAATGACCGGAATTATGAACGTGCTTTCTCCAGGAACAGAGGCCTTTCGCTGGCAACCGGAAAATTCTGCACGTTACTTGATTCCGATGATATTATGTACCCGAATTGCCTTGAGAAGGCATTCCATTTCATTAACCAGAATCCTAAGGTCACTTTTTTTCATGGCTTATATGAAATTATCGATCAAAACGGCAAAAAGAAAAAGGATATTTTTTTAGAACCATTAGTAAATCCAAACAAACAAATATGCCAGGGAAATTTCATTTCCTGCATTGGCGTATTTATCAAAACCGAATTATATCAAACGTATAGATTTTCAGAAGATAGGAGGATGATTGGCTCTGAAGATTATGAGATTTGGTTACGGGTAATGGTCGAACATCCGATTCATCGCTTGCCCGGAATCTTGTGTGGTATGCGTGAGCATGCAGGTCGCTCTGTTTACTCAGACATGTACTTGAATCTCGAATTTCAACGAAACTACATTACCGATGCAATCGAATGCGATTTCCGGATGAAAGAGAACTATGGTCCTTATATTCATTTTATAAATTCAAATTTTTATTACCATCAGGCGATGTATTTGTTTTACACAAAACAAACAAAGAATGGTTTGAGATTTTTGTTGAAGACAGTACAGACCAATCCCGGCATCTTGATGAAAAGAAGGTTTACGGCCATGGTAAAAAACTTGCTATTGAGTGGTGTTTCGAGAAACCCCCATCACACTACTTAAATTTGTATTTTTACGACTTATTAAGTATTTGGCAATAATGAAGAAAATTCTAATTACAGGCGGCTCGGGTTTTTTAGGCAGACATTTAGCCAAAAAGCTTTTGGCGGGTGGTAATGAATTGATATTGGGTTCCAGAAATAATGGTAACAATCTTATGGCTGAGCTGCGTACCGGTTGCCGGGTAGTGCCCATGGATGTTACGAATGAGAAATCATTGCGCGATGTTTTGACAGAATTCAGACCCGATACGATTATCCATGCTGCGGCTACTAAATATGTAGATGTATCAGAAAAAAACCCTTTTGAGTGTATCGAAGTAAATGTAGTTGGCTCTCAGAATATTGCCCGATTGGCAATGGAGTTTGGAATTGACAATGTGATTGGAATAAGTACGGATAAGGCGGCACCGCCTGTTGGAAATATCTATGGACATTCGAAAGCAATGATGGAGCGACTATTCAGCGCACTGAATGGAAGGACTCGAACGAAATTCATGTGCGTTCGCTTTGGAAACATTGCCTGGTCTACAGGTTCTGTTTTTCCTATTTGGGAAAGAATGAGTCTGGTGGATAAGAAAGTAGGAACCACTGGTCCGCAGATGCGTAGATTCTTTTTTACTGTGCACGATGCCAGCGACCTGGTTATTACGGGCCTCAACAATATTGAAAAGTTTCAAGGTGGTATTTTGTCGCTTAAAATGAAGGCAGCTAGGATTGAAGATATTTTAAAAGTATGGTCAAAGGCCTATCAGGTACCCTATGAAAAAATAGCAGAAAGACCTGGAGATAAAAATGATGAAGTCCTGATTGGAGCGATAGAACTTCCCTTTGTGGAACAAGTCTTACTAGAAGATAATGAATATTTCTTTATTAACTTTTATCTTAAACGGGAACCAACACTCATGGCTGAAGTTTCTTCAGCCAATGTCGATAAACTCAGTGAACAGGAAATTTTTAAGCTGATTGAGAGCAAGCCAGAGTTATGAAAAGAATAAAGTACGCGTTGATTATGGCGGCAGGCAGAGGCACCCGTATGCTTCCGCTTACAAGCACTATTCCAAAAGCGATGGCTCCGGTAAATGGCTCTACGCTTATTGCCAGTGGCTTGAAGTATCTGAAAAAACACATACCCCATATTTATGCTACGGTAGGGTATAAAGGCCCAATTCTTGCGCAGCATTTGATCGAAGAAAATATTAGTGGTATGTTCAATACTACAGGACAGGATAATGCGTGGTGGATATTCAACACGCTCATGCGGGAAATCGATGAGCCAATCTTTGTTCTTACTTGTGATAATGTAATCGAACTTGATTTTGATTTACTCGCAGACGAATATTTTAGTAAGGGTACTCCTCCATGTATGCTGGTTCCGGTGAAACCCCTGGCAGGACTTGAGGGAGATTACATTATTCATGAGCAAAACATTGTGAAATCTCTCACCCGGTCTCAACCTACTGACATGTACTGTTCTGGGATTCAGGTTTTACATCCTCGCCAACTCAATCTAAAAATGACCCCGGTTACTACCTTTTATGAAGTGTGGGCAAATCTTATTCTCACGAATGAACTGATCTGTGGGGATATTTATCCAAAAAAATGGTTTGCTGTCGACACCCTCCAACAATTGGAAGATTTAAACGCGCATGCCACTACGCTTAGATGAGTGGCTCGTCAGAAATTTTAATGACAAGTCCTTATTCCGGGCTTCCTTTGGAAGAAACCCCGGCAGGTCTCAAATCAGCATCAGAACTGTTTCCTTACCAAAATGGGGCGTACCGTATTGTGAATGGCGAGAACTATACGGATAACTTTGGCTTCCAGTGGAATAAATTTCAGAAGACTCAAATTGACCAGCAACACGACAGATCATTTCAGAGTAAAGAACGTTTTTTTTCAGTAACGCAATGGCACAAAGAAAATTTGCAAGGGCAAAATATTCTGGAAGTGGGTTCAGGCGCGGGCCGATTTACAGAAGTTGTATTAACTCACACAACCGCCAATCTTTACAGTGTTGACTATTCGCAAGCCGTGGAGGCAAACTATAGAAATAATGGCCCCCATAGCAGGCTAAAGTTGTTTCAGGCAAGTATTTATGAACTTCCGTTTTCACCGCATCAGTTTGACAAGGTGTTTTGTTTTGGAGTGCTTCAACATACTCCTGATTTTAAAAAGTCGCTGGCTTCGCTGGCCATGATGGTAAAGCCCGGTGGAGAGCTCGTAGTAGATTTTTATCCGATCAAAGGATGGTACACAAAAGTACATGCAAAATACTTTTTCCGACCCTTTACCCGAAGGCTCAGCCATGAACAGTTGCTTCAATGGATTGAGTCAAACGTTGACTGGATGATGCGGACTAGTTCATTTTTTGAAAGTGCAGGAATTGGAAAAATTGTTAACCGCTTTCTTCCAATTTGTGACGTGAAGCATACGATACCCTCACAACTTAGTAAAGCGACTAAACGTGAATGGGTCATCCTTGATACGTTTGATATGTTTTCACCAGATTTTGACCAACCTCAACGCCTAAAGATAGTTTTAGCCTGGCTTACCCAACTTGGTTTAACGGAAGTAACAGGAAGAACAATTTATTATGGTGATGGCAATAGCGTGACGTTTGCAAGAGCTAAGAAATAGTGTATGTGTGGGATCTCGGGTATTTTCTCATCAAAAAAAATAAACAGTGATACGATGCAATCCATGGCGAACGCCTTGGCGCACCGTGGCCCCGATGCACAAGGTATTTTCATGTCTGCCAATCATCAGGCCGCTTTAGGTCATAATCGTCTTAGTGTGATTGATCTTTCTTCGGCTGCGAATCAGCCCATGGTGTCGGCAGATGGGAGATATGTCGTGGTTTTCAATGGCGAGATTTATAACTTCCAAAAAATACGCCTTGAACTTCAGCAGATAAATGGCACTATCCGTTTTAGAACGTGCTCCGATACAGAAACCATTCTTTATGCGTTTGCTGAATGGGGTAGCGATATAGTTCACCGCATAGATGGAATGTTTGCCATCGCCATTTTTGATCAGGTGAATAATACTCTTTTTCTATGTAGAGATCGGGTAGGAAAAAAGCCAATCTTCTATTACAGAGATGAGAACCATTTTATTTTCGCTTCCGAAATAAAATCATTATTGCTACATCCTGCCGTGATCAACTCAAAAGAAATAAACACAGAGGCACTCAGTCATTTTTTACACCTCGGTTACATTCCACAACCTAATACGATATTCAGCAATATCTTTAAATTTCCTGCAGCGTCTTGGGCCTCGGTAGATAATTCTTTTAACCTTAAACCGCAGTCGTACTGGAACATAGAACATGAAGTAACAAAAGAAAAAATACGTAATCCTATTCAGGCAAAAAATGAATTGAAAGAAGTCTTGCAAAAGTCTATCAGAAAGAGACTGATTGGTGATGTACCACTTGGTGCATTTTTAAGCGGTGGTACAGATTCGTCCCTTGTAACTGCAATCGCATCGCGTCAGCTGTCAGTTCCGCTTAAAACATTCGCCATTGGATTTGCAGAAAGCAAATTTGACGAAAGTATCTACGCACGGGCGGTAGCCAAGCACCTGAAGACAGACCATCATGAATATGTTTTGTCTGAAAAAGAAGGTGTTGATTTAATTGATACATATCTGCATCATTTTGATGAGCCTTTTGCTGATACATCAGCTATACCGACCATGATTGTTTCGCGACTTGCAAGAAAGGAAGTTACAGTGGCTCTTACAGGTGATGGTGGTGATGAGTTGTTTCAGGGGTATGGATCTTATCGTTGGACAAAACGACTTAGTTCCCTGCCGTGGCGTGCAGTTAGATTACCGCTTCAAAAATTATTGTCAACCTTTGGCTCCAGTCGCATGGAGAGGGTAAGTTATTTATTTTCAGACCATAGTCTAAATCTTCATAGTCATATTTTCTCACAAGAACATTATTTCTTCTCGCAAAAAGAAATAAAGGATGAGTTGTTATTGTATACGAATCGGTTTCACCTATTTCAATACGCTCCGATAAAAACGGAACAGAATATTTTACCGGATGAGCAACAAGCCTTTTTTGATTTTAACTATTACTTGAAAGATGATTTACTTGTAAAGGTTGATCGGGCATCCATGTATTATGCACTTGAGTGCCGCTGTCCTCTTCTTGATAAGGAACTGATTTCTTTTGCGTGTTCATTAGATGTTTCTTTAAAAAGACAAAAGGGTATTTCTAAGTGGCTTCTGAAGTCCTTATTGACTGAATATATTCCTGAAAACCTGGTATACCGAGCCAAATGGGGATTTTCAATACCTTTATCAAGATGGTTGAAAAATGATCTGCGATATTTGTTGGATGAATTTTTAAGCGAAGCGCAAGTCGAAGCTGTGGGCTTGTTTAAAAAAGAGTATGTCACTAAACTAAAAAAGGATTTTTTAAACGGAAAAGATTTTCTTTTCAATAGACTTTGGGCAATTGTTATTCTTCAAAAGTGGATGAAAGAAAATCAATAGCAATATGAATAAGCCTCCAGTCTTGTATCTTTCCTATGATGGCCTTACTGATCCATTGGGCCAGTCGCAAGTGCTTCCATACCTGTGTGGGCTGGCAGCTACCTATTCCATTTCAATTATAAGTTTTGAAAAGGTTGATCGTTTTGAAAGAGAAGCTGCAACTATAAGAAAAATATGCAGTCATCATTCCCTTCAGTGGCATCCTTTTACCTATCATAAAGTGCCACCAATTTTTTCAACCCTTTACGATTTAATGAAAATGCGGAAAATGGCATCTAAGCTTCAACAAATTTATTCGTTCAAAATTGTGCATTGTAGAAGTTACCTTCCTTCGTTGGTGGGCGTATGGTTGAAGAAGAAATATGGTGTACGATTTATATTTGATATGCGAGGATTTTGGCCAGATGAGCGTGTAGAAGGAGGCTTGTGGAACCTGAAAAACCCGGTGTTTAAAAGTGTTTATTTTTTTTTTAAAAGGAAAGAACAACTTTTCTTAGATGAATCAGACTATACGGTGGTGCTTACAAAAGCGGCTAGCCGTCAATTGAATAGCTGGAATATACAAAAGCCTGTGAAGATTATTCCCTGTTGTGTTGATTTGGATTTTTTCGATCATTCTTCAATCAGCACTGAATTGAAAAGGGAATTAGAGGCTCAACTTGGGATAAAAGAAGGCGACTACATTCTGGGGTATATCGGTTCGCTAGGAACGTGGTATTTGTATGATGAAATGGTGTCTTTTTTTGATTGCTTAAAGAAGTTTAAACCATCATCTAGAATGCTTTTTCTCACACCAGATCTGGATCGGGTTGAACGCAGAGCTGACTTTATTGTAAAAACGGTTTCGCGCAGGGAGATGCCTGCTTACCTTAGCCTTTGCGATATTTCGGTTTGTTTTATCCAGCCTTCCTTTTCAAAGCAAGGTTCATCCGCCACCAAGATGGCAGAAGCGCTCGCCATGGGCATACCCATTGTTGTTAATAGCGGTTGGGGAGATGCCGAAGAGGTAGTGAGAGAGTCGCAGTGTGGAATAGTGATTAAATCATGGAATACAGAGGATATGGAAAATATTGCCCGTAACCTGCTATCAAAAACATTTTCTCCTGATTACATTCGAAGGGTTGCCATAGATTACTTTTCATTATCGACAGGCATAAAAGACTATGGTGAAATTTATAATGTTTTGTCTCAGCCTGTAAAATGAAAGCCAGAATGTGGTCAGGTCGCTCACTCCTCTTTTGTTCCTTTCTTTGTTATCAGCTTTCTACCGGATTGGCTCAAGTGCCGACAGCCCAATTTACGCTTCCTGTAAATGTTTGCTTACAACAATTTATTGAGGTTAATAATCAATCTGTCAATGCAGATAGTTATCTATGGGATTTTTGCCTTGAGGACTTTAAGCATCTTGTTGACAATTCAGTGCTTCCCGCAGTGGGAGGAATGAGTGGCGGTGCCGGTTATAAATTAGTTGAGGATCAGGCAGGTAATTGGTTTGGTTTTGTTACCGGTCAGTATAGTTATACGGTTCATCGTCTTAATTTTGGCACTAGCCCATTGAATACACCAACGATTACTTCGTTGGGCAATCCTGGAAACATGCTCGATCAACCACAGGGAATTGATATTGTTAATCAGGATGGAAATTGGTTTGGTTTTATTGGATCTACCCAGGCGGATGCGGGCATTGTCAAATTGAATTTTGGAACCTCTATTACCAATGTACCAACAGTTTCCAATCTGGGTACGTTTGGGATAGCAGGAGGAAGGTTTTGGGATGTTCGTGTCATAAAGCAAGGCACGGATTGGATTTTAGTTACGGTAAACCGGGATGCTAATTCAATTGTGCGGATCAACTTCGGTAATTCTTTTAACAATAGTGTGAATCTGAGCACAGATGTATATGAAACAGGGGCTGTTCCTGGAGCAAACTTACCACTAGGGCTGGATGTCATTCATACGGGTACTAAATGGGTTGTTATTCTACCATCCTATTATGCAAATTCTATTCAGCAAATAAGTTTTGGGAATGATATTCTTTCAGGGTTTACATCAGAGGCTATTTACAGTTTTTCATCGCTAAGCCGTCCCTACAATCTCAGAATAGTGAGAGAAGGAAATTTGTTTATTGCCTTTGTTAATAATGAGTCAAGCGGTATCAGTGTTATTGACTTGAAAGACCTTAATACTGCCAATCCTCCGGAAGAAGTTTCTTTAGCTGCTCTTCCGGTATTTCGCGGTTCTTCCGTGGTGCGGTGGCAAGGCAATACAATCCTGCAAGGTACTGACAACACTGCTTCAAGTACAAGACGCCTTGTATTTCACAATGACTGTGGAGCAGCTTTTGAGCTTGCGAATCAACGCGAACCGCAGGGTCTTTTTTATACGCAAGCCGGGATTAAAAGAGTGGAGTTAATATCTACCAATATAGCATCGGGCGAAAAATCATATACTATGCAGCAAATCATAGCTTCATCTTCGGTCGCGCCCGATATTAATTTCATCTCACAGAACATCTGCGCCAATAGCAATATAAACTTCACTTCCCAAAATACCTCTGGTAACATCACAGGCTATTCATGGGATTTTGGAGATACAAATACCTCAACACAACCTAATCCTTCTCACATTTATGCCACTGCAGGAACCTACCCAATAGAATTGCAAGTAACCGCTTCTAACGGATGTACTAATTTTTCTAAATCTGACCTTGCTGTTTATAATCAACCTATTTCCGATTTCTCATTACCTTCTACCCCCTCGCCCATTTGTAGCAATCAACTCTATTTCTATACCAACACATCTGTATTTGACCCTGCCTCCAATCCCACCTGGGAATGGAGCCTAGATGGAAACCCCGTTTCAATGACAACTAATTTAAGTCAAACCTTCTCATCCACAGCTAATCAAGTGATTAAACTCAAAGCTTCCATTCCGGGTTGTTCAAATGAGAGTACACAAACTATCAATGGAATTCAAGCTGGGGCGTTGGTTGACTTCTCTGCAAGCACCGGATGTCAGGGATCTGCGCTGCAGTTTACAAACAACACTTTGGGGAGTGACTTGATTTACTTATGGGATTTTGGGGATGGAAATTCTTCCTTGGCAGATAACCCGGCTAACATTTATTCTACGTTTGGAAATTTTAATGCAACTCTTCAGGCTTATAATGGTGTTTGTAATAACTCAGCCACTAAGCCCATCACCATCTACTCCAAACCTCAACCTAACTTTTCTTTAGACTTGCCTCCCTTCTCCTGTCAGGGAACGCCTTCGCAGTTCAATGACCTCACACCCAATCCAACGGATAGCAATCTTTCTTCCTGGTCATGGAATTTTGGTGATGCCCCTAATGGTACTTCGGGACAACGAAATCCTTTATATACCTATTCAGCTGCTGGACCTTATAATGTTTCTCTTGATGTGACTACCAACTTTGGCTGCGGTGCGTCTGTTCAAAAAATGGTTACGATTACACCAGCACCTCCCATCAATTTTAACAATACACCAGCGTGTATAAATCAACCAGCCCAATTCACCGATACTTCCGGTGCAGGTGTAAAATCTTGGCTCTGGAAAATCGATAATAATACGTACATCATTAGTAATCCGGTACACACCTTTACCACTTCTGGCCCACACAATGTTGAGCTTACCATTACTGGCGCCAATGATTGTATTGCTCAGATGATAAAAACGGTGATGGTACCTCTTGCTGTTACTCCTAATTTTTCCGTTGAGAATGCGTGCTCTGGAAAGCCTTCAACATTTCTTGACATCACCGCAGGAGGAGCCGATCCGGTTATTACGAGAAATTGGGATTTCGCTGGACTCGGTTCTGCTACAGGAGCATCGCCTCAATATACCTTCCCAACGGGAGGGAGCTATACTGTAAAATTGAATGCGACTCATCAATCGGGATGTATTTACCTAGCGGCAAAAACAATTACGGTTGGTAATTCTCCCAAGTCGTTGTTTACTTCCTCAACGGAAGGAGGGCCGCCACCTTTGGTGGTAAAGTTTTCAAATTCATCTACGGACGCAAGTTCTTATTTATGGAAGTTCAATGACAAAGCAAATACGACTAGCCTTCAGGTTGAGCCATCGTTTACATTTAATGAGTTGGGTGATTATCAGGTTGAACTAACTTCTTTTGGTCAGCAAGGTTGTGCAGATACATTTAGTAAACCGATCCGTATTGTGGAACCAAAGACAGATTTATCATTGACTGGTTTTGAACTTCTATCCGATCCCAATTCAGGTTCTCTTCGCCCTCTGGTGACGATTAAAAACAATGGAAACATTGCTGTGGCGAATGTTAGCATTCTGATTGATCTCTCCGGTGGCGGATCGATCAAAGAGAAAATGCAAATTAATTTGCAGCCGAACCAAAGCTTTACGCAAGCCCTTGTCTCAGAGCTTTTACCCATGGGTCTCAACTACGTCTGTGCTCAGATTAACTTGGAAAAAGATGAAAATTTATTTGACAACAAGAGATGTTCATCCCTTGACGAGGAGGTTATACTTTTTGCCCCATATCCGAATCCGAGTCAGGGGGAACTGCATCTTGATTGGATTGCAGCATCGGGTGACGTTGCCAATATTGTCATATTCAATTCGACTGGAGCTAATGCCTACGATAAGAAAATTACTGCTATGCAACCCGGCTTGAGTCAAATTATTCTTGATATCTCCACCTTAGGGCCGGGTATTTATTTTGTTGTTTTTAGCTACCTGGGCTTTACCAAAACCCACCGATTCATGGTGAATTAAAGAATGTCATAAGTTTCCTTGGGAATCTTCCTTTAATTTTGAATTCACGCCAGATTTTATTTTACTTTTAAGTGAATAACTACTGATTAATTTAATACCAATGAAAGTGAAGCTAGATTCAACCGATAAGAAGATTTTGGAAATTCTTCAGGCTAACTCGAATATCACGAATGCCCAGTTGGCCATTGAAATAGGCCTTTCTCCAGCTCCGACCCTGGAAAGGGTAAAGAAATTAGAAAACGCAGGTGTTTTAAAAAGTTATCACGCAGTAATTGACCCGGCTGCGATCGGAATGGGCGTAAGTACGTTTGTTACCGTATCGCTAAAAGGGCATAACAAGGACAACATTGAGAGATTTATTAAAGCCATCAAGGAGATTGAGGAAGTGGTGGAATGTCATCATGTAACCGGCCAAGCAGATTTTATTCTTAAGATTGTAGCACCTGACATTCCAGCCTACCAAAAATTGATGTTAGAGAAAGTTTCCAATATTGAAGTGGTGGATAATTTGCAATCAACCATTATCCTGTCAACGTTTAAGGATAGCAAAGTAATACCCATTCCCGCATGAGCGTAGCCACTACACAAAAGAACCAGGTACTCAATGCCAGTCAGGTCAACCAAAAGATCAAGCGCATTGCCTACGAGATTTATGAAAATAATTTCAAAGAGAAAGTAATGGTGATGGCAGGAATTGATGGGCAGGGATATACGTTTGCTCAGGTACTGTCGAAAGAACTGGAATCAATTTCTCAAATAAAGGTACTCACGGTAAAAGTAAGTTTGGATAAACTGGCACCTCAACAGAGTGAGGTTGTTGTGGATGTGGAGGTAAAAGAGCTGAGGAAGAAATGTATTATCTTAATTGACGATGTGCTCAATACCGGCCGCACCCTGGCGTATGGTCTCAAACCATTTTTAGATATTGAGGTAAAAAAAATAGAAGTAGCCGTTTTGGTAAATCGAAGCCATACGGTTTTTCCTATTATGCCAACCTATACAGGTTACGAGTTATCAACCACCCTTACTGACCATGTTGAAGTTATTCTGGGCAAAAAGGCAGCGGTTTATTTAAAATAAGGCTCCAATCCAATTTTGAATCTTGAACTTTAAAACTTGAATTACGAATGTCTGTCCATAAAAAACAGGAGTTAAAGAAAATCACCACCCATCAACTTCAGGAGATGAAGAACCGGGGTGAAAAGATTGCTATGCTCACGGCCTACGATTATAGCATGGCTAAGATTATCGATGGCGCAGGCATTGATGTAATTCTGGTAGGTGATTCGGCTTCGAATGTCATGGCCGGCAATGAGACTACGCTTCCCATTACCCTCGACCAGATGATTTATCACGCGACTTCCGTGGTGAAAGCAGTGAAGCGGGCACTTGTGGTTGTAGATATTCCCTTTGGCTATTATCAGGGAAGTTCTGGAGAGGCGTTGCGTTCTTCTATCCGGATCATGAAAGAATCAGGAGCACATGCCGTGAAGTTGGAGGGAGGAAGTGAAGTCAAAGATTCAGTGTTACGAATTTTGAGCGCAGGTGTTCCTGTGATGGGTCATTTGGGATTAACACCTCAATCGATATACAAGTTTGGCACCTACAGTGTACGGGCCAAAGAAGTAGACGAGGCGAATAAACTTGTTGAAGATGCTATTTTACTTCAGGAGTGTGGTTGTTTTGGAATTGTGCTCGAAAAAATTCCTGCTGAACTCGCCAGAAAAGTTGCCTCGATGGTAAGTATTCCTGTAATTGGTATTGGTGCCGGGCCAGATGTAGATGGTCAGGTGCTGGTCATGCAGGACATGCTGGGAATTACGCAGGAGTTTAAGCCAAGATTTTTGCGGAGGTATGCCGATTTAAACTCCATCATGACCAAAGCGATTGGAAAATATGTGGTGGATGTGAAGGCAAAAGATTTTCCGAACCAGGAGGAGAAATATTAATCGCAGGATTTTAGTTCTGATGGATCTTCTGCCTCGCCAAACCAAACCACGCCATATTCTTTATAGATTCCTACGCCCAATGCTTTCCAGGTTGACTTACTCCAGATTCCGGAGTTGATCAATAGTGGATTATGCCCCGGACTTTTCTTCCAGCCGTCTAATCCTTCTTCAGCATTTGCGCCAGCAGAACTGTAGTAAGCGATTTCATAACCGCTTGCTGTATATCCTGCAATTTCTTTGGGTTTGTTCCACATGCATTCTTTTTGTTTGTGGTCAGGGGTATAGCAGCAGGAAGTCCATGCACTATTTTTTGACCAGCTATGAGGGTTGCACCCTCTCTTGTTATCATAATCAAAATTGTCTGCCAAGTCGCGCACATGGGCTTGGGCTACCTGGGTAAGTTTAGCAGAAAATGGAATCGGAGGCAATTTTTTGTTTTCTCGGTAGCCCATAATGAGGTCATAAAGTTTCTTTTCCTCTAAACTCAGACACGTATTCTCTGTGATCGGAACATTCACTTTTCTTTCTTGGAAAGAGAATAGGAGGCAGGCTAGAAGAAAGGCAGTCATTTTCATCGATCTGGGCGTTAAGGCATAAACGGCAAGGAAGGAAAATCTTTATATTGTTAACCTGAATTTTTATAATTTCGCCATCCTGTGCTTGTTTTGCAAGAGGAATCCTTGGCACTTCAGCACAATAACAGTCAACACTTAAACACTTTACCTAATGAGCGATCAGAAAATCACCATCAGTAACGGAAAATTGAATGTCCCCGATATGCCTACCATACCCTTTATTGAAGGCGATGGAACAGGCGTTGATATTTGGCCGGTCGCGCAAAACGTCATGGATTCTGCCATTGAGAAGGCGTACAAAGGAAAACGCAAGATCAACTGGAAAGAAGTAATGGCAGGGGAGAAGTCTTTCAAAAAAAATGGCAACTGGCTGCCGGATGAAACACTTGATATTTTCAGGGATTACCTTGTGGGCATCAAGGGTCCTCTTTCCACCCCCACTGGTGGTGGCATCCGATCGCTTAATGTGGCCTTGCGCCAGATTCTCGACTTATACGTTTGTCTGCGACCTGTTCGCTGGTATCAAGGTGTACCCTCTCCTGTAAAAAATCCGGGCGCAGTGAACATGGTCCTCTTCCGCGAAAACACGGAAGACATTTATGCTGGCATTGAGTTCGCAGCCGGAACGCCTGCAGCACAAAAAGTGCTCGACTTCTTAGCGAAAGAGTTTCCGAAAGAATTCGATAAGATCAGGTTCAGCACCAAAGAAAAGTCTGAGGCATTCTGGAAACTGGTAGGGAACCCCAATGTAAATAGTGAAGTAAACGTGGGGATAGGAATCAAGCCCGTAAGTTATAGTGGCAGTGTGCGCCTGATTCACAGCGCCATTGCCTATGCTGTTAAACACAACCGCAAGTCAGTGACGCTGGTACACAAGGGCAATATCATGAAGTTTACAGAGGGCGCTTTCCGCGAATGGGGTTATGAAGTGGCCGAACAATACTTTGGTGATAAAGTCTATACCTGGAGTAAGTGGGAGAAGACGAAAAAAGAAAAAGGCGAAGAGGCTGCCAATGCGGAGCAAAAAGCGGCCTTGGCTGCCGGCAAGATTTTAATCAAAGATTCCATTGCCGATATAACGCTGCAACAGATATTGACAAGACCGGAGGATTTTGATGTGATCGCCACGCTTAACTTAAACGGAGACTACGTCAGCGATGCATTGGCTGCCCAGGTAGGTGGAATTGGAATTGCGCCAGGCGCTAATATCAACTACATCACCGGCCATGCCATATTTGAGGCTACGCACGGTACGGCACCTAAGTATGCCGGAAAGGATAAAGTAAACCCGGGCTCAGTCATTCTTTCGGGTGTGATGATGCTGGAGTACATGGGCTGGCTGGAAGCTGCTGAGTTGATTAGCAAGGCTATGGAAAAAGCCATAGCATCAAAACGAGTAACCTACGATTTCCATCGTCAAATGGAGGGCGCTACATTATTGAGTTGCTCTGAGTTTGGAAAAGAGATGGTGAAGAATATGTAGAACTTCGTTGTAGATAACTATTGAAAAGACTGGCAATCTGCTGGTCTTTTTTTTGCTTAGCGTTAATTCCGATTTGAATTGCAAAATAGAAATACCTTGGTAATCGGGTACAAAAAAGGTGGTACTTCTGTACCACCTTTTAAATTGTTAATTTTTTGAACTGATAAATTCATTTAACTCCGCTTGATAAGAGTCAAACACAAAGACATCACTTAAGGTGTAAAACTCATCTTTGTTATCGGCTAAGTCGTAGGTGAATTTCACAAATTCCATCCGATCATCTTCAAACGGAAATAATTTGGCGAGCACCCTGATCTGTGAAATGGATAAACATTTATTTTTCAATGCTACCTTCGCGGTTGACATTTTAGTATCGCGAAATGGTTTTGATTTGATTGCGCTTTCTACTTTTTGAAATTGCGCATCGTTTAAATTACAATTACTCACAGCAACTACCGGTTCAGCAATAGTAACCACGACCGGCTCAACGATTTGCACAGGTATTGAAACTGGAGCAACAGTAGATGGATACTCCAATATCGTAATGGCAGAGATAACGTCATTGAAAGGAGCATTTGAAGCGGTCACCGTCCAATCTGAAGTTAAAACCATGGACGGTCCTTTTTGATCTCCGTTGGCAAAAACTTGAATCTTATAACCAGCCGGGATTCGGATTGAACTTATCCGATCATTCCAGCCTTGATTCATGCTATAATCCCAATACTTATTTGTCGTTATTGAAGCTCCTACAAATTTGGCGTGTTCGTAGAAGGTAATGCCCCGGCCAGGGTTTGCCATTTCAATTGCAGGCGCTACAGAGGGTAACATCCGGCCATACACTTCTACTTCATCCAGGTGCAGTGCTGTTGATTCTCTTAGTTCGATGCGAATGTAGCGAGCCACATGTTCCATTTCATCGATATAGATGGTCAGCGGTTGATCATCTCTCACCCCACCAAAAACAGTGTTACTCAAGTTGGCGACATTTTCGTACGCTACCCCATCTTTGGAAATCAAGACTTGAGCAGTCTGGGCGCGGTCTGCACAACAATCCTGACGATTGAATACCAGTATTTTTTCTATTACGGCATTTGCACCCAAGTCGACTTGCCACCACGGATTAACTTGTTCATTCGTGTGAAAGCCGTACGATCCATTCTTAATTCCATCTACGGCACCTTGCGCATCATTTGGCTTTGACCATTGACTCCTGCTGCTTTGTGAGGCGGGTTTGCCCAAGGCTAAATTTTCATTTTGTAGGGGAGCGCCATATACCTCAACCTCATCTAAATGAAGTGCATTCTTCTCATTCAATTGCAATCGCACAAATCGGGCTCCTTTATAATTCATTGGAATGATCAGCGGCTGCCCCTGATTGACTCCTCCAAAGACAGTACCATCATGCGTATAGACGTTTTGAAAATTATAGCCGTCTTTAGAAATCAATACCTGAAGCGTCCGGGCCCGCTCTGCGCAGCAATCCTGTCTATTAAACACGATCACTTTTTCGATCACCATGTCAATTTCTAAATCAACTTGCCACCAGGGATTGACTTGGTCATAGGTGTGAAAGCCATATGATCCATTCTTAATTCCGTTTACCGCTCCTTGTGCATCATTGGGGTTTGACCATTCACTTGTGCTACTTTGCTTCGCCTCTTTACCCAGCGCTACATTCGTGTATACTGCATTTTGTGCGACCACCAGGCAGTTCATAGAACAATTGATCAATAGAAGTAAAATAAATTTTTTCATAAGGTGTGGTTATTGGTTTTCGAAATTAGGGTTTAAGATCAAAAAGACTGCTTACGTTGGGCATAATTACAAAACCCATACCAGTATTCTGGTTTTGATCTTTTTAGGTCGCCACTTCCTTAAGTTGTCGCTGCAATGGGAACCCAGCCAGGTTTCTATTAAAAGGCAAACAGAAATTTAAGTTGAAGAAGAAAATTTAGATCTGTATAGGCATATCCGATAGACCACTCCCGGGTCCATTGCGCATAGCTGCAGTATAGGGAAATGAAGAGAATGAGAACCATCCAAATCTTTTCCATAACCGTTTGCTTTTGGCTAGTGAAAATACGAAATAAAACGTAATCGGTTGAAGTAGTAAAGCTACCGGCAGATTTTGTTTTACAATCTGATCAATTCAATTCCAGCATCTTCACCACTGTCACGGCAGCTTCTTCGCCTTTGTTGCCAAGTTTACCTCCGGCGCGGGCGAGGGCTTGTTTCTTATCTAAGGTGGTCAGTACACCAAAAGCCACTGGCTTGCGTGTAGAAAGATTGACTTCCATAATGCCTAAGGCTACCGCCTGGCAGATATAATCAAAGTGAGGTGTATCGCCCTGGATCACACAACCCAAAGCAATTACGGCATCGATATCTTTTTTCTCTGCCAGCCATAAAGAAGCCAGGGGCAACTCAAAGCTACCGGGAACATTTTTACGAATGATGTTGGATTTCTTTACACCCATAGAAAGGAGGGCATCATAAGCTCCCAGGAAAAGAGCTTCGGTAATCTCTTCATTCCATTCAGCCACCACAATCGCAAATTTCTTTTTTGAAAGATTGATCTTACTTTTTCCGGAAACAGATTTGAGTGAGCCGGCCATTTATTTTCTTTGTTTAATGATTTGTGGATTACGACTTGTGTGCAAAACGCCTAGAATTATTACAGAAGATTTTTCCTCCTCTATTTTGAAGTAAATGAGATAAGGAAATTTTCTGATTTGGGTTGAGCGGATATTTTTAAAGCGAATGGAATAATGCAGAGGGCTTTTGACAATCAGAGACAACTTTTCATTTACCTCCGCATAAAATTCGAAGCCTAAATTTTCCTTTTCCTGATTATACCAAACAATAGACTCAATAATTTCTTGCCGGGATTCCTGAGAGAAGACGAGCGAATGATTCATCGCATTTTCTCCACGCTGGCTTTCACTTCTTCCCAGGAAATGACGTTCTGAGGATTTCGCTCATAATTTTCTAATCTTTCCTCTACAATTTTCTTATGCCAATCGGGAATTTCATATTCCTGTTTGTCAGCCAGGATCATTCCATAGATTAGTCTCAAAAATCGATCATCTGCGCTCTCTATGTAGTCGTGAAGTTCTTTCTTAATTTCCAGGGCACTCATAGGTCAAACAGTTTACAAGATAAAGGTAGAAATAAAAAAGGATTGCATTAATTGCAATCCTCTAAAAAATCTATCGCTATAGAGACGTCAGGGTTGAGTTTTAACTCCCTCTCCTTTGGAAGGCAGGGGTAGGGTTATGAATTAGTCTCCAGTCTCGCTTTAAACTTTCTGGCGTTCTGATATTCCTGAGAATCAAAATAGGTATCAATGATCTGCTGATACACTTCCTTTGCTTTGTCGTTTTGATTTAACTTTTCATAGGCCAGCGCTGCCTTCATCAGGTAGGAAGGAGAAAAATATTTGTTGGGTTCATGGTTAGCGGCCTTGTTGTAATACTTTACAGCACTGTCAAAATCCTTCAGTTCCATATAGGCATCTCCTATCAAACTGTAAGCCCTAGCCTGTACTAATAAATCGTTGGATTTATAATCTTCCAAATAAAGAATGGCAGGCTGAAACTTACTTTGTTTCATGTAAATAGCGCCAACATAAAAGTTAGCCAACTTACCTGCATCGGTCATACCATAGTCGTCAATGATCTGAAGGAATCCAAGGTTGTTACCGTCTCCATTGAGCGCAAGTTTTAAACTGTCGGTTTCAAAATAGCGCACGGCCTGAAACATATCTTTTTGAGCCTGCGCATCCTGACTGCTGATCCAATATTGATACCCGAAATATCCGGCAATGACTAAAGCCAAACCTCCTACCGCACTGAGTACGATGGTAAGGTGCTTCTCAATCCAATGCTCTACGCCTTCCAGTTTATGCGCTATTACCTCCGGATTTTCCAGTAAATCTTTGTTTTCCTCTTTCTTTGCCATGATTTTAATGTAGTTCAAGCCTTCCCTATGGCTATCGGTGTAGCATCGGGATTGGGGCTGCAAAACTAAGAATTACCCATTATTAAACAAAAGAAGCTGTGGGGGGTATTTAGTTAAGGATTTATTAATCCGTTATATAAGGATAGTCGGCCTGAGAATAAACATCTTTCATGGCTTCGCCTGGATCGGGATAATTTGACTCTTCAGCAAATTTCACGCTCTCCTCAACTTTCTCCTCTACCCTTTTGCCGATGGCATCAATTTCCTTTTCAGTCGCCATCTTTTTATCCAACAATGTGCGTCTTACTACTTCTACCGGATCACGCTGTTTATATTCTTCAACTTCTTCTTTTGATCTATACTTGGCCGGGTCTGACATGGAATGTCCTTTGTATCGGTACGTACGGAACTCCAACAGGGTAGGGCCTTCACCACTGCGAGCGCGCTCAGCAGCACGCGCAACAGCGATGTGCACCGCTTCCACATTCATGGCATCTACCGGCTCTGAAGGCATATCGTAAGCATCACCTAATGTATATAGATCAGTCACATTCGAGGTACGCTGTACTGAAGTTCCCATGGCATAGCCATTATTCTCAATCACAAAAATGACGGGCAATTTCCAAAGCATGGCCAGGTTCAATGTTTCGTGAAAAGATCCCTGTCGCACAGCGCCATCACCCATATAGCATACACAAAGATTTTTTGTCTTGTTGTATTTTTCTGCAAATGCTATTCCCGCTCCGAGTGGAATCTGTCCACCTACGATACCATGTCCTCCAAAGAAATTATGTTCCTTATCAAAAATATGCATGGATCCACCTTTGCCTTTTGAGATACCGGTCTCTTTCGCATAAAGCTCTGCCATCACCGCTTTCGGATCAGTACCTAAAATAAGAGGATGGGCATGGTCTCGATAAGCGGTAATCCATTTGTCATCTTTCGTCAGTGCGCTAACCGCCCCGGCAGCACAGGCCTCCTGACCTATATAGAGGTGGCAAAAGCCACGAATCTTCTGCATACCATAAAGTTGCCCGGCTCTTTCTTCAAACTTGCGCATCAGCAGCATGCTCTCATACCACAACAAATACGTTTCTTTTGAGAACTCCTTTTTTTCCGTGCTCGTTTTGGCTTTGGAGGTAGTGGCCATAGTATTTATTTTATTTCGTCTAATTTTGAAATGCGAACTGCGAAAATACGGCAGGATTAGGCAATCCCCAAATTAGGAGTCGCGGCTTTTGTAAGTTAAAGGCAATTGCGATCCCGATTGCTATCGGGAGAAGCAATCCCATTCTTTTGAGGATCAATTAGTACCTCGTGCTCAGCTGCTCGAGCTAGCCGTGGATTATTAGTTTGCGCAATGTCGGTTCATAACAAATCACAGAAAATACTCTTATGCTCCTGACCAAGTTGAGTCTGTTTAATTTTAAGAACTACGAGGAGGCCCAACTGGAGTTTCACGGAGATATTCAATATTTTCTAGGCAAGAATGGAAGTGGAAAAACCAATCTGCTGGACGCCATCCATTATTTGTCGTTTACCAAAAGTGCTATCAACTCTTCGGATAACCATCATATCCGATCGGGTCAGACCCAGTTTTTAATTAAAGGTGAATTTGCCAAAGGCTTGAACCATCACCAGGTGGTCTGCTCTTTTCAGCAAGGGATGAAAAAAGTAATTCGGGAAGATGAACAGGAGTGTGTTAAACTTTCCACTCATATTGGAAAATATCCCGTGGTGTTGGTGGCACCCAACGATATTGAGTTGATCTGGGATGGGAGCGAACTGCGGAGGAAATTCTTCGATAGCCTGCTTTCACAGATTGATAAAAATTATTTGAGCAATCTAATCCTGTATGTTCAGTATCTCAAACAACGGAATAGCTTGCTAAAACTTTTCTCCGAACGGGGAAGTATCGATCGTGATATGCTGGAGGCTTACGATCAGAAGATGATTCCGGCTGGTGATTACATCTATCAGAAGCGGAGAGAGTTTATGGTGGAGTTCCTGCCCATCTTTCATAAACATTACCAATTTTTAATAGGTGATTCCGTTGAGGCACCTCAAATTCATTATCGCACCGAATTAGATCAGGTTGCTTTTAGTGAACTCTTGGCCAAAAATCTTCAACGGGATGTTCTTCTGCAACGGACCGGCTCAGGTATCCACCGTGATGACTTTTTGTTTTCGTTAAACGATTTCGAGCTGAAGAAGTATGGATCACAAGGCCAGCAAAAATCTTTTTTAGTAGCGTTAAAACTGACTGAATTTCAAATCATCTCACACCGAAAGGGACTCAAGCCTCTTTTATTGCTCGATGATATTTTTGATAAATTGGATGACGAGCGCATTCATAAATTGATGACGCTGGTAGCGGATAAAACATTTGGTCAATTGTTTATTACCGATGCGCGGACTGGGAGAAAAAAAGATGTCTTAAAGCAATTGGGAATTCATGCAGCACTTTTTGAAGTGAAAGGTGGTACCTTGACAAAGGTCAATGGGAAAAAATAAAAAAGATATAGGTACGCAGCATATCGGTCAGGCCATTCAGAATCTGCTGAAGGAATACCATATCAAATCAAAATTTGATGAAGCCAACCTGATAGCTTCCTGGGAGAGACTCGTGGGAAAGCCGGTCGCAAAACGCACCAAAAAAGTATTTGTCAGAAATAAGGTTGTTTTTGTTGAATTAGATTCTCCCTCTATGAAGCATGACCTCAATCTTCATAAAAGCCAGATTTTGGAGATTTTCAAGAAGGAATTTGGAGCAGATGCCGTGGGCGATATCGTAATCATGTAATCCCGACCCCCAACGGTTTGATCAGATTAGAAATTCCGAAGATTCCATTACCCAAAGTGAGAGAAATTAGCCCTAATCCTAGAAATCGGTCGTTCTAGCCTTGTCTATCCCAAAAAAGCCATTAATTTTGCGCTCCTGTTTTTTGGCTTTGGCTGAAATCAGGTTTTTGGAACTGGAGAAATTTGATTCCAAATCGTTCTTGAAAAAGCTGACATCTCTATCCCCAAATTGCATAACTAAATTTCAGGGATTTGATTTTATAAAAGTGCTGGGGAGATACTCAAGCGGCCAACGAGGACAGACTGTAAATCTGTTGACTTATGTCTTCACAGGTTCGAATCCTGTTCTCCCCACCAAAGAAAAGACGTAAAATGTTGCGTCTCAAAAAATGCGGGAGTAGCTCAGTTGGTAGAGCGGCAGCCTTCCAAGCTGCAGGTCGCGGGTTCGAGCCTCGTCTCCCGCTCGCAAGTGTTGATCGTGATTCGTTATTCGATGCTCGTAACACGAACAACGGCTAACGACTGGCGAACAATGGTTTATGGCAGGCTGTTGTAGCTCAGGGGTAGAGCACTTCCTTGGTAAGGAAGAGGTCGAGGGTTCAATTCCCTTCAACAGCTCAAAGAGTTTGTTGATTTTCAAGCTGCGCTTATTGCGAAGCTTGGTAGAGCTCCTGATGGAAGCGTCAGGAAGGTCGCCCCGATCAATCGGGGTCACAGCTCTTGGTTCTGAATAGAAGATAGTCATCCCGAAAACGATCGGGATTGAAATGAAGATGTTGAAATTATGAATTGATGACTTCTGTGATCACGGATGGGTAGCGACCATCATAAACGTGTTACGAATTCACCGAATAACCCTTATTCGAAAGGCTTAAAATGTTTAGGGTGTATATACTTCTCAGATGGAGAAGTTTAAATAAGTAACTTTTTAATTATTTATACACTTTACACTTTAACTGGAATTTTCAAATATGGCAAAAGAAACATTTGACCGCTCGAAACCACACGTAAACATTGGAACTATCGGGCACGTTGACCACGGCAAAACAACATTAACTGCAGCAATTACTAAGGTTCTTGCAACGAAAGGATTAGCGACAATGAGAGATTTCTCTTCTATTGACAACGCTCCTGAAGAAAAAGAAAGAGGTATTACCATTAATACTTCACACGTTGAGTACTCCACTACCAAAAGACACTACGCACACGTTGACTGTCCAGGCCACGCTGACTATGTGAAAAACATGGTTACCGGTGCTGCGCAGATGGACGGAGCTATCCTTGTGGTAGCCGCTACTGACGGCCCTATGCCTCAGACTCGCGAGCATATTCTTTTGGCTCGTCAGGTAGGTGTGCCTGCTCTTGTTGTGTTCATGAATAAAGTAGACTTGGTTGACGATGCAGAATTGCTTGACCTGGTTGAAATGGAAGTTCGTGAATTGATGACCTATTATAGTTTCCCCGGAGATACCATGCCGGTTATCCGCGGATCTGCTCTCGGTGCACTTAATGGTGAGCCTACATGGGTTGCCAAAGTTGAAGAATTGATGGACGCTGTGGATAATTTTATACCAATCCCGGTTCGGTTGATTGACAAAGATTTCTTGATGCCTGTGGAAGACGTGTTCTCCATCACGGGTCGTGGAACGGTTGCTACTGGTCGTATCGAACGCGGTATTATTAAGACTGGCGATCCAGTTCAAATTTTAGGAATGGGTGCTGAAAACTTGACTTCTACAATCACAGGAGTTGAGATGTTCCGTAAAATCCTTGACCGAGGTGAAGCCGGTGACAACGTAGGTTTGTTGTTGCGTGGTATTGAAAAAGAGCAAATCTGTCGCGGTATGGTTATTTGCAAACCTAATACAGTTACTCCTCATGCTAAATTTAAAGCTGAAGTATACGTATTGTCAAAAGAAGAAGGTGGTCGTCATACGCCATTCTTTAACAAATACCGTCCTCAGTTCTATTTCCGTACAACAGATGTAACAGGCGAGTGTACGCTTCCAACGGGTGTCGAAATGGTAATGCCCGGAGATAACGTAACCATTGAAGTAACATTGATCAACAAGATCGCTATGGAGAAAGGTCTTCGTTTCGCAATACGCGAAGGTGGCCGTACGGTAGGGTCAGGTCAGGTAACTGAAATCCTCGATTAATAGTAGAAACCGAGAGGCAAGTATCTGATAATCAACCAAAAAGCGTTTCTGAGAAAAATCTCAGAAACGCTTTTGTTTTCTTTGAGTTTGTCCTAGCTTTGCAGTCCTTTTGGATTGAGGGTATGGGTGCAGTCTGAAGGGTTGAGTAGTGCCGAAGGAGAGTGACGAAAAACGGGTGTAGCTCAATTGGTAGAGTAGCGGTCTCCAAAACCGTTGGCTGGGAGTTCGAGTCTCTCCACCCGTGCAAAGTAACTGGCTGGCCCCGAAGTATCAGGGTCCACCCGTGCAAAATAGCTGGCTGGTCCCAAAGTATTGGGGTCCACCCTTGCAAAATTGTTAGTTTGGATAAGAAATAAGTAGTGATTGGCTGGCCTCGAGGATTCGGGTACATCCTTGAAAAGCATAAATCGATGGAAAAGCTGAAAAACTATATTATTGATTCGATTGATGAGATCCGTAACAAGGTATCATGGCCGAAATTCAATGAGCTACAAAGCAGTGCGATTCTGGTCTTGGTAGCTTCTTTGATTTTTGCCGTTGTCATAGGGTTGATCGATTTGGGATTTAGTAATGGGCTGACCTGGTTTTATACCCTTAAATAAGTGAAAGCTGTAATGGGCGAACTAAAGTGGTATGTTCTCAGGGTAATTAGTGGTCAGGAGAAGAAAGTTAAATCTTACCTGGAGAACGATATTGAAAGGTCGAAACTAAAGGATTTCATTCCTGAGGTTTTGATTCCTTCTGAAAAGGTCTATGAAATGCGGAATGGTAAGAAGCGGGTGCGCGAAAGAAATTTCTTCCCCGGCTATGTTATCGTTTCGGCAGACTTAAGTAATGGTGAGGCGTACCATACGGTAAATAATATTCCGGGTGTCATCGGGTTTCTGGGCAACAATGGAACAGGGTCAACAAAAGAACCGGTTGCCTTGCGACAATCAGAAGTGAACCGAATTCTTGGTAAGGTGGATGAAATCGACCAAACCGTAGAGAAGTTAGAGACACCCTTTATTAAGGGAGAATCGGTGAAAGTGATGGATGGTCCTTTCAATGGATTTACCGGAACGGTGGAAGAAATTTTTGAAGAGAAGAAAAAGCTTAACGTGATGGTTAAGATATTCGGCAGGAATACGCCTGTTGAATTGAATTATATGCAGGTTGAAAAATTAGAATAAGAAGTTTTGAGCTAGCGAATTATGGCAAAGATTATTACAGGATATCTCAAATTGCAAGTGAAAGGTGGAGCGGCTAATCCCGCACCTCCTATCGGACCAGCATTGGGTAGCAAAGGGTTGAACATTATGGACTTCTGTAAGCAGTTCAATGCCCGCACGCAGGACAAACCAGGACAAGTTCTTCCTGTGCTGATCACCATGTACAATGACAAGTCTTTTGACTTTGTCATCAAGACACCTCCTGCCGCCATCCTGATCATGGATGCCATCAAAAAGCAGAAAGGATCAGCTGAACCTAATCGTGTTAAAGTAGGATCAATTTCCTGGGATCAGGTGAAAACAATTGCCAAGACGAAAATGGTTGACTTGAATGCATTCCAGTTAGATTCAGCAATGAAAATGGTAGCTGGAACGGCACGCAGTATGGGAGTTACGGTAAGTGGAAATCCACCTTGGAATTAATTAATAAGGTAAGACATGGCTAAGTTAACGAAGAATAGAAAAGCGGTTATTGGCAAGTACGATCCAGAGAAAGAATACTCTTTGGAGGATGCCGCAAAAGTATTGAAGGATATCACCTTTACGAAGTTTGATTCTTCTGTGGATTTGGATATCCGTTTGGGGATTGATCCTAAGAAGTCAGATCAAATGGTGCGTGGTGTTGTAACCTTGCCACACGGCTTAGGTAAATTAGTTCGTGTTCTTGTTCTATGCAATCCGGATAAGCAGCAAGAAGCAAAAGATGCCGGTGCAGAGCACGTAGGGCTTGATGACTATATTAAGAAGATCGAAGCCGGCTGGACAGATATTGATGTGATCATTACCATGCCAACCGTAATGGCCAAAGTAGGTAAATTAGGAAAGGTACTTGGTCCTCGCGGATTGATGCCTAATCCTAAATCAGGAACAGTTACCCTGGATGTGGCCAAGGCTGTGAAAGAAGTAAAAGCGGGTAAAGTAGACTTTAAGGTAGATAAGCAAGGTATTATCCACGCCAGCATTGGCAAGGCTTCTTTTACACCAGATAAAATCCGTGACAACGCAGCAGAGGTAATTAATACCATTGCCAAATTGAAACCGGCTTCAGCGAAGGGAGCATATTTTAGAAGTATTTGTCTTTCTTCGTCTATGAGCCCAGGGATACTTATCGACAAAGCAACAGTAGCAGGTTCATAATTTTTTTATACCATGACCAAGGAAGAGAAAGCAACGATTATTGATGAATTGTCTGACAAATTTGCTCAGAACAATCACTTCTATATTACCGATGCTTCAGGCTTAACCGTAGCACAGATCAATGCATTTCGCAGGATATGTTTTAATAGCGGGGTTGAATATCGTGTTTATAAGAACACCTTGATTCAAAAGGCACTGGAGAAAAAAGGTGGCAATTACGATGATCTTTATAAAGTCTTACACGGATTCTCCGGTGTGATCTTTTCAAAAGAGTCAGGTAATGCTCCGGCAAAGGCGATTAAAGAATACCGCAAGAAGCTGGAGGGAAGGCCTGCGTTGAAGGCGGCTTCTGTAGAGTCAGCCTTGTTTATCGGAGAAGAGCATTTGGATATGCTCAGTGAGTTAAAATCGAAGAATGAACTCATTGGTGAGATTATATCGCTATTGCAATCTCCTGCAAAGAATGTGCTTTCAGCTCTGTTGAGCAGCAAGCAAACCGTTGCTGGATTATTGAAAACACTGGAAGAAAGAAAACAATCATAAAACTGAACTTGAACTATTAAAATTTACGAACATGGCAGACATCAAATCAATTGGCGATCAACTGGTAGAACTTACCGTAAAAGAGGTTACTGAGTTAGCATCTTACCTCAAAGAAACATATGGCATTGAGCCAGCAGCCGCTGCCGTTGCAGTAGCTGGTCCTGCAGCTGGTGGTGGTGCCGCTGCCGCAGAAAAGACAAATTTCGATGTGGTATTAAAAGCCCCTGGCGCTAACAAACTTCAAATTGTGAAGTTGGTGAAAGAACTTACTGGCCTTGGCTTGAAAGAAGCTAAGGACTTAGTAGACGGAGCTCCTAAAACCATCAAAGAAGGTTTACCAAAAGACGAAGCCGAAAACCTCAAGAAGCAACTTACTGAAGCAGGCGCTGAAGTAGAGTTGAAATAATTCTTGAAGGCCAAAGGGTACCGTCTAACATGATGTTGGGCCCCCATTCCTGTAGTACAGGGTTGGGGTTTCCTCATTTATACCCACAGTTGTATTTTTTATTTCTCGTCAGGACATTTTAAACTAATAGCACCTTGACCAAGAAGAACATAAACGGAAGGATTGATTTTTCTGCCATCGAAAAAGTTCTGGAGTATCCGGATTTTTTAGATCTGCAGCTTCAGTCATTTAGAGATTTTTTGCAGATCGAAACACCTGCAGAAAAAAGACAAAACGAAGGTCTCTTCAAAGTATTTGCAGAGAACTTCCCCATTTCTGACTCCCGCGAAAATTTCGTGTTGGAGTTTGTTGACTACACTATCGACCCTCCGAAATATTCGGTTGACGAGTGTATCGACCGTGGGCTAACGTACTCGGTGCCCCTCAAAGCAAAGTTGCGCCTCACCTGTAACGATGAGGACAACGAAGACTTTGAAACCATTGAACAGGAAGTGTTCTTGGGTAACATCCCGTACATGACGGTAAAAGGTTCCTTTGTTATCAACGGAGCCGAGCGTGTTATCGTTTCTCAGTTGCACCGGTCTCCAGGTGTGTTCTTTGCCATGAGCAAACACACGAACGGAACTAAACTTTATTCTGCCCGGATCATTCCGTTCAAGGGATCCTGGATAGAATTTGCAACGGATGTAAATGCAGTAATGTATGCTTACATCGATCGTAAAAAGAAGTTTCCTATCACCACCTTACTTCGCGCGATTGGCTATGGAACAGATAAAGATATTCTTGATTTGTTTGGACTTTCAGAAGAAGTAGAGGCGAGTAAAAATACGTTAAAGAAAGTAGTGGGCCGCAAGCTGGCTGCGCGGGTATTGAAAACCTGGACGGAAGATTTTGTGGATGAAGATACTGGTGAAGTGGTGTCGATCGACCGTAACGAAGTCCTTTTGGAGCGTGACCATGTCATTGAAGCGGAGGATGTCGATACGATTGTTGAATCGGGTACCAAGTCCGTTATCCTGCACCGAGATGATGTTAACGTGAATGATTATCATATCATTTTTAACACGCTGGCGAAGGATAACTCCAACTCAGAAAAAGAAGCCGTAGAACAGATCTATCGTCAATTAAGAAATACAGAAGCTCCTGATGAGCAAACAGCCCGTGATATTATTCAGAGCTTGTTCTTCAGCGAAAAGCGTTACGATCTTGGTGAAGTGGGTCGTTATAGAATCAATAAGAAGTTAGGTCTTGATATACATTCTGATCAACGCGTATTAACAACACAGGATATTATCCTGATTGTAAAATACCTGATTGGATTGATCAACTCCAAAGCGGTGGTCGATGATATTGACCACTTGAGTAATCGCAGAGTGCGTACTGTGGGTGAGCAGCTTTATACTCAATTTGGTGTAGGTCTTGCGCGTATGGCGCGTACCATTAAAGAGCGTATGAATGTTCGTGATAATGAAGACTTCAAGCCCGTTGATTTGATTAACGCGCGCACATTGTCTTCGGTAATCAACTCATTCTTTGGTACTAACCAACTTTCTCAATTCATGGATCAGACTAACCCTCTTGCCGAGATCACGCACAAGCGTAGGATGTCGGCACTGGGCCCCGGTGGTTTGTCACGTGAACGAGCAGGATTTGAAGTACGCGATGTACACTATACTCACTATGGTCGCTTATGTACCATCGAAACTCCTGAAGGTCCGAATATTGGTCTTATCTCCTCCCTTTGCGTTCACGCAAAAGTGAATAAGATGGGCTTTATTGAAACACCTTACCGTAAAGTGGAGAATGGAAAAGTAAAAGTGAAAGAGGATGTTATTTTCCTTACTGCGGAAGAGGAAGACACATTCAACATTGCTCAGGCGAATGTAAAAATGAAGCCAGGCGGTGAGATTACCGATGAAAAAATAAAGGCTCGTTTTGAAGGAGACTTCCCTGTCGTAGAACCGAAAGATGTTCGCTACATGGATATTGCCCCAAATCAAATTGTATCGATCGCAGCATCATTGATTCCTTTTCTGGAACACGATGATGCTAACCGTGCATTGATGGGATCTAACATGCAACGTCAGGCAGTGCCTTTGATCAGACCGGAAGCCCCTGTGGTTGGCACGGGTCTCGAAGCGAGAATTGCGTTAGACTCACGTTCATTGATTCTTGCTGAGGCGAATGGTGTTGTTGAATTCGTTGATGCCAAGAAGATTGTCATCAAGTATGAAGTTTCTGATGAGCAGGCGATGATTCGTTTTGATGATGAATTCAAAACGTACAACCTGATTAAATTCAGAAGAACCAATCAGGATACCTGTATCAACCTGACGCCACTCGTAAAGAAGGGCGATAAAGTATTAAAGGGCCAGCCGCTTTGCCAGGGATATGGCACGGCCAACGGAGAACTTGCGTTGGGCCGTAACTTGTTGGTGGCCTACATGCCATGGCAGGGATACAACTTTGAAGATGCAATTGTTATTTCTGAACGGGTTGTTCGTGATGACGTTTATACTTCTATTCACGTTGAAGAATTTGAATTGGAAGTGCGGGACACAAAGCGTGGAGAAGAAGAGTTGACATCAGAAATCCCTAACGTAAGTGAAGAAGCTGTAAAGCACTTGGATGAGAATGGTATCATTCGCATTGGCGCGGAAGTAAAAGAAGGGGATATTCTTATCGGAAAGATCACTCCTAAAGGAGAGACCGATCCGACTCCGGAAGAAAAACTCTTACGTGCCATCTTTGGGGACAAAGCGGGAGACGTGAAGGATGCTTCTATGAAGGCACCTCCATCATTGAAAGGCGTTGTCATTGAAACCAAATTATTCTCCAGACCTAAGCGTGACAAAGATGTGCGCTCAAAGTCTAAGAAGGAATTGGATGCATTGAAAAACCGTTACAGCAAACAGTTATCTGATCTTCGTAACGAGATGATCAAGAAGCTTACTACACTGTTGACTGGTAAGTCGAGTCAAGGTGTTAAGCATAAGTTTGGTGATGAACTGATCAGCAAAGGCGTTAAGTTCTCCGGTAAAGTGATTGAAAGCAACCTTTTCCCTGACAAGAATATTTATCGTGATGAGAGTAATTACAATGTTCCTGAAGAAGTGAACCTGATTGCAGACATTAGCCTTGATAGCTGGACAACGGATGATCATACGGATAACCTCGTTGCAGAATTGGTGAAGAACTATCTCAACAAGCGTAATGTCATTGCGGGTGAGTTTAAACGTGAACGTTTCACATTGGAAGTAGGCGATGAATTGCCAGCCGGTATTGTGCAGCTAGCTAAAGTATATATTGCTAAGAAGCGCAAGCTGAAAGTGGGAGATAAGATGGCAGGCCGTCACGGAAACAAAGGCGTGGTAGCAAGAATAGTGCGTGAAGAAGATATGCCTTTCCTTGAAGACGGAACACCAGTTGATATTTGTTTGAATCCGCTGGGTGTGCCCTCGCGTATGAATCTGGGTCAGATTTATGAAACTGTGTTGGCATGGGCAGGTAAAAAATTAGGAAAGCGTTATGCTACTCCGATTTTTGATGGTGCTTCATTAGAACAAGTTTCACATGAACTGAAAGAAGCAGGCTTACCTGAATTTGGAAGAACTTATCTCTATGATGGTTTGACCGGTGAGAAATTCGATCAGGCAGTGACGGTAGGTATTGCCTACATGTTAAAGCTGGGGCATTTGGTTGATGATAAGATGCACGCTCGTTCAATTGGACCTTATTCATTGATTACGCAACAACCGTTAGGTGGTAAAGCACAGTTTGGTGGTCAGCGTTTTGGTGAGATGGAGGTTTGGGCGATCGAGGCATTTGGTGCTTCACATATCTTACAAGAGATTCTTACCATCAAGTCCGATGATGTGATTGGTAGAGCAAAAGCATACGAATCTATCGTGAAGGGTGAAACGATGAGGAAACCAAATATTCCTGAATCATTTAATGTACTTGTCCATGAATTGAGAGGGTTAGCCCTTGAGATTACAATGGATTAAATAAGTCAAAGTGTATAGTCCATAGTGCTATGGACCATACGCCATTGACTGGAATTATAAAAGAATAGTTAACTGAAAACTTTACAAGCATGTCTTTCAGAAAGAATAAAAAATTCAACAGCGACTTCTCTAAAATCACCATTAGTCTTGCTTCACCAGAGTCTATTCTGGAAAGTTCGCATGGTGAGGTTACGCAGCCTGAAACCATCAACTATCGCACCTACAAGCCTGAAATGGGTGGGTTATTCTGCGAACGTATTTTTGGGCCTGTTAAGGATTGGGAATGCCATTGCGGAAAATATAAGCGTATCCGCTATAAGGGAATTATCTGCGACCGCTGCGGTGTTGAGGTAACAGAAAAGAAAGTCCGTAGAGAGCGCATGGGGCATATCGAACTGGTGGTGCCTGTTGCGCACATCTGGTATTTCCGCTCGCTGCCCAACAAGATCGGGTACTTGCTTGGATTGCCTACCAAGAAATTGGATCAGATAATTTATTACGAAAGATATGCTGTCATTCAGTCTGGTATTAAAGAGGAGGATGGAATTAACCGTCTTGACTTCCTTACGGAGGAAGAATACCTGGACATCGTAGATAAGCTGCCCCGTGAGAATCAAATGTTGGACGATAACGATCCGAAAAAATTCATTGCGAGAATGGGTGCAGATGCATTGGAGATGTTATTGTCTCGCCTAAAGTTGGATGAACTCTCTTTTGAATTACGTCATCAAGCAGCCACGGATACCTCACAACAACGCAAGGCAGAAGCCCTGAAACGTTTGAAGGTAGTGGAAGCCTTCCGCGATGCTAATACAAGAGTTGAAAATCGTCCTGAGTGGATGACCATTAAAATGGTTCCCGTAATTCCACCAGAATTACGTCCTCTTGTGCCTTTGGATGGCGGGCGCTTTGCAACATCTGATTTAAATGACCTTTACAGACGTGTTATTATTCGTAACAACCGTCTAAAGAGATTGATAGATATTAAAGCTCCTGAGGTGATTTTGCGTAATGAAAAACGCATGCTCCAGGAGGCGGTAGATTCATTGTTTGATAACTCAAGAAAAGTGAATGCCGTTCGTTCGGATGGAAATCGTGCGTTGAAGTCTTTGAGTGATATGCTTAAAGGTAAACAAGGACGTTTCCGTCAAAACTTATTGGGTAAGCGTGTTGACTACTCAGGTCGTTCTGTAATCGTTGTAGGCCCTGAGTTGAAATTGCATGAATGTGGGTTGCCAAAAGATATGGCAGCTGAATTATTCAAGCCATTTATTATTCGCAAGCTCATCGAAAGAGGGATTGTAAAGACCGTTAAATCTGCGAAGAAGATTGTTGATAGAAAAGATCCTGTGGTTTGGGATATTTTGGAGAATGTATTGAAAGGACATCCAGTTCTTCTCAACCGTGCTCCAACGTTGCACAGACTTGGTATTCAGGCATTCCAACCTAAGTTGATTGAAGGGAAAGCCATTCAGCTGCATCCGCTCGTTTGTACTGCATTCAACGCTGACTTTGATGGTGACCAGATGGCCGTTCACGTGCCCCTTGGGCAGGAAGCAATTTTGGAAGCATCACTTTTGATGTTGTCGTCACATAACATTCTGAACCCTGCTAACGGAGCTCCGATTACCGTTCCTTCACAGGACATGGTGTTGGGTTTATACTATCTAACCAAAGGACGCAAGGGAGAGAAAGGCGAAGGGAAAATTTTCTACTCTACTGAAGAAGTCGTTATCGCTTATAATGAAGGTAAATTATCCAAGCATGCAATTATTAAAGTGCGTGTTAAAATAAAAGATAAGAAGACCAATAAGATTGAGGTGAAGTTAACTGAAACTGTAGCGGGCCGCGTTATTTTTAATCAGGTGATGCCGGATGAGGTTGGGTTTGTAGATGAATTGCTCACGAAGAAAAAACTGCAAACGATCATCGCTGACGTATTCAAGTATGCTGGCCAGGCAAAGACCGCCAAGTTTTTGGATGATATCAAGGACATTGGTTTCCAGATGGCATACAAAGGTGGTCTATCCATGGGCTTGAATGATGTGAAGGTGCCTGCAGAGAAAGAGAAATTGGTAGGAGAAGCTCAGAAAGAAGTTGACTCGGTATGGAGCAACTATATGATGGGATTGATCACGGATAACGAACGTTACAATCAGGTAATTGATATCTGGACTCGTACCAATACGCTTCTTACCAATACATTGATGAAGCAATTGGAAGAAGATCAGCAAGGGTTTAACTCGATCTACATGATGATGCACTCCGGTGCCCGTGGATCAAGAGAACAGATTCGTCAGTTAGGAGGTATGCGCGGTTTGATGGCCAAACCACAAAAGAATTTGGCGGGTTCAGTAGGTTCAATTATCGAAAACCCGATCCTTTCTAACTTTAAAGAGGGACTCGATGTATTAGAGTATTTTATCTCTACACACGGTGCGCGTAAAGGACTAGCAGATACGGCTTTGAAAACAGCGGATGCGGGTTACCTGACCCGTAGATTAGTGGATGTTGCGCAAGATTTAGTAATCACTGAAGAGGATTGCGGAACACTGAGAGGTTTGAAAGTGACTGCATTGAAAGACAATGAAGATATTGTTGAGCCATTATCAGAACGTATTGTCGGCCGTGTGACGGTGCATGATATTTATGATCCCTTAACGGAAGAGCTTATTTGCGGTACCAACGAGGAGATTACGGATGAAATCGCTAAGCGGATTGAAGAGACGAGCATTGAGGAGGTTGAAATCCGCTCAATACTCACCTGTGAGACGAAGGTGGGAGGATGTGCAAAGTGTTACGGACGAAATCTGGCTAACGGACGAATGGTTCAGGCGGGTGAAGCTGTGGGAGTTATTGCCGCACAATCTATTGGTGAGCCCGGTACACAGTTGACGCTTCGTACTTTCCACGTGGGTGGTACAGCTTCTAACATTGCCGTTGAAGCCAACATTAAAGCCAAGTTCCCCGGTGTTGTCGAGTTCGAAAGTATCCGTACGGTTGATACTCTAGATAAAGACGGAAACAAGGTGAAGGTGGTTATGGGTCGTACAGGCGAGATTCGTATTCTGGATCAAGAGAAAGGCAGGATTCTGATCACCAATAACGTTCCTTACGGTACATTCCTTCAAGTGAAAGATGGGCAGAAGGTTGATAAAGGTGAACAGCTTTGCTATTGGGATCCTTACAACGCTGTTATATTATCTGAGTTTGATGGAGAAATTGAATTCGAAGCGATCATTGAAGGCATTACCTTCAAAGAAGAATCAGATGAGCAGACCGGTCACCGTGAAAAAGTAATTACAGATACTCGTGATAAGACGAAGAACCCATCTGTTATCGTAAAAGGTAAATCAGATTCAAAGGGATACAACATGCCAGTGGGCGCTCACTTAGCAGTTGAAGCAGGTGAAAAGATTAAGGCCGGTCAAGTGTTGGCGAAGATTCCACGTACCATGGGTAAGTCTCGTGACATCACGGGTGGTTTGCCACGTGTAACGGAATTATTCGAAGCGAGAAATCCTTCTAATCCGGCTGTTGTAAGCGAAATTGATGGTGTAGTTACGTACGGAGGAATAAAGAGAGGAAATCGTGAAATCTTCATTGAGTCACGAGATGGGGTTCAGAAGAGATACTTGGTGCCTCTTTCGAAACACATCCTGGTTCAGGACAATGACTTTGTGAAGGCAGGCCAACCACTTTCTGATGGTGCCATTACTCCTTCCGATATTCTATCCATCAAAGGACCAACTGCGGTTCAGGAATATTTGGTAAATGAAATTCAGGAAGTATATCGTTTACAAGGTGTGAAGATCAACGATAAGCACATTGAGTGTATCGTAAGTCAGATGATGCAGAAAGTTGAAATCATTGACTCAGGTGACACCACGTTCTTACCGGGTGAATATGTCGACAAGTTTGAATTCCGCGAGGAGAATGACTTGGTGCTGGATAAAAAGGTAGTAACGGATATTGGAGACTCTAACCGCTTTAAACTAGGACAGATCATTACACCAAGGGAGCTGCGTGATGAAAACTCAGCCCTGAAGAGGAAAGATCAAAAGACGGTAGAGGTGAGAGATGCACTATCTGCGGTTTCAAGACCAACGTTACAAGGCATTACACAAGCTTCCTTGAAAACAGAAAGTTGGCTGTCTGCAGCTTCGTTCCAGGAGACTACCAAGGTGTTAAGCGAAGCGGCTATCCGCGGTAAAGCTGACCGATTGGTTGGATTGAAAGAGAACGTAATCGTAGGCCATTTGATCCCTGCTGGAACCGGTCAACGTAAATTCAATGATATGATCGTAACGTCTCGTGACGAGTATGATGCAAGCACTGAAGCAATGACCGCTGTAAAGTCAAAGGAACGCGAACTACAGGATTAATAATTAACACTTGCCTAGTCCCTCTCTCCGGAGAGGGGCCGGGTTTGATGCATATGGCAAACGAGAAAGAGGCACCCCAGCAACAGAATCAGATTAACATCGAGCTTTCAGAAGAGATTGCAGAAGGAATCTATTCTAATCTCGCTATGATCGCTCACTCCAACAGCGAGTTTGTAATTGACTTTATCCGACTGATGCCGGGTGTCCCAAAGGCGAAGGTTAAATCAAGAATTGTGATTACGCCTGAGCATGCCAAGCGACTTCTTTTCGCTTTAAAAGATAATATCGAAAAATACGAGGCCTCATTTGGCTTGATTAAGCGCACCGATGAATCCCCTAAGTTTCCTATGAATTTTGGAGGAACAATCGGAGAAGCTTGAAAATTGAGCTGATTTCTGGGAAAATAGGATGCGAGATTCTTGAAACAAGACTTTGCATCCTATTTTTCTTTAGATACCTTTGCAGTCCTAATTTTTGAAGGGTTTTAATAAAAAGTAAAAATGCCTACCATTCAGCAGCTTGTAAGAAAAGGAAGGAAGAAATTGACGTTCAAGTCGAAATCTCCAGCATTAGACTCATCTCCTCAGCGCAGGGGAGTATGCACTCGTGTTTATACCACCACTCCTAAGAAGCCGAATTCCGCAATGCGGAAGGTAGCCAGAGTACGGCTCACCAATCAAAAAGAGGTGAACGCTTACATTCCAGGTGAAGGACACAATCTTCAGGAGCACTCTATTGTGTTGATCCGTGGAGGAAGGGTTAAAGATCTTCCCGGTGTTCGTTATCACATCATACGGGGCGCATTAGATACCTCTGGTGTGACAGGTAGACTTCAAAGCAGATCTAAATATGGCGCAAAGCGACCTAAAGCCGGAGCTGCAGCAGCCGCTGCTAAGGGTGCCCCTGCCAAAGGAAAAAAATAATCGACCAGACCGATGAGAAAGACAAAACCAAAGAAAAGATATCTCCTTCCTGATCCCAAGTTCCAGGACACCTTGGTAACCAAGTTTGTGAACTACATGATGGAAGATGGCAAAAAGAGTGTAGCCTATACTATATTCTATGATGCGATCGCTATCGTTGAAAAAAAGGCTGCAGGCGAGCCAGGGTTAGAAGTATGGAAACGCGCTATGAATAATGTGATGCCTGGTGTGGAAGTAAAAAGCCGCAGAGTGGGTGGAGCTACTTTTCAGGTACCGGTAGAAATCAGACCTGAGCGCAAAGTAAACCTTAGCATCAAGTGGTTGATTGAGTATGCCAGGGCACGTGGTGAGAAAACCATGATGGATAAATTAGCAGGTGAAATCATGGCAGCTTCTAAAGGAGAAGGGGCTGCGATCAAGAAGAAAGACGATACACACAGAATGGCGGAAGCCAATAAGGCTTTTTCGCACTTCAGATTCTAATATCATTTATACATGGCAAGGGATTTAAAATACACCAGAAACATAGGTATTGCTGCTCACATTGACGCGGGTAAGACTACGACTACAGAGCGCATTCTTTACTATGCTGGTGTTAATCATAAGATTGGAGAGGTTCATGATGGAGCCGCCACCATGGACTGGATGGCACAGGAGCAGGAGAGGGGTATTACCATTACCTCTGCCGCCACTACTGTTTACTGGAAGTACAAAGACAACGATTATCACGTAAACATTATTGATACACCCGGTCACGTTGACTTTACCGTTGAGGTGAACCGTTCCTTGAGAGTATTAGATGGTTTGGTTTTCTTGTTCAGCTCTGTGGATGGAGTTGAGCCTCAATCTGAAACTAACTGGCGCCTTGCAGATAATTACAAAGTAGCCCGCATCGGTTTTGTGAATAAGATGGACCGCTCCGGTGCTGATTTTCTTGGCGTTTGCAAGCAAGTGAAAGAGAAGTTGGGAAGTAAGGCCGTAGCACTTCAGCTTCCTATTGGTGCTGAGGAAAATTTCAAAGGAGTTGTTGATCTGGTAGGTAATAAAGGCATCATTTGGAATGAGGATGACAAGGGTATGACCTTCAAGGAAATTCCTATTCCAGCGGATATGATTGAGGAGGCTAAGGAATATCGCGAGAAACTTCTTGAAGCTGTTGCTGAAGTGGATGAAACCCTTATTGAAAAGTACTTTGCCGATCCTAATTCGATCTCAGAAGCAGAGATATTGAAGGCTCTTCGTGAAGCGACTATCAGTATGAAAATAGTCCCTATGGTTTGTGGGTCTTCCTTTAAAAACAAAGGAGTGCAGACTATGCTTAACTATGTTATGGAGCTGTTGCCATCGCCTTTGGATAAGGACGAAATATTTGGAACAGATCCTGATACAGATGAGCAGATTTCCATTAAACCAAATGAAAAGGAGCCATTCGTAGCACTTGCATTTAAGATCGCCACAGATCCTTTCGTAGGACGTTTATGTTTTATAAGGGCATATTCTGGAGTTTTGGAATCAGGTTCTTACGTTTATAATACCCGCACAGGGCAGAAGGAACGCATATCACGTGTATTCCAGATGCATGCAAATAAGCAAAATCAGATCGACAGACTTCCTGTAGGAGATATTGGTGCGGTAGTTGGATTTAAAGATATCAGGACTGGAGATACTCTTTGCGATGAGAAACGTAAAGTGATATTGGAATCTATGGTATTCCCCGAGCCTGTTATTGGTTACGCTATCGAACCGAAGAAGCAAGTCGATGCAGATAAGTTAGGAATGGCTATCTCAAAGCTTGTTGAAGAAGATCCTACTCTTAGGGTAAACACTGACCATGAAACAGGTCAGGTTATTCTTCGTGGTATGGGAGAATTGCACTTAGAGATCATTATTGACCGTTTGAGACGTGAATTTAAGGTGGAGATAAATCAAGGTGCTCCTCAAGTTGCGTACAAGGAAGCACTCACGAAGTCGGTTGAACATAAAGAAGTATACAAGAAGCAGACGGGTGGTCGTGGTAAGTTTGCTGATATCTTGTTTGAAATCGGTCCCCGCGTTTTGGGTCCTGAAGACAAGCCAGGTCTTGAATTTGAAAATGATATTGTGGGTGGAGTTATTCCTCGTGAATTTATTCCTTCTATCCAAAAGGGCTTTGAGCAGTCAATGGCAAATGGCCCTCTGGCGGGATATCCAATTGACTCAATGAAAGTGAGATTATTCCATGGTTCTTTCCATGACGTTGACTCTGATTCATTGTCATTTGAATTAGCTGCCCGTATAGGATTTAGAGAAGCTGCTAGAAAATGCGCTCCCCAGTTGTTAGAGCCCATCATGGGCGTTGAAGTGATTTCTCCTGATGAATATACAGGTTCTGTAACCGGTGATTTGAACAGAAGAAGAGGGATCATGAAGGGAATGGATACCCGCGGTGGAGCTCAGGTAATAAAGGCGGATGTTCCGTTATCAGAATTGTTCGGCTATATCACCGACTTAAGAACTATTACATCCGGAAGAGCCTCTGCAACGTTAACATTTGCGCACTATGCTCCGGTTCCTAAAAACTTGGCTGAAAAAGTAATTGAAGATGTAAAAGGCGCTGTTGCCACAAAATAATATCTAAAAGACGTTTAGATCATGAATCAAAAAATCAGAATTAAATTAAAGTCCTACGATCACAATTTGGTAGACAAGTCTTCTGAGAAGATTGTAAGGGCTGTCAAGGCAACAGGTGCTGTAGTGAGCGGACCGATTCCCCTTCCTACGGAGAAAGAAAAATTTACGGTTCTTCGCTCTCCTCACGTAAACAAGAAGGCTCGCGAACAATTTCAATTGTGCACGTATAAGCGTCTGGTTGATATTTATTCAAACAGCCCTAAGACGGTGGATGCGTTGATGAAACTTGAGCTCCCTAGTGGAGTTGATGTAGAGATCAAAGTGTAGTTGCTTAAAAAAATCTAAAGGGCCTTACATCGATTTTGATGCAAGGCTTTTTTATTTTAGTGGCTTGTGAAAGTAAAGAGCATAATCTGGAAGTAATTCCGGATGAGCAATCTTTACCAAGTCCCTTAAGATGATATCAGGGCGAAGATAGCCTAGCTCCAGAAACTCACTTCCTCCTTTTGCTCCTTGCCGGACATTATTAGAATAGATAGTTCTTTCCTTGAAGGATCTGAATTTGGAATAGCGTGGTTCTGCCGATTTGATCTCAGCCAAAGATTTGTAGGCACCCACACCTATCCAGAGTTCTGCGTCTTTGGCCTTGCCATAGACAGACTCAAAGCTCAATTCCAGATAATCTTTGGAGTCATCATCACTCCAAAGGTAGTTGCATCCGGCATCCTTTAGTAATCGAGCTGCATAATTTTGTCCGCCCGGTAAAAACCAGGTATCACCGTAAACAATGCCACTGAGTACAGTAGGTCTTGAGAGAATGGTCTTTACCATATTCTGAGTTCTCAAATAGTTGGTTTCAATGATTTGAAAAACGGAATCAGCCTGCGTCTCTTTATTAAAGAACAGTGCCATAAATTTTATCCACTCCGCCCTACCCAGTGGATGTTTTTCCAGATATTCTGCATTGATGATAACGGGTATACCAAGCTCATTAATTTTTTTGAGTTGGCCTAAGTCACTATTCATTGTATATCCCATCACCATCGCAGGTTTTAAGGAGAATAACATTTCAAGATTCATCCCCTTATCGATTCCAAGATCGATCACTTCTCCGGCATCAATTCTCTTCCTCATTTTTTCTGAGCTAATATAATCTGTAGTTGGGAAGCCAATGAGTTTATCCGTTTCTCCGATATAATCGAGGAGAGGAATATGAGTGGTGGACGTGCATACAAGATTTTCAACAGGAACAGTAATAACGGTTGTTTCCTTTGAGTGAGCAGGAATACTATCTCCCTTTTGGACGAGTAGATAATTGTATCCATTGACAGCCCCGGGATAGGGATATCTTACCTCAACTAATTTTGACGATCCTACATAACTAACTTTAAAGCCTTGTGCATACTTCAGGTGTGCTACATCATTTTTGGTAGATGTGGTTTGAGTCTCTTTTTTTGATTCTTGACAACCTACCAGAACGCTTAGGAATAATAGAAATCGGATAGATTTAGGGCTCATTGAGATAAGGTACTCTACGAAGATATTCTTAAAGTAATAGCTTGCCTATTTATCATTGCAATAAATTAAGTATGTTTGCATTGGATTGTTGGTTTCTGCACGGTTACAACCTTGCAGGATTAAAAGGGAATATTGGTGATCTCAATTTAAGTAGAGAGAATCCAAAGCTGTCCCCGCAACTGTTATCCACATAAGATTTACTGATACTCTTTTAGCCACTGCCCCGACAAGTCGGGGTGGGAAGGCTTCAGTAAAGTGGAAAGCCAGGAGACCTGCCCTCAATTCATAATAATCAGAGCTTTCGGGTGAAAGGCTGAGGAGATAGTCAGATAGTTTTATCCTTTCTAGCTCATCTCTTTTTATCCGTTGTGATGATATAAAATTCATGCTACGGTGAGATATGCATTTATAGTAGGGCTGACTTGTTTATCCCTCGTGACAAAAGCACAATCGGATACAGTTTATCTGAAGGAGGTGAAGGTATATGGCCTGCCACTCAGTCGGTATACACCTGGAGGTAAGATTCAACATATTTCAGGAAGGGATCGAAGTACTACGCTGACCGACTTGCTGGGCAGTGAATCTCCATTGTATTTCAAGACGTACGGCAATGGACAGTTGGCAACAGTAGCCTTTCGCGGAACGTCAGCATCGCATACCGCAGTATTATGGAATGGAATAAATGTGAATTCACCCACGCTAGGGCAAACCGATTTTTCACTATGGCCATCTTTTCTTTTGGAAGAGATTTCATTGCAATATGGAGCCGGTAGTGCTCTTTATGGCACCGATGCGCTGGGCGGAAGTGTTTTGTTAAATCAATCCCTACCTCAATTTAAGAAGGAGAAGAAATTACTATTCCGTCAGGAAGCAGGAAGTTTTGGCCATTGGCTAAGTGGTATTCAGGCAGTATATGGAAATGAACGCATTGAGTTTCGAACAAAAGTGTTTTATCGTTCGCTGGAAAATAATTTCACATACACTTCACCTAAAGTGGGTATTAAAAAGACGCAACATGATGCTTCTGTTGAAAGCTACGGAATGGATCAACAGTTACATTGGAAAATTTCAGCGCGCCAGCTCTTATCGGCCGAGGGTATGTACACTTATAATTTCAGGGAGATACAGCAGCCCGTAACCAACAATGATCCCGGTGAAGTTATTAAAGATCGTAACACAAGGTTTTCCTTGAGCTATACAGATGACTTTCGTAAAGGGGGAAGTTTATTTGCCACAGCAGGGTTTATCCGAAACGACCAGCTCTATAATCGGAATTCCACTACCCGGTCTGATCAACTAACTGCATTGATTCAATATGATCGGGATCTTTGTAAGCGCAGCAGCTTACGCATAGGAAGCAACTGGACAAAATATTTTGCCAGATCAAATGGATTTGACGGCCGCTTAACAGAAGATCGATATGATGTTTTTCTTTCGTTACGGCATCGTGTTAGAAATTGGTGGTTATCAAGTTTGAATCTTCGGGAGGCATTGTATGCAGAGCAATTTGCTCCGTTTGCTCCATCCTGGGGTAATGAGTTTACTACCCTTGATAAACGAGAATGGAAAATTCTTATCAAAACCCAACTGGCGAGAGCATATCGGATCCCAACTTTGAATGATCGCTATTGGGTGCCTGGTGGAAATCTTGAATTAAAATCAGAGAAAGGTATCAATGCGGAGATTGGAGCAGAAGTTCGTCTTCGGAAGAAGCAACATGAGGTCAACTTTGAATTGGATCATCACCGACTGTGGGTCGATCAATGGATAATCTGGCTACCAAATTCAAATGGGCTTTGGACACCTTCAAACCTTAGTACGGTACATGTGAGGGGAATAGAAGCAAGTCTTCGGGAGACTTTTACCCATGATCATTTCATTTTGAGAACGGGTGCCTCCTATGCATATACCCGCTCCATCAATCAACGCGGGCTCAATGAAACTGATCTTACTACAGTAGATAAACAATTACCCTATGTCCCCATTCATTCCGGCAATGCGTTTGCGAAAATCGAAAGGAAATTTTGGAGTACGGAGCTTCAGTTGAACTATACAGGATTGAGATATACAACATTAGACAATGAGGACTATCAAGCCTTGAAAGCCTATACATTGTTAGGAGCCTCTATAGACAAACGCTTTATACTTTCAAAAGGTGAAATTCAAATTCGCGTGGCAGCAAATAATCTCTTCAATACGTACTATGAAAATATTGAAAACCGTGCCATGCCGGGTAGGAATTTTGCAACAACGCTAACTATTAAATTCTAAATACAATAATTCTATGAAAACCATTAAAAATCATTTTTCTAAATTTTTTGTTCTGTTCATTTTTTGGACTGCTTTGACTTCTTGCACAAAGGATGACCCAAGGCCAAAAGGCGAATTTTCAACGGGCGTATTGGTCATCAATGAAGGATCATTCAAGAAAGCAGACGGCACGATTGGATTTTTTGATCCAACTAGTTTAGAGGCAAAACAAGATATTTTTGGCGTGAAGAATAATGGTAAGGCATTAGGGGATATTGTGCAGTCGATGTTTGTTGATGGAGACCTGGCATACATTCCAGTAAACAATAGCAATACGCTGGAGGTAGTTAACTCAAATACATTTGTAACAGAGTATACGCTCGCTGATGTAAAACTCCCACGGTATTTTACAGTGTATAAAGGAAAGGGATATCTTACCGAATGGGTAAGTTTTGCCGATCCGGGGCGCGTGTCAGTAATTAATCTTACCGAAAGAAAAGTAGAGACAACCATCACTACCGATTTTGGTGCAGAGAATATCATTGAAGTTAACGGAAGTCTTTATGTTTCTAATAATTTTTCAAATACCATTTCCGTAATCAATCCCGCTGACAATAAAGTTTCAACAACGATTGAGGTCGGGAGTTCTCCTGGTGAGTTTGTTTTAGATATCGATAACAAGCTTTGGGTAATTTGTGGAGGTGATTATGGTTTGGACAATGCTTCCTTGCATAGAATCGATCCAGCCTCGAACAAAGTTGAAAAGAGTCTTGAGTTAGCTGTAAGCACTTCAAGTCATTTGGTGTTGAACAAAGCGAAGAATCAATTGCTATTTACGAGTGGAAATAATATCTATCGCGTAAGTACGCAGACTCCCGTGGTACCCCAGTCTGCATTCATTACAGTCACCGATGCTGTTCAGGTGTACGGCATTGGAGTTGATCCACAGACGGATATAATCTATGTGGCAGATGCTAAAGGTTTTCAAAGTAACGGTACAATTTTCCGCTATAAGAGTGACGGGACTGTCATGGATAGCTTTACCGCAGGGAAAGGTCCGAATGGATTTGTTTTTAGGTAATCATGACTTATTCAAAGAAACTGTAAATAGATCATCGATTTGAAACTGGAAAAGCCGAAAGGAAATATTGACCAACAAGGCGATTATTACATTGAAAATGGATTAACAGTATTTACTGAAGGCTACCATCTCAAGCGGGGTTATTGTTGTCAAAGTGACTGTAGGCATTGTCCGTATGGGTTCAAAACTTTGAAAATTAAACCAAAGAAGTGATTGTCCATTTTGGGTATAGCTAATTGGGTATAAAGCTCTAGACTTTAATATCCTGAGCTTTATACACTTCGTTCAGCAATTCGCGAGCTGCTTTTGAGGGTGATAATTGGTTGGACGTGACTTTCTTTTGAAGTGAAATCAGTTTTGAGTTTAGTTTTTTTGAATGAAGTAACTTCTGCTTTAGGAGTTGATCAAAACTTTCCTGTAACCATTCCAGTCTTTGATGTTGACGATTAGAGATAAAATACCCGGATGACTGCGTAAAGTTTGTAAATGAATCTATTGTCTCCCAGGTTTCATTGATCCCTTTATTTTGTAAGGCTGAAGTTAATTCTACTTTAACAGTCCATCCGGATTCGGGGGTTTGAAAGAGATGCAATGCATATTGAAAGTCAGCTTTTGCCTGACTGGCTTTTTTGATATTGTCCCCATCGACTTTGGTAATGACAATTCCATCTGCCATTTCCATAATTCCTTTTTTAATTCCCTGAAGATCATCTCCGGCTCCTGCCAACATCAGTAATAAGAAGAAATCCACCATACTTCGCACAGCCACTTCAGATTGACCAACGCCCACGGTCTCGACCAGTATAACATCATACCCCGCTGCTTCACACAAGAGTATTGCTTCTCTGGTATTGCCAGCTACGCCTCCGAGGGATGAGCCTGTTGCCGTGGGGCGGATAAAAGCATTTGGGTTTTTCGATAGAGATTCCATTCTGGTTTTATCGCCAAGAATGCTTCCTTTATTTTTTTGACTGCTGGGATCGATGGCTAACACGGCTAGCTTTTTCTTAATGGAAGTGAGGTACTCACCTAACGCTTCGATAAACGTGCTTTTGCCAACGCCTGGCACACCGGTAATTCCAATGCGGATGGATTTTCCTGTTCTTGGAAGCAGTTTTTCAATCAAGGATTCGGCCATCACCCGATCATCATGACGTGTGCTTTCAATCAAGGTAATGGCTTGACCCAGCACAGTTCTGTTGCCGGCCACAATGCCTTCCTCGTACTGTTGAATACCCAACCGTCTTCCGATAACACTTTTTGTCGCCATAGGACTAATTCTGCTAAATTTCTAAATTTAGGGATTGCCACAGGGCTTTTAATCATACCTCTATGAAAAAATTCTGGCTCCAAAGCCTCTCCATTACTTTGTTTGTTTTTTTTATGCTGTGGGGCGCGGGTAAACTTACTGATTTAAAAATGTTTACCGCTTTTGACGTTATTGGGCAGGCGCTGAAGGACTTTGAATTAACAGATTATGCTTTTTCCAGTCTTAGGCCAGATCCGGTTGTTGAAGAGAGGATTGTTCTGGTAAATATTGGCGCGTTCACACGAAGAGAAATTGCGCAGCAAATATTGATGATTAACCAATTCAAGCCTAGGGTAATTGCCTATGATGGATTTTTTGATTGTGAGGGAGGCCTTCGGGACAGTGTTAATTGCCCCCAATTGCTGGATACCCTTGGGAACCTGATGCTTGCAAGCGCAATTGCAGAAGCTGACAATTTTGTTCTTGGCTCAAAACTGCTACAGACCGATTCACTGTCGGAGTTTGATGTTGAGTACTATGACTCTATAGAATATTCTGATCCGGAATTTACGCGTGATGCCAAGAGTGGCTTTGTAAGTCTGCCGACCAATGCGACATACCAGGAAGATGTAAAGCTATGCCGAACCATCTTTCCAAAATGGGATGTAAATGGAGTTCAGCAACTTGCGTTTTCGGTTCAAGTTGCAATGCAGTACGACTCTGTAAAAGCAAAAAAATTTCTATCCCGAAACAAAAAAGAAGAGTTGATCAACTTTAGAGGGAATATGGAGGTAATGCAATTACGAATTAGTAGTGAAAAGAATGACGAGACAAATACAAGTAACTATCCAACATTATTTTATACGGTTGATGCGGATCAACTATTGCGTGGTGAAGTTCTTCCCGAACTTTTTAAGGACAAGATTATTTTATTAGGTTATATGGGTGATTACATCGGTCAACCGGCATGGGAAGACAAATTTTTTACCCCGCTAAACAAAAAAGTGGCAGGTCGCGCCAATCCGGATATGTTTGGATTAGTGTTACATGCGAATGTGGTAACCATGATTCTGAATGAAGACTACATTGACGAAATGGCCGATTGGGGGAAGTACCTGATAGGGTTTATCGTTTGTCTTTTAACAGTAGCGTTATTTATTTTTATCGACAGAAAACTTCCGATGTGGTTTGATGCATTATCCGTTATCATTCAGTTGATTGAACTTTTACTTATCTCACTTTTCATCATTCAGGCATTTGCCTTATGGAACTTAAAGCTTGATCTGACAGTCGCCATTGGAACCTCTGCCCTGGTAGGGCCGTGTTATGATATTTTCAAAAGCTTCCAGAATGAAATAAGCAGAAGGATTGATAAAAGAAAGGAACAGGCATTAACGCCATAATGCCATATATGGCATGTGATTTGAGTAGTTTGACAGGATTTGTACCACTTGTTTACCAAAGCAAGGCAGTGAGTATTAAATCCTTGGTATGAGATTTTTTAGTAAATTTGATTTAAAGTGTACAACCCAATGAAAAACAGTAAATTAAGTTTGATTTCTGGCTTGGTTTTAATCGGCTCCTTTGCTTTTGGTCAGGATTATGCCTTTAAGGTATTGGCCAATAAAGGTGCAAATGAAGTTAAATCTGGTGATGCGTGGACTCCTGTAAAAACAGGGGCGAGCCTGAAGTCAGGTGATGAGCTGAAGATTTCAGAAAACTCTTATTTAGGGCTTGTTCATGTTACAGGTAAACCGATGGAGCTAAAACAATCAGGAAGCTTTAAAGTGGCTGATCTTGCCGCCAAGGTGGGTGGTGGTACCAGTGTACTAAATAAATACACTGATTTTATTCTAAGCAGCAATTCTGCGGAAGCAAAGAAAAACAGATTGAGTGCTACAGGAGCTGTTCACCGTGGTCTTGAAGACATCAAAGTTTTTTTACCTCAAAACCAGTACTCTGGCATTTATAACAATACAGCCATTATCAATTGGGAAGCTAAAAGTGGTGGACCATATGTGGTTACACTGAAGAACATGTTTGACGATGAACTCATGAAGACGGAAACACCAGAGACTTCATTAGAGATTAAATTGGATGATCCTAAGTTTGCAAATGAATCAGCTATTTTAGTTGAAGTAAAATCAAAAGCAGATTCAAAAAGTAAATCAGAACAGCATTTGATCAAGAAACTGGCCCCGGTAGAGCAGGATCGTGTAAAAAAAGCATTGGCTGAAATCAATGGAGAAATTAAAGAAGAAACCGCGCTGAATGAATTTATCATGGCTGGCTTTTATGAGGAGAATAAACTTTTTATTGACGCCATTACCTCTTATGAGAAGGCTATTAAAATGGCTCCGGACGTAACGTCTTATAAAGAAGCTTACGAAGAATTCCTGCTTCGCAATAAGTTTAAGGATGCCAAATAGGATTTTTTGAAATAAAGATGAAAAGCCCTTCTGCCGAAACGCAGAGAGGCTTTTTACTTTATTACTACCTCTGATCTATGCTTGTGGCGCAACTTTATTCTTCTAATTTTGTAGACTAACCTAAATGCAATCTCCATGAGTGTTTTAGTCAATAAAAATTCCCGTGTTATTGTTCAGGGCTTTACAGGTTCTGAGGGCTCTTTCCATGCCGGTCAGATGATTGAGTACGGTACGAATGTGGTAGGTGGTGTTACTCCAGGTAAAGGAGGACAAGTGCATTTAGGGAGACCTGTTTTCAATACAGTTAAAGAGGCTGTAGAAAAAACAGGTGCAGATGTATCAATCATTTTTGTACCACCTGCTTTTGCTGCAGACTCAATTATGGAGGCTGCCGATGGTGGGATAAGGGTAATCGTGGCGATTACAGAAGGAATTCCGGTAAAAGACATGATGATTGCCAAACAATTTGTAAAGGAAAAGAACGTGACATTGATAGGACCTAATTGTCCTGGGGTTATTACACCGGGAGAAGCAAAGGTTGGGATCATGCCAGGCTTTGTGTTTAAGAAAGGAACGATTGGAATTGTGTCAAAGTCGGGGACACTAACCTATGAAGCTGCAGATCAAATTGTAAAGGCGGGATTAGGAATTACAACGGCTATTGGAATCGGTGGTGATCCTATCATCGGAACCCCAACCAAAGATGCAGTAGAACTTTTAATGAATGACCCAGAGACAGAAGCGATTGTGATGATCGGTGAGATCGGAGGTAACTATGAACCTGTTGCTGCCCGCTGGATAAAAGAGAATGGAAATAAAAAGCCCGTTGTTGGATTTATTGCTGGTCAGACTGCGCCTGCTGGAAGGCGAATGGGCCATGCAGGAGCAATCATTGGTGGAGCTGATGACACGGCTGCCGCAAAGATGAAGATCATGCGGGAGTGCGGCATTTATGTTGTAGAATCACCAGCGCTGATAGGTGAAACAATGATCAAAGCCCTCGGAAAGAAATAAGCTCCTACAGAAGATCATTCGCCAGATTGGCGAGCTCGGATCTTTCCCCTTTTTCGAGCGTGACGTGCGCATAGAGTTCATGATCTTTTAACCGGTCAATCAGGTAAGACAATCCGTTACTTTGTGAATCAAGGTAGGGAGTATCAATTTGGTAAATATCCCCTGTGAAAATAATCTTTGTGTTTTCTCCAGCCCTGGTAATAATGGTTTTCACTTCATGGGGTGTTAGATTTTGAGCTTCATCTACGATAAAGCAAATGTTGGAAAGGCTTCTTCCACGGATATAGGCAAGGGGTGTAATAACCAGCTTTTCGTTGGTTACCATTTCAGTGATTTTCGAATATTCTTTATCACTTTCGCTGTACTGGTTTTGAATAAATTTCAAATTGTCCCACAGTGGCTCCATGTAAGGATTCAGTTTTGATTTAATATCTCCTGGCAAATAGCCTATATCTTTATTACTCAAGGGTACGATGGGCCTAGCCAAATAAATCTGTTTGTATTCTCGCTTTTGCTCGAGGGCCGCAGCCAATGCAATAAGCGTTTTGCCCGTACCTGCTACGCCTTGCATTGAAACCAGTTTAATCTCTGGTTTTAAGACGGCATGAATGGCAAAAGCTTGTTCGGCATTTCTGGGTTTAATGCCGTAAGCATTTCGCTTTTCTACTTGCTCCACCATCCCGTTCGCGGAATTATAAAAAGCAAGAACTGATTTTTTGCCACTTCTAATAATGTAGTAATGATTTTTCATGGGCTTCTCTTTGCCCAAAACTTCTTCTGGTGGGCAATAACCCTTATCATAAAGTAAGTTGATTATCCCAGGATCCACTTCGTCTACAACGGTTCTTCCGGTATACAGCGAACTGATGTTCTGAATTTTGCCAGTGGTATAATCTTCCGCTTGCAAGCCTAATGCTTTTGCTTTCAGCCTAAGGTTAATATCCTTGGAAACAAGAATGACTTTTCTTCCTTTTTCTTCTTTTTGAAGATGTAAAGCAGAATTAAGAATGCGATGGTCAGCTTTATCTTCTCCAAATACTTTATTAGCATCGAGCGTCCCGTTCCCACCCGTATCCATGACTACCTTGAAATCGCCTTTACCTTTTCCATTGATTGGATTCCATTGATGCAACATCTGGTCTTTTGCCAGTTTGTCAATCAAGCGAATAAATTCGCGAGCTTCAAAATTTTTGGTATCGTTACCTTTCTTAAAATTATCCAGTTCCTCTAAGACCGTGATAGGGATTCCGATGTCATGTTCGTCAAAGTTGAGGATGGAGTTGTGTTCGTAAATGATGACAGAGGTGTCCAGAACAAAAATTTTCTTTTCCTTTTTGAGTTTGCTCATAGATTATGATAAGATACAAGAGAGATGATTAAAAAAAATTCAATAAGACAAAAAAATAGCGAAGATATTTTTACCATGGTGAAATCAGAACCCAGTGTAAAACGTTTCTCCGCATCATCTTATGTCGCTAAAGCTAATAAAAGCGGGGTACAAAAAGCAAACGATTTGCGTTAAACTTTTAATGCAAATACTTTCCGTAAGAGTTTGTGTGTTAAATTCGGGAATACAAATCTCCCTTTTCGCTTGGTATTATTCTCAGAACATTTGCCAGCACCAAGAGTACTAATTTCTTGGCGGCCCGAAAGCGATTCAGTTTGGCTAGTTTTCTATATTCATCTAGCGTAATGGTTTTATTCAATTCCAGGTATTCCATGAGCTGTTTTTCAGGGTCGCCATAATTGAAACGAATGTCCTTCTTTTGTTTTGACCGCCTTACAATCTCCACCATTTCGCGACTTGCTTTAATACTCATATCACTGGCTCTCACATAGCTTTCCTTGCAATCACTACTGAGAATATTGAAATGAGGTCTGCGAAGACTTATGGGAATGTCAAGTCTTACCACAAATTGATTTTCATCGAGAGGAATAATCGTTTCCTTAGCCAATAAAGGAGGCCTGCAGGCTTTTTGCAGCGCTTGTTGAATCACTAATATTTCTTCTTCTGGATATTTTACCCCTGGGATGGTTCCATTATCGTCTACGCCAATCAATAAGGTTCCGCCATCAGTATTCGCGAAAGCAATCATTTCCCGAATAATTTTTTCAGGATGAGAAGCTTTTCTTTTGAACTCCAGATGAGGTCCCTCACCTTGATTAACGAGTTTTCTAAGTTCGCTTAATTGTTGCCCATTGATGCTGACGGCCTCGGAGGGATTCAAGGTGATTCAACTTAAGGAGATTAGCGTTTCCCTTTATTTCCAAACATTTCGTCATCATCCATATCCTCGTCATCATCGCTTGGTTTTGGTAATGAGAACATGCTGCTTAATAGATCCTTGAACTGAAGCCCTGCTGATAAGTTATGCTTGCTTAGCATACTGTATTCTGCCAGTCCATGGAGTGCAAACTCCATGAGAAATAACTTTGTTTTATCATCCTGTGTTTTGTGAAACTCCTTCACGATATCAGAAAGGCCTGGTACTTTTTTTAAAGTGGCTTCGTACTCTGAATTACTTAGATCATTCAGTAAGTCAACCGTATTACCTTCGCCAAACCAATCTGTTACTTTTTTATAAGGATTTTTTTCCTTCTGCTTCCGGTATTTCTCCGGATCAGGAAAGTAATTGACGAATTGTGTCCGTATCGCTTTACCTACCAGGTTTTGGGCAACGATCCCAGGACCCTCTTGTTCGCCCTCATAGACTAATTCTACTTTGCCTGTAATAGAGGGAACAACCCCAATGAAATCAGCCACACGGATAAAAGTATTTTTTTCACCATTGATAATACTTCTTCGCTCAGCAGCAGCAATTAAATTTTCATAGGCCGAAATGGTAAGACGGGCTGATACTCCACTTTTAGGATCAATGAATTCACTTTTACGCGCTTCAAAAGCGATTTGCTCTACGAGATCTTTAGCAATCTCAAGCGAGGTGACGGCTGCCCTTTGAACATCCTTGATCCGTGCTTCCTGTTGGGTTATTTTCTTGCCGATCTCCAAGGTTTTAGGATAGTGCGTGATGATCTGGCTGTCAATGCGATCTTTAAGTGGCGTTACGATGCTACCTCTGTTTGTATAGTCTTCGGGATTGGCCGTGAAGATGAATTGAATCTCCAAAGGCAATCGTAGTTTGAAACCACGAATCTGAATATCTCCTTCTTGTAAAATATTAAACAAGGCAACCTGAATTCGGGCCTGTAAGTCTGGTAATTCATTAATTACAAAAATGCAGCGGTGTGATCGGGGGATTAACCCAAAATGAATTACCCTTTCATCTGAATAAGGGAGCTTAAGTGAAGCCGCTTTTATAGGATCTACATCACCAATCAAATCGGCAATGGAAACATCCGGAGTAGCAAGCTTCTCAGTATAGCGTTCATCGCGATGCAGCCAGGTGATGGGTGTTTCATCGCCCAATTCTTTGATCTTATCAATACCGAATCTTGATATCGGTTTAAGCGGATCGTCATTCAGTTCTGAGCTTTCAATTACAGGAATAAATTCATCCAATAAATTGACCATAAGCCGAGCCAGTCGCGTCTTGGCTTGTCCCCGCAAACCCAATAGGTTGATGTCGTGCCCCGCCAGGATGGCACGCTCCAAATCGGGGATTACCGTTTCTTCATAACCCCAAATCCCTTCGAAAACATTTTGCTTTTTGCGAAGCGAATCAATCAGGTTTGCGCGAAGTTCTTCCTTAATAGTTTTAGCAACATAACCTGAAGCCTTTAATTGGCCCAAGGTTTTCATCTTCGTCAGAGTTGTCATTCGTAGTGCGGAGTTGTCGCCTTCAGGCGGGAAAAGTGAATTATAAATTTTTTCTGCGGTTCTTTTTAAAATCTTCAAAGACTAAATTACCTAATCCCTGCAAGCTGCTATAATAAGCATTGCCATCATTGGCTTTCGTAAATTCTCTTACAAAAGCCTTCAGGTAAGGATCGGTAGCAATCATGAAAGTGGTAACAGGAATTTTAAGTTTTCTCAGCTGTCCTGCCAGATTTAAGGTTTTACTTAAAATTTTTTCATCCAGACCAAAGCTGTTTTTGTAATATTTTATTCCTTGCTTAATACACGTTGGCTTGCCATCGGTGATCATAAACACTTGCTTGTTGCTGTTCTTCCTCCTTCTGAGAATATCCATGGCCAGTTCCAGACCTGCAACTGTATTAGTGTGATAAGGGCCGACTTGCAAATAAGGGAGGTCTTTAATTTCAACTTGCCAGGCATCATCACCAAATACAAGAATGTCCAATGTGTCTTTCTGATACTTCTTTGTAATCAACTCTGCCAGCGCCATCGCCACTTTCTTGGCAGGCGTAATCCGATCTTCTCCATAAAGAATCATCGAATGTGAAATATCAATCATCAAAACGGTGGAGGTTTGTGTTTTAAATTCACTCTCAATTACCTCCAGATCTTCTTCGGTCATGGCAAAGTTTTCAACGCCATGGTTGATCTGCGCATTTCTTAGGGAATCGGTCATGGATATCTGCTCAAGACTATCTCCGAATTCGTAATCCCGCCTGTCGGTCGTTGGCTCATCTCCGCGGCCATTATGATGTGTTTTATGATCTCCGCTTTTGGTTTTTTTTAATTTTCCGAAAATTTCTTCCAAGGCGGATTGACGGAGGTTTTGTTCGCTTTTTGGTTTGAGTTTAAACTCTCCATTCGGACCCTCTTCTGAGATGTACCCGTTTTTCTTCAGGTCTTCAATAAAATCTCCCACACCATAGCTTTCGGTTCCCAATTTGTATTGGCGATCTACTTCCGTAAGCCATTGGAGGGCTTCTCCCACATTACCAGAAGTAATCAGGATCAGCTGCATAAATACCTTGAGCAGCCTTTCAAAGTCGCTTTTATCGCTTTGAGGAGGAGGTGTGTACTTTAAGAAGCGATGGCCAATCATGTTTGAGTCAGGTATTCCAATTAAACCAAAAAATCGGTGATTCTGTTTGCGCTGGGTTACTTTAATTTTCTATAAGGAATTTACGAGGACGCGAAATTGAATGGTTTTGGAACTCACCTGAGAATTTTGCCGTTAATGATACAAAATGCAGTGTCTTACTGCGTTATTTTTGAAAAGAAAAATTTAAGATCATGAAAAAATCAGTTGCACTTTTAATTCTGGTTGTGTCAATTGTGATGACTTCTTGCTCATCCTATACTTGTCCAACCTATTCTAAAGCTCCGCAGAAAGCTCCGGTAAAGGGAACCAGAATTTAATCGCTGAATAACCGCGAGGATATATACTAAGGCCGTAAGGCTTTTTTTGTTGTTTGGTAGCCTGACCCAACAACTTTTAAGAAAACTATCAATCTTGCCTATCTTCATGTAAATGGGAATACGCGTCATCTGGTAAAAATTCTTAAGGCCTTTGCTAGGAGACCTAACAAGAAAACGTAAGGATTGTAAAGTTGACTTCAAAACTTAGACGGACTGTCTATTTTCCATGTAAGATTTCACCGCAATTCAAAGAATTTCAACAGTATGCATCCCCCATTTAGTGGGATTATCTTTCTCTTCATTTATTGTTGATGATTCTTTTCAAATGCTTTAAACGAAAGACTGTTACTTAGTTGTGAAGTAATAGCTCCAATCGGCTATTCTCCCTATCCCCTGCTTTTTCATAAGTTTTCCAGGTGTAAGTTCCATGTTGATTTTGCAGAATTTAAATGACTGCCTTCATTTAGATTTACTGCAATCTTCATAACGAACCATACCCAAAGCAATTTTTTAGAACAATCCATCACAAGTTAAGCAGCAATCAAAAGGAAAATAAAATGAGCCGTATGAAACTATCTTTTACCTGCATAGCCTTGGTTATAATACTAAAGGTGCATGGCCAGCCACAAGTTCCCGTTGATCCTTTCACGGGCAAAGCTCAAGTAGCCATTCCCATCTGGACGCTGAAAACGAATTCAATTGAAGCACCTATTGTATTATCCAATACCGGAGGCGGCATGAAGGTGACTGAAGGAGAAGGCAATGCCGGCATTGGCTGGAATGTTATAGCCGGAGGTAGCGTAAGCCGTGAGGTGAGAGGTTTACCCGATGATCTTGAGGATATTGGAGATGATAAAATAGGCTGGCTTTTCGGAACCAACTCTCAGAATATTCAAGGATTTGTTCCTCAGGGTGATAACAACCTTGTGGTTTGTACTGATGAGGCAAACGACTGGGGTTTTCTATGGAGTAATTTAAAGTTTTATAGTCATGATACCGAGCCCGATATGTTTAGTTTTAGTGCCCCGGGAATTAGCGGTCAGTTTTTCTTTGATGGTAATAAAGTGCTCAGACTTGCTCCCTATCAGGATTTAAAAATCGAATATACTTCGGATGCTCAAAAAAATATTAACGCATTCACGATCACGAGAAATGATGGAGTTAAATATATATTCGATATTCGAGAGTTAACGACAAGGAAGCAAATTCCCTATCATGATTGGTTTAACATGATAGAAAATGTATACGCAAGTTCCGTTAATTTCTTTTCAGCATGGAAACTAAGGACGATAGTTACGCCTGAGAACAAGTCTATTTCATACACTTATTTAGGAAATGGCTATGCTGAAAGTAAGGAATACAAGCGGTTCATCCGACCGGGAACATCTATTGTGGATACCCTTTATGTAAAAACCGATCTAGTCAATACCCAGGTTCTTCAAACCGCAAGTGACCCTACGGTCAATATTTCTTTCACATGGTTTAATAACCTGCTAAACGGAATTACCCTTGGTAATGGAAAAAAAAGATTCTCTTTTAGTTATGAACAAATTCATCATTCAAGCGACCTGAGCAGCGCTTTTGTTGGGAAGAAATATTTTTTAAATGAATTTAAAGAAGTAGGTGAGGATTGTTTTCCCTTTCCATCTTACAAGTTCGAGTATTATGATATTGATTTTACATCAAAATCAACTTCAATTCCTATCAAGAATGGATTTGCACAAGACCTATGGGGATTTTACAATGGCCAAGCAGACATCTCAACTAATTTAATACCAACACTCTATTGGAAAGACGCGGCCGAAGGGGCAGAACGGCAGCGAATATTTCCGCACCCTTCCGATCCGGGATATACTACTATTGCCGGGGCTAACCGTGCTGTGAATCCGGCTACGGTGTATTATGGATCATTGAAGAGAATTTATTATCCTCCGGGAGGTTATGCCCAGTTAACGTATGAGCGTGCAGACTATTATGACTCACTTGTCAACACAACTTATATGGGCGGTGGAGTCAGAGTGACTGAAGTAAGGATGAGTGACGGGGATGCCGATGTATCAAATGACATTGTCACAACCTATCAATATAAGCGGACGGATAATCACTCAAGCGGCAAGTTTTTATATCCTGCTCAGTTTGGCTGGATACGAATATCTAATGGTTTGATTGTATCGCCTGACAATCTTTCGCCCAATGATGACCTTCTCTACTCCAGAGTTACTGTAAAGCAGGCAGGCATAGGAAGCACTATTTATCAATATTCCATTCCCGGAACGTATCAACAATTGGCTAGTGGAGATTGGGGTGCCCCCTATACGAGTATTGCCAGAGACAATGGCAGCACTAATTGCGCGGTTTATGCACCTTTTAAGAAAGGCTATTTCATTTACCCATTTGCGCCTTCCACAAATTACGGTTTTGAGAGAGGTTTGATTTCTAAAATTTCAAAATATAATGAAGCCAATGAACTTGTACAGGAATCATCCTTTCAATATGCCCGAATAGGTCCGGGTGCAGGTTATACCAAAGCACTAAAAGCGAAAGATGTAGGTGGTGGCTTCGTTTATACCAGCTATAAATTGATCGCCAATATCACCAAGCTAACAATTATAAAAACGGAAAAGGTGTATGATCCTTCGGCACTGACAAATTCAATTTCTACAATTTCCAACTATACATACGACCCATCTTCTTATTTACTCAGGTCGAATACGATTACAAATAGTGATGGTTCTATTCAAAAAACCAGATATAAATATGCCAAGGACTTTACGGCTATAACAAACCCATCAGGCGCGTTCGCTCAAGCCGTAAAATTGTTAAATACCAGTAACAGACATGGTGTGGTCTTGGAGTCAATCCAGAGCAATACAAGAAGCGGAAGCACTGAGTTGATCACAGGTAGTGAACTGACATTGTATAATCAGTACTCCAATGCAGGTGGGTTGATACTACCCTCTGAGAAACAAATCTTTGCAGGAACCACCGGCTTCGCGGAGAGTTATATTTTTTTGAATGGTGCCTTACAGGAAATTCGATCCGGGGGCTATCGGTCGGTGTCCTTCATAGACGAATATGACAACACAGGCAACATCCTTACTCAACGCGATGGTCAGCGCAATGTGCAATCAGCATTATATACTCCGGTGTCGAAAAATGGGATCGGTGGATTTTATCCGATACCTCGGGCCGCGATCTCCAATGCAAGGTATGATGAAGTAGTGCATAACCTCTTTGACTTTGTTGACATTACCGTGAGCGGAAATCCGGTAACGTCACAAACCTATGTAGGCGGAGCAGCAACACCCCATCACACCGGCCAGTTGGCCATGACACTTGCTATTGCTACTACACTATCGAAAGACAATGTAAAAAAGAGCAACAGCAAATACTATCGTTTTACCGCGCGGGTGAGGGCGGCAGCAGCAGTAAACCTAACGGTAAGAGCTCTTAACGGTGCGGTCATAAAAGCATCTGCAGTAGTTCCCATACTTGCCACAGGAGGAGCCTGGAAATTTGTAGAAGCGCAGCTGGATATGAGTACCGTTACTTCGCCATTCCGGCTAGAGTTGGCAAACTCTGCCCCGATTGATTACGATGAGATAGCATTTTATCCTTTTAATGCTGACATCAGCTCTTCTACATTTGATATAGTACATGGCAAGCTGACGGAGACAAGTTCGAGGGGAGTCAGCTCGTTTATGGAGTATGACAAAAGTGGCAGATTAAAATATGTGAGGGATCAGGACAAGAATATACTTCAGATAAGTGAATATCAATATAAATCCAAGCCATCTTCTCCTCTGGTTGCACGTTACAATATATCCTCCGCCTTTAGTATTGGACAAGTAATAAATTTTGTTGCTTTGCCCAACTGCTTGCCCAATACTACCTACACCTGGTATGTCAATGGTACACAGGCTTCCACCGGATTTAACCTTACGTTCTCTTACACATTTACCGCCAACGACCCTGTTGTTAAGTTGGTAGTAGCGCTTGGTCAGGAAAGTGTTTCGTATGAGTCAGGTTTTCACTATACGATACCGCCCGTTTATACACCACCGCCTCCTACCTGTACCCCCACGATAAGTATTGCTATAACCGGATCAACAACCTTATATTCATGTGCCCTGGAGAGCTTTGCAAGAACCTTCACCGCCACCTTAACCAATACCAGTGGTTGTACAGGTGTTGCCTTATCATGGCAAATCAGAAGAGCTCTTGACAATGACTGGGTTACTGTTTCCGGAGCGTCTACCTATAATTTCAGCTTTGAGTCTATTTCTTCGAATCCACAATCGCTCAGTGTCCGATGCCTCGCTCAGTATTCAACCATAACCCTTGCTGAGAGTCCTCCCATCGGACTTACCTATGTGGACCAGGGAACCTGTCGCTAACTATAAATTTAATTACTCAGACTATGAGAATTCAAACCATACTACTATTGACTTTCTTAGTGACAGGAACTTCAATTACTTGTGCACAAACCATAACAGGCCCTACTTCCGTCTGTGGTGGAACAAATAATACGTATACGATTACAGGACTAACAGGTAGCTACTCATGGTCAAGCTCGGCTTCATTCGTCAGCCCCAATGCTAATCCCCCTACGAGCAGCAGTGTAACTGTTAAAAGTGATTTTTCCGGTTCAGTCACAGTCAATTGGCAAGCGCAAGTTTGTGTGGATATTAGCTCTCCTCCTCAAGAGAACTGTTATCCTATCTATCAGTGGATATGTGATCATGATCCGGACATTGGCGATTACAATTGCCGCAACGAGTACATGGGAGAGAACTGCAACTGGTATGATTCTCCTCCAATTTGGGACTGCCACACTGAACCAAGATCCGTAACCTTAAATTGGACGGTAACCCCAGTTGCTCCTCCACAACCAACCATCAACTATGATTGTGCATCCAACACCGTGATAATCACTAAAACGGCCGACCCTAATTCGTATTGGCAAACTGTTAACAACGGTCAAAGTACTGCTGACAATTCAACAACCCGTGTAGTGACTACCCCTGGTTCTTATTTCCTCAGGGTAAAAAATGCTTCTAATTGCTGGAGCGATTATAAAAATGCCTACGTCAATTTGATACCAACTGTTGGCAACGTAGGACCCAATACTGAATCATTTTTGCCCTATTCAGGAACTATCAACCTGACAGGCCAGGCCAATGGCACGGTTCAAAAGTGGCAACAGAAAGTTGGCGCTGGGGCATGGACAGATATTGCAAACACATCTACCACCTATGCCGTTAGCAATGTTTCAGTAACAACTCAGTACAGAGCTATGCTCATTGGTGCATCATGTGTTGTTTTGCCATCTGCCCCAGCGACAATTACGATCTATCCCATTCCGGTGATTACTTCTCTTGGACAGTCTGGCTTTCCTTATGGAGGTGGCGGAACTGTTTCGCTGACAGCCGGAACGTACAACCGCTATCAATGGTATAAAGACGGGGTACTTATTGCCGGGGCTACCTTATCAAATTATTCTCCAACTCAAACCGGAAAATACACAGTACAAGTGTGGGGCTCTGCCACTTCACCAGCTTCACCTTTGTCTCCTGATTTTATAGTAGGCTCCATCGGTGCTCAACAAGGTATTAACGTAGTGAGCACAACGCGTATTAGAAAATCTGGCGTAACAGAAACTACAAACTTGTTTACACTCACGCGCAGTGAACTCAGCCAGTCAGCCGAATACAATGATGGGCTTGGTCGCACTTCGCAAGCAATTGCAATTGGGCAAACTCCGCTTGGCAATGATATTGTGCAAGCACAGTTATATGATGCCTACGGACGTTCTTCAAAAAATTATTTACCGTTTACCACTTCGGCTGTGAGTGGTGGCTATCGTTCTACTGCACTGTTCAATGGCACCTACACTGCCAGTGAACAATATTTATTCTATCAAAATGCACTGAAGGTAGCGCATGATGCCGCGCCCTATGCACAGACCGTATATGATACCAGCCCGCTGGCGAGGGTATTAGAGCAAGGGGCACCCGGAGTGGCATGGCAACCAGGTACGACCCATACCGTGAAGAATTCTTTTATGGTAAATACCGCTGCTGACAATGTGCGCATCTGGACAGAAGCAGGACCCAAGACAGTAGCTCCCATAAATTATGCAGCGGGTGAATTAGCTGTAAGCAAGACTACCGATGAAAATGGAAATCTTGTTTTCCAATTTGTGGATAAGCTGGGTCACCTGATCTTGAAACGTGTGCAGGTTGGCGACATGGTTTCGGGAGTTTTAACTGAGTACCTCGATACCTATAATGCGTATGACCAGCGCGGAAACCTCGTGTTTCAAGTGCCACCCAAAGCGGTGAGTAAAATCAATTCCGGAACAGCCTGGAGTACAACGTTCCGCGATGAATGGTGCTTTGTCTATACCTATGATGAGCGAAACCGCCTCGTGGAGAAAAAAACTCCGGGAGCAGCCTTGTTGTATTATGTGTATGATCCGCTCGACCGATTGGTGATGGTACAGGATGGCGAACTGAGAACTGCCAATAAATGGATGTTTGTTAAATACGATGCACAACAACGACCCGTCATGCAGGGTATTTATATCAATACCACCTACACTACACGGGCGACAGTACAGCTTAGTGTAATGGATGTACTCTATGCAACACCAAGCTTACCGTACTATGAAGA
>JANMYO010000047.1:0-4540 GCA_031382175.1 Bacteroidia bacterium | reverse complement strand
TGTTGAATAGCCATGTCGCGAATGGCGATGGTAGGCAGACCACTTTGCAAAGGCTTCCAGTTTTTACCTCCGTCATTACTGAAGTGCACGCCAAACTCAGTAGCAACAAATAACAAATTAGGGTCGATAAAATCTTCCATCATCGAATAGGCTGAGCCTCGCTCAGGCAGTGTGGCTGATAAAGAATTCCAGGTAGCACCTTGATCGGTACTCTTTAACAGATAAGGTTTAAAATCACCACGTTTGTGATTGTTGAGGGTAGCATAGATGGTATTTTCAGTGTGTTGTGAGAAGAGAAGGTGATAGACATAAGTCATGGGGGGAACTCCCGCGAACGTTTCATTTTTCTTCCAGCTCTTGCCACCATCACGACTAATTTGAATCAATCCATCATCGGTGCCCACAGCCAAAAGATTTTCGTTTTTAGGAGATTCAGAAAAAGCACTGGCGGTCCCATAAGGAGCTGTCCCGTCATTTTTACTAGTTGCGTCTATTCCCTGCACCTTACCCATAAGCGGTAACTTGTTACGATCCATATTACGTGTAATGTCTTCACTAATCACCTGCCAGGTGTTTCCATAATCATCGCTGCGGAATACTTTATTAGCACCAAAATAGAGACGGCCTTTCTGATGACGACTAGTAAACAAAGGAGCGTCCCAATTCCATCGGTATTCTTTTTCGCCTTTGCGGGGCTTGGGTTGTATACCAGTAATCTCTCCCGTGGCCTTGTCATAGCGAACAAGATAACCGTGCTGCGACTGGGCGTAGACAATGTTCGTGTTAAAGGGATCGATGGCGCTCTCAAATCCATCTCCACCATTGGTAATGAACCAGTCATCATTCGTTATCCCATTTTCATTGCGGGTTCTGGAAGGGCCACCCAGACTGTTGTTATCTTGTGTGCCGCCATACACATAATAGAAGGGCTCAGTATTATCAACCTCTACTTTATAGAACTGAATGATGGGAAGGTTGGCTTTGTATTGCCAGGTTTTAGCCCTGTCCCAGGTCTCGTAGACTCCACCATCACATCCGTTGATCATGTGATTTGTATTTTTTGGGTTTACCCAAAGGGAATGATTGTCAACATGCTTTGACTTTTCTCCAATGGGTCGGAAATTTTTCCCTCCATCATCACTGACGCTGATGACAAACCCCATGGTATAAACCCGGTTTGGGTTTTTTGGATCAGCGACAACTTCATTGTAATAATTTCCACCGGTATTATGACTACTCATTTTGGTCCAGCTTGCGCCCCGTGTAGTGCTGCGAAAAAATCCCCCTTCTCCTTTGGCCGCTTCAACAATGGCATAGAGGTATTCAGGATCGGCTGGTGAAATGGCCAATCCTATTCTACCCAATGAAGTTTCTGGCAAGCCCTTGTTGGCCTTCTCCCAGGTCTTTCCGCCATCAACCGTCTTATACATACCCGAACCAGGGCCTCCACTGACATAGCCATAGTCATGTCTTCTCCGTTGATAGGCAGAAGCATAAAGGACAGAAGTATTGCGGGGATCCATGATGATATCATTAACTCCCGTGTGTTCATCAATTTTTAAAACGAGATTCCAGGTTTTACCTCCATCGATCGTTTTATAAACCCCTCGTTCACCGCCTTCTTTCCAGAGCGGTCCGATGGCAGCAACATACACAACATCGGATTGGGTTGGGTCGATGATGATCTTTCCGATATGCTCGGAAGTCTTCAGTCCCATATTCTTCCAGCTTGCGCCTCCGTCTTCCGACTTATAAACTCCATCGCCATAGGCAACACTGCGTTGATTGTTATTTTCTCCCGATCCAACCCAAACGATGTTGGTATTAGTTGGGTCAATCGCAACACATCCAATAGAATAGGATCCTTGCTGATCGAAGATCGGCTCGTAGGTCGTTCCGGCATTGACAGTCTTCCATACGCCACCCGATGCCACACCTACATAATATTCGTGGAAGTTATTAGGATTGACAGCAATATCGGCAATACGTCCTGATGTGACGGCAGGGCCGATGTTGCGGAACTTCAGACCGCTAAGCGACAGCGTTTCCTTTTTTACTTCCGTGGCAGGCGCAGATTTGGATGGTTTTTGACCATAACTAGGGAGTACGGATAATAATAGAATAGAGTACACGATAAAATTCCTCATAAAATTGAATGTTTGTTCGAAGTAACGGGAAAGCAAAACAGCAATCAATACCTAAAGGATAGGTGGCTTAAACGAAGTGACAGAGGTAATTGAAAACCTTCTAAATCCTTATATTTGAGCTTTTCAAACGTATTCGAATGGCAGAAAAGGTTGTGGTTGATAAAAAAAGTGTAGACCGGAAGGTGGATAAGAAAATCATTTGGAAAGCCTACGAATTGATGTGTGTGGCAAAACGAATGGCGGAGACGTACGAAGAGAATAAAGAGGTCTGCAGTAAATATGTCCATAGCACATCACGGGGTCATGAAGCAATTCAATTGGCCGTGGGCCTGCAGTTAAAATCACACGATTATGCTTCGCTTTACTATCGGGATGAAGCAGTTTTATTAGGATTGGGAATTGAACCCCATGAGCTGATGTTACAACTCATGGCAAAACGCGATGATCCATTTTCAGGTGGACGTACCTACTATGGTCACCCTGCATTGAAGCAAAAAGGATTTCCGATCATACCACACCAAAGTTCCGCCACAGGCATGCAGGCAATACCCGCCACGGGCATGGCACAAGGTATTGCCTACCTTGAATCGCAAGGCTTAGGGAATAAAAATAAACCCGTGGTCTTGTGTTCGCTGGGCGATGGTTCGGTCACCGAAGGAGAAGTAGCAGAAGCATTTCAAATGGCCGTATTAAAAAAGCTCCCTATCCTTTATCTCATTCAGGATAATGAATGGGGCATCTCTGCTACGGGTAAAGAGATGCGAGCCATGGATGCCTACGAATATGCGGCAGGCTTTAAGGGAATGGAGCGCAGAAGAGTGGATGGTTCTGATTTTTTAGATAGTTACAGCGGAATAGAGAACGCAATAGAATTTGTGCGGGAAACACGAGGCCCTATTCTGGTTCATGCAAAGTGTCCCTTATTAGGCCATCATACTTCAGGGGTTAGAAAAGAATGGTATCGCGGTGAGAATTTAAAGTTGCAGGAAAAAGAAGACCCGATCAGTAAGCTGGAAAACTATTTGATGAGCGAAGGGGAAAGTAAGAAGACATTCGAAAGTGCAAAAGAGAAAGCAGTCAAAGAAGTAAAAGCTGCTTATCAGAAGGCTATTAGTTCACCTGATCCAGACGTTGAAGATTTTAGTTCACATGAATTTGCACCAACTTCAATAACCCAAGAGAAAGGAAATCGAAATCCTGCCAAAGGAGAAAAGGTAGTGATGGTAGACGCTGCTCTTCATGCGGTAGATGAAATTTTAAAGAAACATCCTGAAGCGTTGTTCTACGGACAAGATGTGGGCGGCCGATTGGGAGGAGTTTTTCGGGAGGCCGCAACGCTTGCCCAAAAGTATGGGGACGATCGTGTCTTCAATACGCCAATCCAGGAAGCCTATATCGTGGGATCAACGGCTGGCATGAGCGCGGTAGGAGCAAAGGCGATTGTTGAAATTCAATTTGCGGATTACATCTGGCCGGGTATGAATCAATTGGTGGTAGAACTCTCCAAAAGTTGCTACCTCACGAAAGGAAAATTTCCCATTCAATCCCTCATCCGTGTACCGGTGGGTGCGTACGGTGGTGGTGGTCCTTATCATTCGGGAAGTATTGAATCTACTTTACTAACCATCCGGGGCATCAAAGTAGTATATCCATCGAATGCAGCAGACATGAAAGGCTTGTTGAAAGCATCTTTCTACGATCCTAACCCCGTGGTGTTGTTGGAACATAAAGGTCTATACTGGAGCAAAGTACCCGGTACATTGGAAGCGAAAGGGATAGAACCTGACGAGGAGTATGTTATTCCACTGGGCAAAGCAAGAAGTGTTCAGCAGGCATCAAAAGAAAAAATTGAACGAGGTGAATCGGCTGTGATCATAACGTATGGAATGGGTGTCTATTGGGCCAAAGAGGCTTCATCGGAGTTTAAAGATCAAATCGAGATCATCGACCTACGCACCTTAAATCCAATCGACTGGCCAGCGATTGTTGAAGCAGTGAAAAAGCAGGGAAGAGCTTTTGTGTTGACAGAAGAACCATTATTAAATTCATTTGCCGAATCATTGGCCGGGAGAATATCCAAAGAATGCTTTAATTATTTAGATGCTCCCGTCTGGACTCTGGGCGCTTCCAATCTTCCGGCCGTTCCCCTCAATCGTGACTTAGAAAAAATGATGCTCCCCAACGCAGAGAAAGTAGCAGCAGCCTTAAAAGAATTATTGGCATATTGATTTCTGCCGATGACGTTAGCATCCTTCAATAAGTTTTTTTTTCTTACATCTTACATCTTACATCTTACATCTTACTACTTACATCTTACTACTTACATCTTACTACTTACATCTTACTACTTACATCTTACTACTTACATCTTACTACTTACATCTTACTACTTA
>JANMYO010000025.1:0-29231 GCA_031382175.1 Bacteroidia bacterium | reverse complement strand
CAGAAATACAAGGACAGCTAAGGCATGTGGGAGAATGTGCTCTTTGAAATTGATCTTTTTCATGGACAGGTTTAAAGTTTTGCAAAATAGCAAGGATTGCCTAATAATTAAGTCCCGCTAGTGTATACTTCGTTGTATCTCAATCATCAAATCGCCATTTTTACTCCTTCTCCAACTAAAAAATGACCTATGACTTGTCGACTGCTCATCTTCATTTGCCTTAGCATATTTATTTTCTCCTGTAAAACGGATAAGCAGGAGGCAACCATCGCTGGAAATAGTGAAACAGAAATTCGCGAAGTTCTCGATCGACAGGTTGCCGCCTGGAATGAGGGTGACCTCGATAAGTTCATGGAGACCTACTGGAAATCTGATTCTTTACAATTCATCGGATCCCAAATCACTTCGGGTTGGCAGGCTACACTCGATGGCTATAAGCTACGCTATCCTAATTTAGCAATGATCGGCAAAACCAGATTTGAGATACTTCGGATCTTGCCCATTTCATCCTATGCAAGCCTCGTAACAGGAAAGTTTTTCTTAACGCGTGAGTCGGGTGACATCAAAGGAATCTTTACCGTAGTCCTGAAAAAGATCAATGGAAAATGGGTGGTGATTTATGACCACACCTCAGAAATAAAATCCTGATTTCAGAACGTAAGAAGGGCGTATCCTTTCATTTGATAGTTGGTGAGTGTTGTGAGCATCGACACTCCTATTTTTACTTCGGGTACAAGTTTAGTTCTGTCGATCTCTCTCGCAATTAACGATTGACCGCAAACAATAATCCTCACTCCTGCTTTCTCTAAAGAAGAATATAAATCCAGGTTGGGGTTTGAAACCTTGTATTTCTTCGCGTACGCTTCGTTGTTCATGACCGTATAGGCAGCTTCTCCATGAATGGCCAACACGACATTCATTTTTTCCTTGGCAACGCCTCCTACCGAATGAAGATTAAGCATACGGGCCACATTATTTAATGCCCAGTTCACTTCTTCGGGCTTGTTTTTTACTTCCTTCACTTCGATCACAATCTTATATTCCTGATTGGGGTCGGGGCGCTCTTCCGCGTAAGGTATCTCAAAGATTCCACCGTAATCCTTGATGACCGGATTCACCCGGTCTTTGTCAGTTTGGGCGAACAGCGCAAAATTGGATAGCATTACCAGTAGAAGGATATTTTTTTTCATAATTAGTAAAGGTGATCTTTTAGAATATTAACTCCGGCAATCAAGATAAGGACAGCCGTGATCCTTTTAATATAAAGTGGATTAAATTTTCTGGCACCCAGCCGGGATCCTATCTGCCCACCCGCCAATACCGCCAGTAATAAAGGCCAAATAAAATTCCAATCGAGTGAAGAAGAACGGGTGAGCTGACCCATCAATCCACTGATAGAATTTACCAGAATAAAAACACTGGCTAACGCAGAAATTTTCTTCGCTTCGTCCCAATTGAGCAAGTGGAGTATAGGAGAAAGAAAAATACCACCACCAATACTCACCAGGCCTGAAAGAAATCCGATCAAGCCACCCAAACCTAGATTTAAAAATACATTATCAGACGTTGTCTTTAGGGGTTTCTTATTCGTCCAAAAATTTTGAAACCAGAGAAGCAACGAAGCAACAATGAGCGCTATGCCAAGCGTAACAAAGAAAGTAGATTGACTGATCGGCCAATACCCGCCAAGAAACGCTAAAGGAATACTGGTGACAAGGAACGGCCAGCATCTTTTCAGATTCAGATGTCCCTCCTTATAAAAAATGTAAGCCCCTCCGCTTACTACAATGATGTTGCACAGCAACGCCACCGGCCGCATTACGTGAAAGTCAATGAGCATCACACCCATTAAGGCTAAGTAACTTGTGCCTCCACCAAAACCAACGGAGGAGTAGATCAGCGCAATGAGGAAAAAAGAAATGATCAGGATGTAGAATTCCATGGATTAATAATGGACAATAGTCAATGGACTGTCGGCATCGTTCAATTGATAATTGACGGATTGAACATTAACATTGATCATCCTCCAATCGTTGACATTGATTCGATTACAGGAGAACCATTCTTTCTACGCTCTTCCGCTTCAAAGCCATCTTTGGGCCTGGAACTAAAGGCATTCAAGAGTACATCTTTAACTTCCTGATCTGAACTCCCGTCCCTGAAAAGTTCCTTAATATTTAATACACCATCATCATAAAGGCAGGTTTTTAAAACACCTTGTGCAGTCACTCTAATCCTGTTGCAGGTACCACAAAAGGTTCTGCTGAATGCAGCGATTACACCAATATTTCCGAGATACCCAGGAATCTGATAATGATAAGCAGTTGAATTAATCGGATCATGAACTTTCTGAAGACTTGGATAATGAGTGGTTATGTATTCAACAATTTTTTTATACGTCCAGGTTAGCGAAGCATAATGATTGCCCTCGCCATTGAATGGCATCTCTTCAATAAAACGAACGGAGACCGGATACGCTTTAGTTAGCTCTACTAAAGGAATAATATCTTCAATGTTCTTTGCATCCATTACTACTGTATTGATTTTTACGGTGATGCCATGCTTCATCAATAGCTCAAAAGTTTCCCATGTTTTTATAAATTCATCCCTTCGGGTTATTATTTTAAAACGATCTTTATCCAAGGTGTCAAGGCTGAGGTTGACGGAGGCAATGCCCATGGATTTTAGTTCTGGAATATGTCGTCCAGTTAAAATGCCGTTGGTGGTGAGGTGAATGTCTTTTATTCCCTTCACGTCAGCAATTCTCCGGATCAGTTGCATCAGATCGTTTCTGACAAACGGCTCTCCTCCCGTAAGTCTTACTTTGGATATCCCCATGGAGGCCATTAACATGATCAGTCGCTCAATTTCTTCAAACGTCAGTAGTTCTTTTTTCGGCAGGTACTTAATCCCCTCTTCCGGCATGCAATAGAAACAGCGCAGATTGCAACGGTCTGTCACGGCCAGCCGCAGGTAGGTGATGGGCCGATGATGATTATCGAATAGCTGAGGTGAATTCATTTCAATTTAAAACGAAATATAAGAATGAACGTTCACATTATTCTCATTGTATATTTGATGGATGAAGTACAAAATAAAGACCTTTGGTATAGCCCGCGATATTTTAGGCGCTAAAGAAGTAAGTCTGGAGGTAAAAGGAAATCAGGTGGCAGATCTCAGGAAACACCTTTCCGCCCATTACCCTGCTCTAAATGACCTCAACTCCCTATTGATTGCTGTTAACTTAAGTTATGCTGGCGATGATATTGAACTAAAGGAGTCTGATGAAATTGTCCTGATTCCTCCGGTATCCGGAGGCTAATTCAATTACATTAAAATTCCATGATTAAAATCACCGAGAAACCAATCGATGTTCAAAAAGTAATCGAGGCTGCCTCCGCTCTCGGAGCTGGCGGCTTAAATGTTTTTATTGGTACGGTTCGAAATACGACTAAAAACAAAAGTGTGCGCTGGCTGGAATATGAATGCTATGAGGGTATGGCAGTTGTTGAGATCAAAAAAATAGTTGATGAAACTTCAAGTCGCTGGAACCTTTTGGGCCATGCTATAAGCCATCGCGTGGGTACTCTTAAACCAGGTGAGATTGCTGTGGTTGTGGCCGTTTCAACACCTCACCGTAAGGAATCATTTGAAGCCTGTCAATTTATTGTTGATGAGTTAAAAGCAAAGGCTCCTATTTGGAAGAAAGAAGTTTTTGAAGATGGCGAGCAATGGGTTTCGGCTCATCCTTAACTTCAATAAATAAATCTTCAACTCTAAAACTGACTGAGAACCATCACCCCAAAGGTGACAATTGCCATTGCCACTAATAGTCCCATTCCAGTCACCACCAGAAGATCACGACTAATCGGATGGAAGTGTAATTCCGGAAATAAGTTCTTATTAAGATTTTTCATAGCGCCAACTATTTATACTATAAAAGTAACATTGAATACACTAAAAAGTTCAGCAATAGCGTTGAATGGAATAGCGAGGTAAGATATTCATGAATCTCTTGCGTCCCGCCCTACTTTTAATTCGAGGAACAGCTTATACCCAGGCAGGTAAGCCACATATTTAGTGGGACTTACAAGAAATTGCAGTCAAAAAAGAATGATGTACTAAATGTAGCTGTAATGTTACTTTCTACGAAAATCCTTTTTCCCTCCCCTCTTTTCCGTCAGTTTTATTTCTTCGATGACTATATAATGGGACAGCGCCTTGCACATATCGTAGACAGTAAGCGCTGCAATACTAGCAGCTGTCAGGGCCTCCATTTCCACTCCGGTCTTACTGGTGATCACGGCCAGTGTATTGATAATTACTCGCTCACCCTTTGCTGAAATGGTAACCTGGCAATCCTCTAACCCAAGTGGATGACAGAAAGGAATCAATTCAGATGTCTTTTTTGCTCCCATCACGCCAGCAATGATCGCGGTCTGGAAAACAGGACCTTTTTTAGTAATCAGTTCATTGTCTTTGATCTGCCTCATTATCTCCTTTCCTAAATGGACTGTTGCCTGCGCTCTCGCAAGGCGTTTTGTTATTTTTTTATCTGAAACATCCACCATTCTGGGATTTCCCGACTTATCAATGTGGGTAAATTGCTTTTTCATTTATCTTTAGCTTAAATCAAAATTAAGGATTTCATGGTCAGTGTTGAGGAAGGTACTTCGATTATTCTTTCACATACTTTTACGCCTTCCATTGAAAAAGTTGAAATACTTCACGCCACTGGCAGAATCCTGGCACAACCCATAGAAGCGGATCGCGACTTTCCTCCCTTTGATCGGGCTTCCATGGATGGCATAGCTATTCAATTTGAAGCGTTTCAAAAAGGTATCCGCTCCTATGATATTCAAGATGTTCAGGCTGCCGGTAAGCCTCAGCTAACGCTTCGTAATGAGTTACACTGTATTGAAGTGATGACCGGAGCCATGTTGCCGAAAGGAACCGACACGGTAATACAATATGAAGATCTGGAAATCAAAAATAAAGTAGCCGTCATCACTATCCATGAAATAAAAAAAGGCCAACATATTCACTTTAGAGGAATTGATGCGAGAAAGAAGGATAAATTATTGTCCCCCGGGCTGAAAATCTCCCCGGCAGAAGTTGCTTTATTCGCTTCTATCGGAAAATCTGAAATAGAAGTATATGCATTGCCAAAGATTGCAATTATTTCTACGGGTGACGAGCTGGTTGGAATTGACGAAATACCACTGGCACACCAAATCAGAAGATCAAATAGCTATGCGCTGCAGTCTGCACTGGATGAACAAGGGGTTACCTCAATACAATTTCACATCACAGATCAAAAAGAAATCTTAAAAAACAAACTGATTGAAATTCTTACTCATCATGAAATCATTTTGCTTTCGGGTGGCGTATCCAAGGGTAAGTTCGATTTTGTGCCTGAAGTATTAGAATCACTGGGAATCAAAAAACTATTTCACGGTGTACGTCAAAAGCCCGGAAAGCCTTTTTGGTTTGGCGTATCGGATAAACACACCGTATTCGCTTTGCCCGGAAATCCAGTTTCCACCTACCTATGTTTCTATCGGTTTATTAAACCCTGGATAGAGAAAAGCTACGGAACAGATTACTCTTTCCCTCAAGCCATTCTGGCTGAGGATTTTTCATTCAAGCCTGGCCTCACTTACTTCCTTCAGGTGAAAGTGAAAAATGAATCCGGGAAACTGAGTGCTTATCCGATGCAAGGAGGTGGATCGGGTGATTTTGCCAACCTGAAAGAGGTCGATGGTTTTCTGGAGCTTCCTGCTTCACAAGAAGAATTTAAGGCACAGGAGGTTTATCCCTTTATTCCATTCCGTTCATAGCGATAAATTTATTTCAATTCCGGAAGGGCCAATTCAGCCTTTCAGGATTCATTTGGAAGGGCTCAGCGATCAAGTTAACTTTGCCACCCTAAATGTTCATCTGCCACCGAAATCAATAATCCATGTTTGATAGTTTAAGTCTTAAGTTGGAAAAAGCCTTTCAATCGCTGAAAGGTCAGGGAAGGATCACCGAAATCAACGTTGCGAGCACCATTAAAGAAATTCGAAAGGCATTAATTGATGCTGACGTTAACTATAAAGTGGCCAAGGATGTCACCGATGAGATCAAAGAAAAGGCCTTAGGGCAAAATGTACTTACGGCAATCTCTCCAGGGCAATTACTCACCAAAATCACCAATGACGAGCTGACCCTTCTCATGGGAGGCGCAAGCGAAGACATTAAAATTGAAGGAAGTCCTGCCATCATCCTTATTGCCGGTTTACAAGGCTCTGGTAAAACAACCTTCTCCGGTAAGCTAGCCAATTATCTCAAGCGACAGGGGCGACAAGTTTTATTAACTGCCTGTGATATTTATAGACCTGCTGCCATCAATCAATTGAAAGTATTGGGTGAGCAAATTGGTGTTGAAGTCTATGCAGAGCCAGAAAACAAGGATGCGGTCAAAATTGCACTCGCAGCAATTGAACATGCTAAGAAGAATAATTTCCGAATTGTCATTATCGATACAGCCGGCCGATTAGCCATCGATGAAGTCATGATGGATGAGATTGCTAAACTTAAGAAAGCTCTCAATCCTTCGGAGACTCTTTTTGTCGTGGATGCCATGACAGGGCAAGACGCAGTCAATACAGCAAAGACATTTAATGAGCGCCTTGATTTCAACGGTGTCGTCTTAACCAAAATGGATGGCGATACCCGAGGTGGTGCTGCACTCTCCATCCGCAGAGTGGTTGATAAACCAATCAAGTTCGTCAGTTCCGGGGAAAAGATGGAAGCCATTGACCGTTTCTACCCCGATCGCATGGCCAGCCGAATCCTGGGCATGGGTGATGTGGTGAGTTTGGTGGAAAAAGCGCAGGAAAATTTTGACGAAGAGGAGACGCGCAGACTCAATAAAAAGATTCGCAAAAATCAATTCGACTTCAATGATTTTCTAACCCAACTGGAACAAATCAAGAAGATGGGTAATATGAAAGACCTTCTGGGGATGATCCCCGGCATGGGCAAAGCAGTAAAAGATATTGATGTCAATGATGACTCCTTCAAACCTATTGAAGCCATTATTAAATCCATGACCAATGTAGAGCGCGAGAATCCGGAACTTATTAATAACAGCCGTAAGACACGCATTGCAAAAGGAAGTGGTACTTCCATCCAACAAATCAATCAATTACTAAAGCAATTTGATGAGATGCGAAAGATGATGAAGACCATGAATAAAATGGGAGGTGGAAAGCGGGCGTTATCTGCACTGAATCCATTTGGGCGTTAATTATTCATTAACAGAAGAAAAATGCCTTTTTGCAAAACTAAAACTGAAGCCGATGCGTTTTAAGAGCAGTTTACAGGTTATTCAAAATGCCCTGTCCTGATCATAGTTGGGATAGGGCATTTTTTCATTTAAAAAAAAATTTCACTTAAACCAATTAGTATGAAGCGTTTCATGAATTTCAGTATGCTGGTCGTTGCCGTTACATTATCGTTAAGTGCATTAGCACAGAAGCCCAGTCCACCGATGACAGCCGAAGGCTCAATCGATGGCGTTAAAATCAAGATTGATTACTCTGCTCCTTCTGCCAAAGGAAGGAAAATGATTGGAGGGAAAGAACCCTTTGGATCGGTATGGCGCACCGGGGCAAATGAAGCCACTATCTTTGAAATCGATAAAGCAGCTAAAATTGAAGGCCAGGCATTGGCAGCTGGTAAGTATGAGTTATTCACGATCCCGGGAGAAACAGAGTGGGTAATTATTATTCAGAAATACGGAAAGCAATGGGGCGCTTATGATTACAAAGAAAGCAATGATGTTCTTCGTGTGAAAGTGAAGAGTGGTAAACCTGATGCATTTGTTGAGACATTCAATATTGCAGTGGGTGCAGGTAGTGTAACCCTGAAATGGGAAAATACACTCGTATTGTTCAAAGTCACAAAAGGCTAATCACTTCAGGACTTCAAATTGGAAAGGCCTTCCCGTACATGGGTAGGCTTTTTTATTTGCTGAAAATTTGGTTTAGTTTTCCAAAGATTTCACTTTATGAAGATTCTTGGACGATCGGATCGGGTAGACTTACCAGGGCTTGGGCTTTCCAATATCCATGCAAAAATAGATACAGGTGCTTATACGTGCAGCCTGCATTGCTCACGGGCTGAAACTGTAGACGGTAAATTAGAATTTATACTTCTTGATGAGGAGCATCCGGAGTTTACAGGGATGAAATTTGTATTCAAAAAATTCACACAGCGCGAAGTAAAAAATTCTTTCGGTGAAGCAGAGATGCGATTTGTGATCAAGACCACGATCAAAGTCCATAATCAGGTCATCAATGCTGAATTTTCTTTGAGTGATCGGGATAAATTGCGCTTTCCTGTTTTATTAGGACGGAAAATTCTGCGTCATCGCTTTCTTATCGATGTAACTGAAAAAGACTTATCTTTCAAAAGTAAACAAACAGGCGTATGAACATCGCCATTCTATCCCGCGACTCCAAACTCTACTCTACCCGCAGACTAAAAGAAGCCGGTGAAAAGCGAGGCCACAAAGTAGAGATCATTGATCACATGAAATGTGTGCTCCTCATTGAAAAGAAAAACCCGATGGTGTGGTATAGCGGACGCAAGCTCGATTACTTCGATGCAGTCATTCCCAGAATTGGTGCTTCCGTTACTTTTTATGGTGCAGCCGTAGTACGACAATTTGAAATGATGAAGGTGTTCACCGCTGTCGAGTCGCAAGCATTGATTCGTTCACGAGACAAATTGAGAAGTCTTCAAATATTATCGAGAGCCGGATTGGGTATGCCAAAAACTATATTCATGGATTACTCTAAGGATACACAGGGCGTCATCGAAGCGGTAGGCGGAGCTCCAGTGGTAATTAAATTGTTAGAAGGAACACAAGGGTTAGGGGTTGTATTGGCGGAAAATAAAAAAGCAGCCCAGTCTGTCATTGAAGCATTTCATGGCGTGAAGGCACGCATCATTGTTCAGGAATTTATTAAAGAAGCAAAGGGAGCCGATATTAGAGTATTTGTGGTAAACGGGGAAGTCGTGGGTGCTATGCGCAGGCAGGCACGCGATGGAGAGTTTCGATCTAATCTTCACCGCGGTGGTATCGCCACGGTTGTAAGGCTTGATCGCCATGAAAAACATGCAGCCATAAGCGCTGCCAAGAAAATGGGATTAGCCGTTGCTGGCGTTGATATGCTTCCTTCCAAACGAGGCCCACTGATTATCGAGGTCAACTCTTCACCGGGACTCGAAGGAATTGAAGGTGCAACTAAAGTTGACATAGCAGGCAAAATTTATCAGTACTTAGAAAAACATGCCGGCAAGAAAAAAATTCAGAAAGACACTATTAATGCCTAAGAGGCGATGGACTATTATCCATGGTCCATGGACAAAGAGATTTGATAAAGTTTAATAGTTATGCAGGTTGAAATCATTTTAATTGTAATTGGTTCTTCTATATTTTTTATTCTTGGCTCGATTCATCTATTGTATACTTTTTTCACTGACAAGTTCGCACCAAGAAATTCGGCAGTCGAACTTGAAATGAAAGGCACCTCTCCTATTCTTACCCGACAAACCACCGTATGGAATGCCTGGATTGGTTTCAATGCCAGTCACAGTCTGGGTGCTATTTTTCTTGGCATCGTGAACATCATTCTGGTGACACAGTATTTTTTAGTATTGCATGATTCATTGGCGCTTCAGATTGTCAATCTAGCCACCATTTTCTTTTATCTTTTTCTGGCAAAGAAATACTGGTTCAAAATTCCTTTGACAGGAATCTTTATCTCCAGCCTTTGTTTCATTGTAGCTTCTATTCTGTTTCACCTTCGGTAAATCTCCATGAAAGAAGTTATCATTGCCGATCAACCTATTCGTCCGGGAGAATCCAAGGAAATCGTCATCAATATTGCACGGTTACCTTCCCGAACTCAAATCGATACTCCCATTTATGTTTACCGAGGTCTTGAGGATGGACCTGTTCTAGCGCTTACAGCAGGAATGCACGGAGACGAGATCAATGGGATGGAGATCGTAAGAAGGATAATCGATGCAGGTCATAATCGGGTAAAGCGAGGTACAGTTGTTTGCATGCCCGTTATCAATGTGTACGGCTTTCTTAATTATTCCCGTGAGGTGCCGGATGGAAAAGATATCAACCGATCTTTTCCCGGAAGTAAAACCGGTTCACTTGCATCGCGTGTTGCGTATCATATGACACACGATATTCTTCCGTTTATTGATTATGGTGTTGACTTCCACACAGGTGGAGCCATGCGCAGTAACTATCCGCAAGTGCGTTGTGTCATGCAAGACTCCACCAATGTAGAGCTGGCCAATGCTTTTCATGCGCCCTTTACCATTGACTCACCCTTCCGTCCTCATTCACTCCGACAAACTGCGGCAAAAAAAAGTAAGCACATTATTGTTTATGAAGGAGGTGAATCGGTTCGTTTTGATCAGCATGCTATCGAAGCGGGAGTCAATGGGACTTTGCGATTGATGAAACATTTAAAAATGATTGATTGGGCGCCCGAAGCCAAGGAAGAAAATAAAATCATCTGGAGTTCTTCCTGGGCGCGAGCACGCACGGCAGGTTTGTTCCTTGCGGAAATCAAATGCGGAGATCTTGTTCATAAAAATCAAGTCATCGGCACATTGACCGATCCATTCGGAGAATTCAAGGAACAAATCAAATCGCCTTCAACAGGATATGTAGTTGGATTGAACAACAATCCGGTCGTCAATGCCGGAGACGCACTCCTTCATATAGGAATGGATAATTACTGCAAAATTGACGGCAGCAACGGAGAAGAATAGACGCTGACTCTCTTTTTCCTTCCCTATCACCCAATCGTAACAATTTCTTAACTTCGTGCGGTAAAAAAAAGATCATGCCTTATTCCAAAATTGTTGGCCTCGGACATCATGTTCCGGAAACCATCATCACGAACGAATACCTCTCTACCCTCATTGACACGACTAATGAATGGATTATTGAACGGACAGGGATCAAAGAGAGAAGATATATTGATCCTGCCAAAGACACCGTGGCCAACATGGCGGCCAAGGCTACGCGAATTGCATTGGAGAGAGCTAAGCTTACCGAAAAGGATATTGATTTCATCGTATTCGCCACCATCACTCCAGATTACTTCTTTCCCGGATCGGGTGTCCTGCTCCAACGTGAACTAGGATTGGAAAGCATTGGAGCGTTGGATATAAGAAATGCCTGCTCAGGATTTATCTATGCACTATCCGTTGCCGATCAGTTTATTAAATCCGGAATGTACAAAACGATATTGGTGGTAGGCGCTGAAATACAATCTACTGCTATTGATATGACTACCCGGGGAAGAAATACCGCAGTGATCTTTGCCGATGGCGCAGGGGCTGCTATTCTCCAGGCCGCTGATAAGCAAGGGATACTTTCCACTCATTTACATTCTGACGGACGCTTTGCAGAAGAACTTTATGTGCGTGACCCGGGGAGCAGCAGAACCAGAGAAGAAAGACAACCCGAGCAGATACTTGATACTACTCACTATAAAGTAGTCATGAACGGGAGTCAGGTATTCAAACATGCTGTGGTTCGGTTTATGGAAGTCATCAACGAGGCACTGAAAGCCAATGGAATGAAGAAAGAAGATATCAATTTATTGGTTCCTCATCAGGCCAATTTACGCATCAGTCAATTTATTCAGGAAAAATTAAACCTTAGCGACTCTCAGGTATTTAATAATATTATGCGCTATGGAAATACTACGGCAGCTTCTATCCCCATTGCCATGAGTGAGGCCTGGGCCGAAGGAAGAATCAAGGAAAATGACGTAATTTGTTTGGCCGCTTTTGGAAGCGGATTTACGTGGGCATCTGCTCTTATCCGTTGGTAAAAAGATAATTACATGAAGACTCCTTCCTACAACCCAAGTCCTTTAGAAGTTGATTTTGCCAATGCCCTTATCATCCTTCAGAAGGATATACAAAAGCATTTACAAGGGAATGAAATCGTTAACGTGGAGAGCAATATCAAACGTGATAATCCGATGGTGAAATTTAATTTGGTGGATAAGGATGGCGATGCTCACGAGATTGTAGTTCGAATTGTACAGATTCCTGATAAACATTAACCGCAAATAAAGGAACAACTGTGCTGCTCAACTTCTCTCCGATTCATCACGTTTCTGTTACAGTTCTTCTATCACCTGATATAAAAATTTACAGCCGCCTTATGGAAGTTTGGAGGCAAACAATATGAAAGGCGCAGAGTTCTGAGGCAAAGACTCTGCGAGGAAATAACCATCTCCCCAATACCCGCAACTCTATTGCGTATATTCCCTATATTTAGCTGTATATGCGCAACTAGTTGCGCATATACTAATGTTAGCGGCAAGGCTGTGTGACGTCCAGAGAATTCAAGCCGTGGAACGAATAGACAACTTATGAAGAATGTAAGTCAAAAAAAGTTTGACACCATTGTAAGACAATATCAAGCAATACGGAAAAAACATCCAGACCGACACATTGACTTTTGTGTTCAGCAGAGACATTTATCAGACGCAATTGAAGTCGCTGCTAAAGCGATAAATGAAGAGAATAAAATTCATGGACATCAAAGACGAATTGGAAGAATTAAACTCAATGCATTTGCAGAGCTACTTAAACTAAAAGAATCTGAAATTAAAAAGGCAAAGACCTTTGACAAACTTCTTTCAATTATCGAGTCTGTGAAATCTGACCGTATCGCAGACTTGACCTATTACGACACAGCAACAAGAATAGGTGCTTACTTAGACTTGTTTCCTGAAAAGATTTATTTACACACGGGGACAAGAACTGGAGCAAGTTATCTATTTGATAAAATCAACGACAGAAAATTCATTACAGTTGATGAATTGCCAAAAGAATTCTTAAACCACGATTTGACGGCTTCAGAATTTGAGGACATTCTCTGCATTTTCAAAGACTATTTCAAACAACGAGCTATGTCGACACCATTAAAAAAGAGATTTTCTTGCTGACAGCTTCAATTGGCTGGACATATCTGTCAGACCGTTATGTAACGGTGGACTTTGATTCATTCGACTATATAGACTTTCAAGTCGACATAGACGGAGATTTTAAAATGGTCGACAGAACGCCCAGCCGCTAACAAAAAGTTTATGCCAGCTGCTGGTTTGGTGTAGCTATAAAGTTTAGTTTTCTTAACTTCGTTCATCACGGGGGAGAATGACGCGCTTCGAAGGCCGCAGCCGTCATAAACTCAAACGTTGGCAGTAATAGGGCCCGGACAATTTAGTCATCTAACGGCTGACACTCTGCTAACAACGATTCTCCACGCGGACAAATGAACCGGCTTGGGGACAACTTGGACTTTGAAAAAATTTAATAACGTTGGACACCTGAGAAAAGAAATGGCCGACCCTTGGCTTCAAGACAAAAGCGTATCTTTAGAAAGATGAAAATAAAGTCAGTTGCTATTGAAAACATTAAGGGATTTGCTAATTCCGGGGCTATAGAATTTTCACCGTCAATCAATCTACTTGTTGGACCGAATAATTCGGGAAAGTCTACTATAATAAAGTGCTGTCAATTAATACAGCCTCTCGGTAATAATCAAGCATGGACTCATAATTACCTTAGTAAGAATCGAAGAAAGACGACAACTACTTCAAAAGTCACCATTGTGTTTGACAAACCCGATAACTTCTATTTAAGTGGGGTTGACGATTTTATTAACCCGTCAATCGAACTCGTCATGCAACAAAATGGTAATTTTCAAGGATTCTTGAAAAGAAAGAATGATGGTTCGAATTTCGGAATTCAATTCTTTCAGAGTCAGGAACCAAGAAATTTCATTTACCCTTACTTCTCAAAGAGAAAGGCTACAAGCTTCACGGAAAATTTTACACTAGCCCATGCGATTGATGTTAAGGAAAACCTTTCAGACCTGTACGCTAAAATAAATCGAATTTCAAATCCCGATTATCCTGCTTACAGCGAATATAAAGAGTCATGCAAAGATATCATTGGGTTAAGTGTTTCTTGCTCACTTTCAGCCAGTGGACAACAAGCTGGGATAATTGTTTCAAATAGCGACAACATTCCGCTTGATGAAATGGGTGAAGGAACTACGAATATTCTTGGCCTTTTGGTTGACTTGTGTATTGCTGAAAACAAACTCTTCTTAATCGAAGAATTAGAAAATGACATCCATCCGAAAGCATTGAAAGCACTTTTAGAGTTAATCATCAAGAAATCAGACAAGAATCAGTTTATCATTTCTACTCATTCTAATATTGTTACTAAATATCTGGGTTCTGTAGATAGTAGTAAAATATTTCATATCGAAATGTTTATTAAAGACAAACTTCCATTTTCAACAGTTAAAGAAATAAATAATACTCCTGAAGAAAGAATTAAAGTCTTAGGTGATTTGGGCTATGACCTCTACGATTTTGATCTTTGGAAAGCATACTTAATTCTTGAGGAATCAACTGCAGAAAGATTAATTAGGGATTATTTAATACCAACTTTTACACCGAAACTTAAAAACAAATTAAAGACTATAGCTGCGCAAGGGGCTGACGATTTAGAAGCAAGATTCTATGATTTTTTGAGACTGTTTGTATTTATCCACCTTTCAAATGCCTACAAGGACAGGGCTTGGGTATATGCTGACGGTGACACAAAAGGAAAAGATGCAATAAGCAAACTCAAAAAAAGATTTACACCATGGAAATCACAACACTTTCAGAATTTTAAAAAAGACAACTTCGAAATGTATTACCCCAGCAGATGGCAACCAGAAGTTGAAAAAATATTTAAGACATCTGACAAGAGAAAAAAGCATGAAATGAAGGGTAAGCTAGTTGACAGCATAATTTCGTGGAACAATAAAAATATGTTAGAGGCTAAGAGTGAATTTAAGGAATCAGCAAAGGAAATAATTAGCATCTTAAAAAAGATTGACAAGAAGATTAGTTAAGTGCATAGGACAAAAGACAAGGCTTCGAATGAAGTGCGGAGAAGGGCACCAACTAGCGCAAGTCTTGGGTAGCGGGATGGGGATGTGCGGGACTTGTGCTTAAATAGAATGAAGTCAAGTTATTATGAATGATAAGTTTTTCAGAAGAATATTTTAATGGAATTGAGTTATCAATAAGCAAGGCACAAGTCAGCCACGCGCAAAATCTGTGCACAAGACTTGCGCCAGTTTGACTTAACAAGGATGAGTGGGGTTTTTTGACACACTATGAAGAGCACTTATAATTAATGCAGAAAGCAGATGGTCGGTGAAAACACCGACCATAGGCAAAAAATAACTAGTGACAGATTTTTGCCTGTGGTTGGTGTTTTCACCATAGGTAAATGGCTGTGAATGTAATTTACTTGTAATTTTTCCGGTAACTTTCCACGAAAACCGAAATCCCTTCGTTTTCGTTTCAGGTTTATACCCATAGACACATGAAGAAAATAATCATCGTATTTTTTAGCATTACCACCCTCCTTGCTCTTCTTTCGTTTATACCTCCGGCCGAGCGGTATTTCGAAATCGCTAAAAACCTGGACATTTTTGCCACCCTCTTTAAAGAAGTCAATGCGCTGTATGTCGATGAAGTCAATCCTAATAAACTGGTGCGCACGGGAATTGATGCGATGCTTAATTCGCTGGATCCCTACACCAACTTTATTTCTGAAGACGAAGTAGAAGATTATCGAACACTTAATACAGGACAATACGGAGGCATCGGTGCATTAACTCGGGAATTCGGTCATCGCACCGTGATTACCATGGTCTATGAAAATTATCCTGCCTACAAAAATGGACTTCGAATAGGTGACGAAGTGTTGAAGATGAATGGTGTTGAGTTGTCTAAGCTTTCCACCGATGAAGCAAATCACCTTATGAGAGGACAGGTAGGCACTCCAGTAAAACTTACCGTCAAACGACCCGGAACCGATGGAGTACTTGATTTAGAATTCAAAAGAGAAAAAATCAAAATCAGCAACGTCCCTTACTTTGGCATGGTGAATTCAGATGTAGGCTATGTGCAACTCTCCGACTTTACTCCGGAAGCAGGAAAAGAAGTCAAGAATGCTGTGATTGCTTTAAAAGAAAAAGGTGCTAAGAGTATCATCTTGGACTTACGTGGCAATCCGGGAGGCCTATTATTTGAAGCTGTTAATATCTGCAACATTTTTATTCCGAAAGGCAAAAAAGTAGTAAGCACCATCGGGAAAGTTGCAGATAGCAACATTGTCTATGAGACATTAAATCCTCCTACTGATATGGAGATTCCGGTGGCCGTGCTGATTAATCGTGGAAGCGCTTCAGCATCTGAAATTGTGGCCGGCACATTACAGGATTATGATCGCGCGATAGTCGTGGGCGAAAAATCGTATGGAAAAGGATTAGTTCAATTGAGCAGGCCTCTTTCCTACAATTCACAAGTTAAAATAACGACTGCTAAATATTATACGCCTACAGGTCGTTGTATTCAGGTATTGGATTATACTCATAGACGCGAAGATGGGAGTGTGGGATCAATTCCGGATTCCATCAAAAAAGAATTTAAGACCTCCAAAGGAAGAATTGTTTATGATGGTGGTGGAATCGATCCAGATGTAAAACTTGCTGTTCAGGAAGCTGCTTCGATTACCCAGGTTATTTTCACCAATGGATTAATCTTCGATTACGCTACACACTATGCATTAAAGCATCCCTCCCTCCCTCCGGCTAAAGAGTTCAAACTTACTGATGACGAGTATACCGAGTTCATGATGTGGATGAAAAGCAAAGAATACAATTATCGTTCACCGCTGGAAGTACAACTTGCAACTTTTGTGGAAGAAGCGAAGCGGGAAAGAAGTTACAACGAACTTAAGCCTCAGCTTGAGCAAATCAATGCTCGCCTGGGAGACAGCCATAAGCATGACCTGACTACGTTCAAAGACCAGATCAAATCCCTGCTGGAAGAAGAAATTGCTACTCGTTACTATTTAGAAAAAGGTGCTGTTGAAGTAGGATTCAAGTCTGATCCTGAAGTAACGAAGGCTATTGAAGTCCTTTCCAATTCTGTTGCTTATAAGAAAATTCTCAACATTCAATAAAAAATTGAATGAATAGTCCTTGGTGGAGAAAGACTAGAAAATACTTTATCAGTCTTTTTATTTTTTCTGGAACGCTATTCTTGATGGACTCCTGTATGCAGTTTCGCATGAGTCAGTCTGAACTGGATACATTCTTTGAAAAAAAAGAGAAAAAGGGCATCACCCATTTTTACATTGTAGGAAAGCGAAGGATCAACTATGTTATCGCGGGTGATGATCAACTGCCTTTAGTATTGTTTGTTCATGGCTCCCCAGGTTCTCTGAGTGCCTTTATTGATTTTCTGGGAGATACTATTTTGTTGAAGAAAGCAAAGGTTGCCTCGGTTGACCGACCCGGTTTTGGTCATTCCGATTTTGGTTATGCTGAACCTTCTTTAGAGAAGCAGGCTGCTTTAATTAAACCCATTCTCGAGAAACATAAAAATGACCGTCCCATTATACTTGTGGGGCACTCATTAGGCGGACCACTCATCGCAAGAATAGCTATGGATTATCCAGAATTGGTGGATGGCCTTGTTATTGTTGCCGGATCTATTGATCCAGAATTAGAGCCACATGAATGGTTTCGGGCACCCCTGGCAACACCCTTTTTAAAATGGATGCTCCCTCGTTCACTTCGCGCTTCGAATGATGAAATCTATAAACTAAAACCTGAGCTTCAGGAAATGCTGCCACTTTGGCCAAAAGTGCATGCCCCTACCATTGTCATTCAAGGGCAAAAAGATGATTTGGTTCCACCCGGTAATGCTGATTTCGCCAAGAAGATGATTATCAATGCTCCGTTGAAGATTGTTCTTCGGGACGATATGAATCACTTTGTGCCCTGGTCACATCCCGAGCTGATCAGAAATGCTGTATTAGAGCTTTTAAGTTCGCAGTAAATCCTATTTGCCAAATATTGTAAACTCTTTAAATGAGAAAGCCGGCTTATAAAGTCGGCTTTCTGTAGAAATCTAATTTAATACTACCTTAGGAAAAGAAGTTCGCGGTATTTCACCAATGGCCAATCTTCATCGTCAACGAGAAGTTCAAGTCTGTCAACGGCATCTCTGATGCTATCAAAGTACTTCTCCTTCACATCATCGCAATAAGCAAAGGCGCGCTTGTGCGTATCGCTCATTTTATTGATCCGCTTACGCTCGTCCACCATCTTTCTCACATCCGTCTGGATGGTTTCAATATGCTCTGATATTTCCTTGATGGTTTGTACTACGGCCTTATTGTCCACACCAAGTCCTTTCAAACCATTGGCATTTAAAATCAACTTGTTCTGATACGCAATGGCCGTAGGGATAATATGATTCATAGCCAAATCACCAATCACACGGGCCTCAATCTGCACTTTCTTGATGTAGCTTTCTAACTTGATTTCATTTCTCGCTTCTACCTCTTTGTGACTCATCACATCATGCTTCTCAAAAAGTTCTAGTGATTTCTTAGAAAGATAAGCCTCAATTGCTTTTGGCATAGTCTTGAAGTTATTTAATCCACGCTTGGTCGCCTCTTTTACCCATTCTTCAGAGTAACCATCGCCTTCAAACCGCACAGCCTTTGAATCTTTGATGTACTTACGGAGTGCATTCACAATGGCCAATCTCTTCTCGGTACCCTTCTCCATGTCTTTGGTGACGGTATCATGAAATTTATCCAATTGATCCGCTACAATTAAATTAAGAGCTGTCATTGGAGTACCACAGTTGTCACTGGAGCCAACGGCACGAAATTCAAATTTATTTCCTGTAAAGGCAAATGGTGATGTTCTGTTTCGATCAGTAGCGTCCAGTATGATTTCAGGAATCTGATCGATGCCTAACTTCATGTACATATTGTCTCCCTTCTCTATTTTAACATTTCCCTTCTTCTCCAACTCATCCAACACGGCCGTCATTTGCGCACCAATAAACACAGACATGATGGCGGGAGGCGCTTCATTCGCTCCTAATCTGAAATCATTAGCAGCGGTAGCAATACTCGCTCTTAGCAAATCAGAATGTTCAAAGACCGCCTTAATCGTAGTGATAAAGAAGGTCAAGAAGAGTAAGTTATCACGGGCAGAGCTGGTTGGGGCATAAAGATTTACTCCTGTGTCTGTGATGAGCGACCAGTTATTATGCTTACCGCTTCCATTCAATCCTGAAAAAGGTTTTTCGTGGAAAAGAATTTTTAGGCTGTGTTTCTCCGCTACCCGACTCATCACATCCATCATCAACTGGTTGTGATCGTTGGCCACGTTTACTTCTTCAAATAACGGAGCCACTTCAAACTGACTGGGAGCCACTTCATTGTGTCTTGTGCGAACGGGGATACCCAATTTCCAACATTCAATTTCAAAATCCCGCATGAAATCATAAACCCGGGAAGGGATAGTGCCAAAATAATGATCTTCAAGTTGTTGCCCACGCGCAGGAGCATGGCCAAATACCGTGCGGCCCGCCATCACCAGATCAGGACGGGCATTGAATAAAGCAGTGTCTACCACAAAATACTCTTGTTCTGCGCCAAGCGATGCCACCACATGCTGAACATCTTTATCAAACAGTTGACATACTTTTGTAGCCGCAAGGTCCACTGCCTTCAATGCTTTCAAGAGAGGAGATTTCGTATCCAAAGTCTCTCCGGTATACGAAACGAAGATGGTAGGAATGCTTAATGTCTTTCCGTATAAGAACATGGGGGATGTTGGATCCCAGGCTGTATATCCGCGCGCTTCAAAGGTGCTGCGAATACCACCACTCGGGAAGGAAGAAGCATCGGGCTCTTGCTGAACCAATTCACTTCCTTTAAATTTTTCAATTCCCGCCAAGGCATCAAAGAAGGAATCGTGCTTTTCTGCTGTGCCTCCTGTCATCGGCTGAAACCAATGAGTAAAATGGGTTGCGCCTTTGGCAATTGCCCACGACTTGGCTGCCGAAGCTACTGCATCAGCAGTCGTCTCGTCTATTTTCTCGTGGTTGCGGATTGCTTTGCTTACCTGTTTAAAAACAGCAGGAGCTAACGTTCCCCTCATCTGCTCAATGCCGAAGACGTTCTCACCGAAAAACTTGGAAATGTTAGGCGTTGAGAGTTCGACATGAATTTTGGGGCGCAGGCTTAATTTCTTAAGCGCTTCAAATCGTAATTGGGCCATAGTGGTTGTTTTTTTGATCTATTTTGGCCCAAAAGTATATTTTTTATGGAACATGGGGTAATTTTTAGATAATATTTCTAAAAAATATACATTTTTTAATGGCAATAGGGTTTTTGATATCCTCTCTTTAAAAAGCAACTACACATTATTGCCTCATTTCCTACGCATGGCCGGGGAAATTTTCCCTTAAACTATTGTTAACCGCAAGTTCTACTTCATTTTACACCCTGTTTTTATGCCATCTCTAGTTTTGAGAAAAGTAAACGCATGGATACGAAAGACCCATTTCATCAGTTTTTGATTTCATCGTATTGGTATGCACTTCTCATTCTACTTTTGTTATCTCTACTTATTACAAAGGGAAATGACGTTTTGTTAATCAATGGGAATCATAACGATTTTACGGACATTTTCTTCAGCTTCATCACAAATCTAGGCGATGGAATTATTTTCCTACCCATAATCCTCGGGTTGCTTTTTATCAGGTTTTATTATTCGCTCGTTGGTATTGCCATTTGGGTCAGTCACGGTATGTTTTGCGCACTGGCGAAGCGAGTCCTTTTTGCAAGTGCTAAAAGGCCGAAAGCAATTCTTGACAATAGCCTTCTTTATTTTGTACCGAATGTGGATGTCCATAGTGCATATTCCTTTCCATCCGGGCATACGGCCACTATCTTTGGGCTTGCTGTTTTTCTTTCATTGCTTATCAAAAATAGAGTGGTTTCAATTCTCTTGCTGACCATTGCTGTGCTGGTAGGTTATTCCAGAATTTATTTACTGCAACACTTTTTGATGGATGTTGTTGCGGGAGCATTTATTGGCTCAGGCATTGCTTTTCTCTGCTGGCATCTCTTTGAGCATTCAAATTTACCCCCCTGGATGAGTTCATCCATTCGTATTTCATTCAAAATGAAGCAAAGGAAAAGGACAAAACCCACATTTTGAAGCTAATTTTCCAAGACTACGGTAGTCGGATTTTCAAATAAATCCTTTCCCTTCTTTACAATCTTAAAACCAAGCCTTTCCAAACCTTGCATATGAGTCTCTCTCGTAAGGAGGATGAGATGTGGGTTCTTTTTTATCTGAATCTCCAACTCCTCCGCTGAGCTAATGTTTTTTATTGGCCTCTGAAGGTTAAAAGTAAAAGCAGCATTCGTCTGCTTATAGGTCATTATCGGCTTAATTGAAGACAAAATTGCAGGGAGGCTTAGACTAACAGGATTCTTGCTTATCAATCGGGGCATAACCAGGTAAAGGAGAACTAAGCCTGTTATTATATAAGATCCGAGATAACTGTACACCGCTTTTCTTAATTCGTTCTTCACCAAAAACACAAGCCCGGCAATAGCCCCTAGGGATAGAATACTCAGATAAATCGATTGACACTTTAAGTCTGAAACTAGTGGGTCGTTTTGTAGCATGAAATACCCGACTATTGGTAGTGCAAGCGAAAGGATCACGAGAAAAGAACCGCTGACCCAACTTCCCTTTAGTTTCTCTTCTGTCACCAGAATCTGATTAATGAAATATCCCAGCATAACTGCCCCAAAAGGAATACAGGGTGCCGGATAGCTTGGAAGAATCGTTCGGGAAAGACTAAAGAAAATAATAAATACTAGGCAGATAATAAGACAATACAATAAAAAAGGTGACTTGATTCTATCTCTCCATGACATCATAACAGCCTGTGGAAGAAAAATAGATAGCGGCAACAAAGCAGCAAAGACGATTACCAATGCTAAACCGGGAATGCTCTTATGCCCTTCCATGGTTGAAGCGAATCGATTTAAATTATGGTCAAACAAAAAACCATGAAGCCATTCTCCGTTGGTTTTGTGGGCTATGGCAAGCCACCATGGGGCAACCAGAAGAAGAAACAATAATAACCCTCCCCAAAAATGAATTTTGCGGAACATTTTGATATTGAACTCTTTTTTCAAAATCAGGTACATCATAATTGATAATCCTGGCAAGACAATCGCGACCGGGCCTTTCGCCATAAAGGCCATGGCAATGGAAAAGTAAAAAAGATAGAAGAAGACGAATTTTCCCTTGTGATATGCATAGAAGAAGCTCAGGCAACCCGTAGTGATAAAAAAAATCAAATAAGGATCCGGGACTGCCAAATGAAATTGAATCATCATCTGCAGCGATGAAATTAATATTAAAGAAGAGAAGAAAGCGGTTGGTTCATCAACTATTCTCTTTACAAAAAGGTAGAGCATAAGTACGGTAAGGATTCCCATGACAATTGAAAAAAGCCGGGCTGAGAAAGGATTGACTCCAAAAATTTTGTAAGCCACCATCATAAAGAAATAATGCAGCGGAGGCTTGTCGGTTCGCAACTCACTATTGAAGGTTGGTACTACCCAATCTCCGCGCTGTTCCATCTCCATGGCACAGGCAGCATTTTTTGCCTCATCTAAAATATAGATTGGGTAGCCCCAAAAGTTTGAGCCATAGGTAATTGTTGAAACTGTCAATAAGATCAGGAATCGCCTACTCATTTTTTTGTGCAAGTTTCACAATTCGTTAATGAGCTTATCCACGGCCAGTATTAAAGAATTGTAAATCTATTTTAACGAAAGCATAATAGCGTGTCCAGCCAGGACTACCTACGCTTGCGCGTTCTTTGTAACATGGAACTTTCAATTGTCATTACTCTCTTTAATGAAGAAGATAATATTCAGCCGCTTTTCGAAAGTATCCGATCCTCATTGAAGAATTTCGTCTATGAGCTAATCCTTGTCGATGACGGATCTACCGATAGCACTGCTGATAGAGTAAGGTATCTGGCCGATGAGCACACACAACTGATCAGTTTTAATAAAAATTATGGGCAAACTGCCGCCATGGCTTCTGGTATTGACCTGGCAAGGGGAACCTATATAGTCACTATGGATGGCGATTTACAGAACGATCCACGAGACATCCCCATGATGCTAGAGAAATTGAAAAGAGAAGGCTGGGATGTTGTAGCTGGATTTCGTAAAAACCGTCAGGATGGTGAACTCCTGCGAAAAATTCCAAGCAAAGTAGCCAACTACCTTATTCGCCAACTTTCAGGGGTTCATATTAGAGACTATGGATGTACACTAAAAATATTTAAGAGGGCAATCGCTAAAAATCTGGAGTTGTATGGAGAACTGCACCGTTTTATCCCAATTCTGGCTGTACTTCAAGGAGGAAAAATCACGGATGTCTCAGTGCATCATCATCCCCGTATCCATGGCCATTCTAAATATGGCCTAGGAAGAACATTGAAGGTGATGAGCGATCTGCTACTCATGACTTTTTTCCAAAAATATTTCAGAAGACCCATTCATCTTTTCGGCCCTTTGGGACTCGTTACCTTCATGATTGGGTTTGCGATTAATTGCTACTTACTGGTCGTGAAGATTATGGGGCAAGACATCTGGGGTCGGCCTTTGCTGATTCTGGGTGTATCATTAGTATTGGCTGGCATTCAATTTCTCACTTTTGGTCTTATTGCAGAGCTTGTTATGCGTGTTTATTATGAATCCCAGAACAAAAAGACCTACACAATAAAGGAGATATTTAAAGGAGAAAAAGTATCACAAGAATTACTTAAGGAAGAGGTCTGAGCTACCTTGACTTCACCTCTTCAAATTGCTGGTCATAATCTTCCCGTAAGGTTCCCATCCACCGGTCCCACCACAAAAAATAAAGTCCATAATTACCTTTGAAGAATTGGTGGTGCTGATTGTGATTCACCGAAGTATTGATCCACTTTCCTATCGTGCTTTTGGAGAAACCCCTAGGATACAGTTCGAATCCCAAATGACCATAGACATTGTAAATCATCATGATCAGCAGGAACAAGGCTATTGCCAGCGGATGAACCGGAAATAAAAAAGCGACCAATACAATGATACTCGCCTCTACCACCGCTTCGAGAGGATGAAAGGCGAACGCTGCCCAAGGTGATGGATTAGTTGAGAGGTGATGCACCTTGTGAAAAACTTTGAAGAACAAAGGGTGATGCATCGCCCGGTGAGTCCAATAAAAATAGGTATCATGAACAAGCAAAATCAGAACAATCGAGAGGAAGAAATAACCTAAGCTGTGATCATCAATATGCCAATAAACCTGCGTGTAGTTCTTTATCGGAGTAATGAAAATAATCCACCCGATGGTCGTGAAAATGACTACCGTTAGGATAGAGTACCCAAGCTCTCTGAGGTAATCTTTATTCTCGGGAAACTTTAACTGGATTTTTCTATATCGCCTCTGGCGCTTCCAAATAACATAGAAAATCAAAAAAGCGATTAAGGCAATGATAAGGTAGCGGAGTAAAATGAGCAGAAAAAGGGCTGTTATGCTGTCTCCAATAATTTCCACGGCTGTTCTTATTGATGTAAAAAAGTGATTTGACCTAAACTAAACACCTTTAATTTTCGTCTAGTACAAAAATAACAAAGCATATGATCAATTTCACCCTTAAGAAAACGGGCTGGAGCTCGATTTTCACAGTTGACGCTACGTACTCCAAAAATTTTAGAATTGCTCAGATCAATCTGGAAAGAAACCGTCAGGAGGAAAGGTTTCGTAAGTCGCTACAACCTTGTAGAGTGTCCGCGATTCCCAATTACAGCTCTTCCCGCCAGGACAAAAGACAAGAGACTTATTAGTTCGATTTTTTTACCGAACCACCGCTACTTGAGTCTGAATTTGTTTTCATCGGATTGCCCCGATAGCGAATCGATCCTCCACTGCTGGCTTGGGCATCCAATTCCTTCGTAACGTTTATCTTCACACTTCCGCCACTGCTGGCTCTGGCTTCTACCCTTTCGCTTTCCAGATTATAGGCATCTACATCTCCTGCGCTACTCGATTCCACTTCAAGCGATTTTACCTTTCCTTCCAATACAATATCTCCTGCACTGGAAGCATCGATGGTAAGATTTTCTGATTCTATCTGAAGTTCTATCTGCGCAGCACTGGACACACTGATGTCCATGAGGCTCGCTTTGATCATTCCCTCCGAAAAAACATTGGAAGCAGAGCTGGCTGAAATCCGATTTAGATTAACATAGGTGACGTACACTTTTATAGTGCCCCTGTTTTTATACATTCCAGACCTCATGTGTATTTTTAAATAGCTTCCCGAAACTTCGGTAAGGACATCCGAAAGTTTGGCACTGCTTACCTCTACCTTTACGCTCTCCTTATCTCCTTTTTTAAGGTACACATCAATTGCCTCTCCCGACTTTACCCCACTAAAACTGCCGACTTCTCTAACCTCTGTTTGCTGAGCCCAACTTGTGAGCACCCCGGAGAAAAGCAGCATTATTATCAATATTTTCCTCATAAAATTCATTTTGCTTCAAAAGACGGATCACGACAGAAAGGGTTGCTTTCGAAAGACTATTATAAGTTAATATTTTTAAGGCATGTAAGAATTACGTGTTTTTTTGCCTAAATTTCGTAACCAAAAAAGTTAATTTTGTTAAAATCTAATCTATTATGATCAAAGAACAGATAAATGTTTTAATAAACCTGGCTGCCAGCGACAGTAAAGTAGCTGACAAGGAAGCAAAGACCATCTATATGATTGCCAAAGCCAATGGCATGGCGAAGGAAGAGGTAGATGCTTTGTTGAAGAGTCCTAAACCTATTGGAGATCTTTCCAGCCTAACGGAAGATCAAAAATTTGAAAACCTATACCACCTCATCCAACTAATGAAGAGTGACGGGCAGGTGTTTAAAAGTGAAATTAATTTCTGCGAAACGGTAGCTGAAAAGCTGGGGTATAAAAAGGGAGTGGTTGGAGAGCTTTCTTCACGAATTTACAGCGACCCTACCATTACAGCAGACCGCAAGATGCTCATGGACCGGGCGCATAAATTTTTAAAATAGTTTCAATCCTCATCAGGTAACAAAAAACCTCTGTAGCTACAGAGGTTGTAAAATATATACTTTGCGCAGTACATTGATACACGCATGCCAAGTGGGTACTTACACTTGTATAGGAGCAGATTATGTCTGAATTAGGTGCAAGGTCTACACGAAATAGGTAAAAGGATATGTTGTACACTTGTTGATACACTCATGAAAGGTGCGCATTTGCATTTGTAAAAGGGCTTCACCTAACTAAACTATAGAGAATGTTTCACCCGATTTTTCTTCTGATTAGACAAATAGGAATACTTACACAAAATGATCATTTAACAGATCATCTATACTATGTTTATACCTTCGACCAATGGGAATCAAAATTGAATCCAATTCAATTTTGTTCTTATAAACAACTTTTATTTTAGGTTTGGCAACAATGAAAGATTTATGTACGCGCAAAAAGTAATCACCCGGCAGGTACTCTTCAAAAGTTTTGATTGAGCCTTTTACGACAAATTTCTTATCTTCTGTCTGCAGTATTGTATAGTCTTTCAATCCTTTGGCGAATACAATTTTGCGATAGTCTAGGAGTAATTTTTTTGTCCCTGTCTTGATTAGTATCTCATAAGCATTTTCCCGTTTTTTAAAGTCAACAGAATCATTTGCTCTGACCAAATTCAAAAAATCAATGGCCCTTCTTATGGCAATTTCAAAACGTGCGAACATGATAGGCTTTAGAATGAAATCGATTACACCTAATTCAAAGCCTTTGAGCGCATAATCACTAAAAGCTGTTGAAATAATGCATACAGGTCTGACTGGTAAAGAACGAAGAAAATCAATACCGTCTATTTCCGGCATCCTTATATCCAGTAATAATATATCAACGGGGTGGTTCAATAAATAGTGCCTCGCATCCTTGGCATTGAAGAAAGTATTAATCAATTGAATATCTTGAATCCTGTCAAGGTGTCCCTTCAATACATGATGCGATAAGGGCTCATTATCTATAATAATACAAGTATATTTCATTTGATATCTCCTCTAAGATCGACCCGATGACGTTTTTATTCTGCTTGAATTAAAAAAGCCGTCCTGTCTCTATCCCGATGGCTATCTGGATCGGAATGGAGACAGGACGGCTTTAAAAATCTAACTTAATATTACTGCATCACTACGCCTGTCAATTGAGGAGCACTGATGGCACTAATTGTTCCAGAGCTGCTGACAAACACAGCGTAGATATCATAAGTACCATTGGCTGTAAAGGCAGTAAAGGCAGGGTTATCTGAAGCTCCATCCGTTACCAGTACAACACCACTCTGCTTAATGGAAACCTTTGCAGGAGGTGTATCGGTAGAGGCCGGATCATTGGGCATCGTCCAGGTAGGAACCAAGTCTAAATCTACGCTGAATGCGGTAGGGCCAGGCTTACCTGCCGTAATCGCAATGAAGTACTCCCTTCCGGTGCTCGATGGGTTAGTGCCTCCCGCTGCCGCAGTCTGTGCGGCTGTCCAACTGATCATGGTACCAAGATCATGAGAAGGATAACCAGGGGGTGTTACCAAGGTCAACGTGGGTGCGGGTGGTATACCCACATCTACTGTCAACGGAGCACTGGGAATAGCCGTAGTATTACCTGCCTCATCGATAGCATTAGTAAATACAACTGTCATATCTCCATGTGTAGCCGGAACAGTAGGAACTGCAAGTTTAAAGATATAGATCAAGCTAGCTGATAAGCCATCGGATGCTACCGTCATCTTTGCAGCGGTTACCGTCTCCAAACCTGTTGCAGTACCATCCACCGTAACCTTAATCGCATTCGCTGATTTGGTGCTCAGCTTCTCGTTAAAGGTCACCTTCATAGTTACAAACTGGCCCGCACCAATGCGTTTGCCCGTGCTGGTAGAGATTCTAATCGGTGCGGTATTGTCAACATTGATGGTTTGTTTTTTAGAAGCTTGTGCTAACACTACTCCGGCTACTTCAGCAGTAGCGCCACTTACCGTTGCCGTTACCGCTCCGGTGTAAGAACCATTGGCAGTGTACACCAGATAGAAACCATTATCAGAATCATCATCGGTGTAGAAACCATTCGCATCAACCTCCTTGGCCTTCACTAAGGCAGTGGCTGTACCCGCTGTAGTAGGGCTAAAAGCAACCGTAGGTGGAGTAATGATCGGATTATCAAAAGTGATGTACAGCGTATCACTCGCTCCACTCTTCAGTGCAGGAATTTTAGTGCGCGCTACTTTCTTTCCATCGGTAGATAATCCCCACGTTCCCAGTAAACTGGTGGTGGCAACAGGTCTGAAGTCTTCCTGATCATTGGCACAATAGGTCAGTACATGAGCAGGGTAGAAAATCACACTCTGAAATAAGTTGTCATTTACTATAGAGGACGCCAGTACTTTACTTCCATCCTTCAACAACAGATCTGTAGTCACAGTGATGTCCGCTGTACCCACTTCGTCACCATCTGCATTGGTAACTTTGTTAAGCTTAACCAAAGAATCTACAGAGATATTCAGCGCAGTCATGATATCAGCCAGTTTGGCTGAAACCGTTCCGCGTTTGATTTTTGAATCCGCGGGAAATGTAAACGCACTTCCTGGGATTGTAGCTACTTGCTTGCGGGGACGGGCGGCTAATCCTCCACTGGTTGTGGTCGTCACCTCGGCAAATACCTGCACCTCCTGAAGGGTTTCCTGATCTTCTGCGAGATAGTCTGCATCATAGCTGAAAACCTCATCTCCAATTAAATTATTCTTAAAGAATGCGTTAGAACAACCTGTGTCGTTCAGGGCGTCAAATGCACTTCCGCGCAAGGCCAGCATGGTCGCCTTCTTTACCTCTTTGAATTTAACAGGATCCAATGACTCGTCCACGCAGCCAGCCGCAATGGCCATCAACAGTACTATCGTTATCTTATTTATAATCTTTTTCATGATTGTTCTTTTAGTTGATTATTTCAACGTTAGGCCTGTCTTATCCCAGAATACGCGCGTGGTCTGATCTGCCTTCTGTGCTACTGAACTGTTCAGGTTTACAAAGTTGGAGGGATAAATCATGGAGTACACAAACTCACCCGGGTCAG
>JANMYO010000063.1:0-6121 GCA_031382175.1 Bacteroidia bacterium | reverse complement strand
TTTTCCTTCAAAGTGATCGATGGCCTGCTTCTTAGCTTCCTCCAGCGCCTTCTTCTTCAACGCTTCTTCGTCTTTCATCTGGTCGGCCGTACCTTTGTATTTGTCAATACTCTGCATCTCTTTCTGAAGTCCCTGGACCTCATCCAACTTTCCAATTTTGTTTTCCAATACTTTCGGAACCTCTTCCATCTTCTCAAAATTGCCAGTAGAAATATTTTCCACTTCCTTGCTATAGCCCTCCACCTTGCCGCTTACATTTTCTATTTTTCCCCCCACTTCATTTACCTGACCCATCCCCTCCTGCGCCTTGCCCAGTTCTTCTATCTCTTTCAATTTTCCAATCTCACCTTGTGGTAACTTGGAAACATCGTTCACCTGACCTTGCACATTGCCGAGTCCGCTGATTTCTCCCGCAGGATTTTTCAAACCGTCTGTAGGGTTATTAATGCCGCTAAGCGGATTCTCTATGCCCACTCCGGGAAGTTTTATGTCCGTGTCCGGAAGGCTCGGTGAAGTAAGGCCCGGAGTTTGAATACCGGGTAAATCAATGTTGCCGGGAAGGTTAGCGCCTACACCACCTTCTTTGTTCATCAATGATAATTTTTCATTGACTTTATTCTCTATAGTATTGATGGGAGCATTGATCTTGCTGATCGGTTCATTTACTTTATTTTGAAGTGAAGCAATTTTACCTTGTGCTTCATTTACATTCTTGAGCGGCCCTGCTTGCTTCAGACTGTCCAACAGCTTGGTGTACTTGCCTGTGGGCAGATTTAAGGTCTTCAGGCTGTCAATGCGATGTGAAAGTTTACCTTTGATTGAATCGAGTTTGCGATTGTATTTGCTGAAATCCGGCTTTAGGCTGTCTATCTGGTGTGATAATTTTTCCCTGACAGAATCAAGTTTGTGAACGTATTTATTAAAATCCGGTTTCAGGCTGTCCTGATCATGAAGCTTTCCTTTGAGTGAATCGAATTTGCTTTTGTATTTTCCAACACTGGGTTTGAGACTATCTGGTACGTGAGTCAGTTTGAGGGATGCTACACTATCGGTGGGGGTTTTCACTTTGAGGACAGCGCTGTCAATGCCGGAAAACTCTTGCTGGGCTTGCTTCTTTAAGGAAAATAACTTCCTCTGCGCCCGGGCGGTGAAGCTCAGGCATAGCATTGATGCAATCCCTATAAAAAGTAATTTTCTAATCCATTCCACATCTTCTGGCGCAAGCATCCGCTTGTGCCTTTCATTGTAAAAATTCTCAAATTCTATCCATCAAAAAAAACAATCCCTTACTTTATTCTTGGCACACCTTGCAACGTACCAAGCTTCTTCTACAATGGGTCCAAGCGGACGCTTGAACCAGTTGCTTTTAACTTACAACCTTGCGCCAGCTAGGTAGTCATGGAAAAATTACCTCATTGCTAAATAACCCAATAAAAAAAAGCATGAACAAAGAAAATATACAACAATAAAAAGTCCATTTCTCCGCGATAACCTTTTTGTTTCATGGGACCAAATCTTGGCATTTTCATTAAATGTGTGAAAGTCTTTATATCTAATCCAATTGACTGAAGAAATAATCACAATCATAGGTACGAACCAATAAAAAAGACCTGGAATATCATACGGATATACAAGCTTAATAACAAGCATTATATCAATTATTGTAAGGACTTGAACTAGTGTAACAAAAATAGCTCCATCTGCTGCTGGTGCTGCACCATTTTTTAAAATTGCCCTTTTAAAAACCCTAAAGAATATATAGTCGAAAACCTTGTAAGACATTTTTCTTTTGTTGTTTGATAATTAACATTAAGTAATATTCTCACTTATCAATATTTTCTAATGCCTGCGTTATTTTCGGTTGTAAAAACCAAATTGAAAAAGGGCCCAACAAGTAAAAAATGAAAATTAACAAAACAGATGAATTCTGTAACAACCTTTTAATCCTGAATGATAAACGAATCCAAAATATTAGAAGAATACACGATAGAAAAAAGGCTAACATTCCATTATAAAGTCTATATACTGGATCATCTGAAGTTAAAGACACGTTCCAACTAAATAAAAACAACATCAAAGCGAAGATGCAAAAGGCTAATAACAATATGTACGCAATCATTGTGGATGAATTTTTATTAGATTCGAAAGTGTACATCAATATAACAATCCAACCAAAATAAATGCATAAAAATGGAAAATTTCCTATTTGAAATCCATTAATAACCAAATAACTATTATTAGTAATCTGATAAATAGGTATAGAATAAAAAATCAAAAAAAGTTGCCAATGCTTCATTTTAAGTAATTTTTTCATAGTCAAATTTAGTTGGTTCACAAAAGCTATTTATCATATATACTCAGCTCCGTTTCTATTAGCCAATAGCCTCGATAGTCTGAATACCAAATCATATCCTGATAGTGATTCCGGCCGATTAATGAATTACCATATTCAGGTTTACCAAAAGCACCGTTCCCTAGGTAATTTCCAAAATCACCTAGCCAATTAAATAATTTTTCACGAATGGGATTATCGGGTATTGGAACATTTTCATAGGGGCCAGTCCATTCAATAAAAGTTGAAATGCTTGATGTTTTATTATCCTTTATCTTAATTGTTGTCCAATTCCCGTAAGAGTCTCTTGATATTTCCTCCCCGCCCAACAATGAAGCTAAACCCTTACTCGGATCGCCTGGAAATTCTTCAGTGCCTAAAATAACTCGTCCCTTGCATTTAATGCCCGGAGGACAATTTCCTAGATCGTTGTTCGCAAGAATCAAATTGTTATTAATATCGGAAGCCGCCAGCAGATCTTTCATGATGACCTCGCGGTTATGATCATTAATCATACCTTCAAATTCTCCAAGGTACTTCTCAAATTCACTGCCTCTTACAGGGTCAGCATTCGCTTCAATAAATTCATCATAATTCCCTGTTGATATAGCTTCGTAAGCTAGCTCCCCAAAATCTTTATAGCCACCAAGGTGAGGTGTGTTGTTCCCTAAGAAATATCCGCCAGTGGCCTGAGTAAATATTACTCCGTAGTCTCCCGCCTTGCTGTTAGCGTTACCAGTTCCACCTCCGCCCCCATCATAATAAGTGGAGTTATAAGGTTTAGACGCTGCTAATCCCATCGGATCATTAAAATACACCGGGTCATTATTAGCATAGTTGTAAGGAGTCTGTGAACCATAATAATCTGCCATCGGATCCACCTGCCCAAACCTGCCCAGCACAGGATCATAATTCCTGAACATCAGATCATACACGCCCGTGGTAGCATTCAACTCCGTGCCTTCGTTATATAAGAAGTTGTTGCTGTTGTTTCCTGCCTGTCCGGCAGGCAGGTCTCTCGTCCAACTGTTCATGGTCTGCAAGCCGAAGGGGTAATACTCATTGTATTGCAAGACAGGAGTTTTGGTATGCGTTATAGACATATCATCAAAGTAAACATCCACCAGCGTAGGGTTTTCATTGGAGATATAAATATACGCATAGCCCGGTTCTTTTACGGTCATCGTCTGGGCAAGTAAGTCATGTGCTACCTTAGGTGCGGCCCCCACCTGCATAGCACTTGGGTTTATCTGGTCGTAGGCAACGTTTACAAAATTAAAATTCTGATCGAAGAGCAGTATGGTAATAAATGCCTTCGGTGCCGCGGGGCTGCCCGAGCCATTGTTGGCTACCACTACGCCACCAAAGTTATTGAGAGAGGTGAAGGCTTTCAGTCCGTCACCGGCAGAGCCAGCCGTTACGCCAAAGGCGGCAGTCAGTGCGGTGGCAAAACCTGCAAGGTTGCTGGTAGTACTCGTGTTGTTCCAGTACTTGGCAAAAACGCTGGCGTTGATCACATCTCCGGGAAATACTTTCAGCGTTTTCGCCAAGCCCACCTGCCCACCGGCAGCACCATTGAGCAACTGTGAACGGGTGTAGGTGGTGGTCTCATCGGTATGGTCAAAGAGTTCTACGCTGCTGCGCCATGCTCCGGCAGGGTAGTTTTGAAATGTGACGGACTCGGTAGTGAGTGTATTGTCTTCAAAGCTGGCGGTGTAGGTATTGGGTGCGGGAGCTTGCGTAGCAAAGAGTACTCTCGTGTTTCCCTGATGATCGGTAATAGCATATTGGTATTCATACGCACTTCCGTTTTTTATTACACGGCCTTCGGGTGAAGAGAAGTAGGCCATCGCTCCGTTTTCATAGAGGTAGCTGCCTACATAGTCGGTGTATTTCTGCAGTGTAGTTCCCTGATATACTTTCATGGACAGCTTGTTGCCCGCGCCATCGTATAGATATTTTATTACACGTCCATCAGCAAAGTTGATCTGAACGGGCTTACCAAACACATTGTAGGTTGTATTGGTAGTGATCCCTTTGTTGAGGTCGGTGGCCATGCTGCCGTTGGTGTTGTAGGTATATTCTGTAGCGGCAGTGGAGCCATTTTTAAATCCATCGGTGGTGCCGGTGTCTTCTACTTTGGTCATTCGGTTGCCTTGCCCGCTGGCATAGGTGTAGGTCAGGTTGTCCATCACCTGCGCTGCAGTAGTAAGGGTGAAGTTAGTTTGCAGCGTACGTTGGAGGGTATTGCGCTGCAGGGTTTCCATGTTGCCGTTGTGGTCATAGGTCATGCTCTCGTCCATCGTGCTTACGTCTTTGTCCCAGGCGGTGAGGCTTCGCAGCCTGTACGCTGCGGCTTTCAATTTGTCGCTCTTGTCATAGGTATACTTATAGGTGCGCTGGCCGGCACTACCCGCAGCTTCAAAGGGGCTCTTCCATTTGATGGAAGAAATATTTCCGTTGTAGTAAGCGGTATTTCCCAATGTGGCATCTACAGCATTGTAGGCGAGCTCCATACCAAAATAATCTCCGGTATCATCGTTGGTTACACTGGCATCGTTGGTTAATTGTGCATTGTTAATGGAAGAGAGCCATCCCCGAATGTTAGTCCGGTAGTCCACACTCTGTTTAAAGGTGGTACCATTGTCGGTAGAGTGGAGTTTTTTATCTACTACCTGGCCCAGTTCATTATAGACATAGGCCGAGGCCAATACTTCTGCCCCGCCATTGATAGATTGATATACTCCCATCGCTCTTCCTGCAAAGTCGTAGGTATACCGCTTTGCAATGGCGAGTACGTTTTGGTTTACCGACATGCGGAGTTGGGAGATAGAGGCATTGGTTTGATAAAAAGACATATCCGCCATCAGCTTGGTAGAGGAGGGCGTGAGGGAGGTATATACCAATACTCCGCTCTTATAATATTTTATCGAAGTGCCTGTGCGTTCTATTCTAAGTCTGTTGCCTGTTAGCGCGCCTCCGGGGATCGTATATTTATTAACTCCATTTTCATAGACAAGCAAACTTGCACCAGCTAAATAAAAAGCATAGTCAAGTGAGGTATAGTTCTGGTCACTATCCACATCCGAGAAGCCAAACATTTTGTTTGTTGCAATTTCAGTTACTGTGACTTCCAGCCAGCCGTCCTGCCCTGCCGGTATTTCTTCCACTGATGAGAGACCTGAATTTCCCCATCCCGCTACCCCGGTGCCGGTAAGTTTATCTCCCTCCTGGGTTACATTCGCCACATTTTTCCAGGTGAGCATTTTCTGCGCATGTTTGGAAATTTCATTCGTCATCTTTCCTTCAAAATCATAAACGCGCGTGGTAAGGTCTTCATCGATTATATAAAAGTGATTATTGGAGCGTGTCTGGATAACGTGGTTATACTTATCATAAAAATGATACGAGGTCAGCCAGTTGGCGGTTCCCATAATAATCTTTTTAGAACCCGTGGGCAACCCAAAGGCGCTCGCTTGTGTTCCTTCACCCACAATACCCTGTGGCAGGTAGCTATAGTCAGCCGTACCGTTAAAATCAAAGTCGTAGTCATCATAATAATTGACGGAAAGTATTTCCAGTGCCGTACCCGCACTGTTAAGGGTTGGAAAGCTCAGGTTGGTATAGCCGTGCAATGTTGTACCGCGTTCTTCATAGTACGGTAAGCTTGGTGTTGCATAGAGTACATCCATTACACTAAGCTGTACTGTCGCCCGTGTAGTGTAGGTGGTATTGATATAAATACCCTGCATGACGGGTCGTTGTTGTGCATCGTATTTAACAAACATC
>JANMYO010000048.1:0-102471 GCA_031382175.1 Bacteroidia bacterium | reverse complement strand
TGATAAGGCATTAGCCACCTATCACAATTCTTATGGTGCTAAGCACCCCGACATTGCTTATGTCTTTAATCAAATCGGTACCCTTAAGCTGGCCGGCAACAAGTATGATGAAGCATTGGAAAGTTTTCAAGAGGGTATAATCGCCAATGCTCCCAAATTCAGTAACAAAGCAAAAACGGCCAACCCAACGGTTGACGATTTCTACAATGGAAAAGTGTTTCTCTATTCCTTGCGCTCAAAAGCGAAGGCATTGGAAGCCAGGCATTTTGGCAAAACCCTGAAGTTTGAAGATCTCAGGATGGCGCTCCATTGCCTTTACATTGCTGACTCTCTCATTGATGACATTCGCCATCACAGCTCAGATGAAAACGATAAACTTGAACTTGGAGGGTCAGCGAATGAAGTCTATGAAGACGGAGTGCGCATTGCTTATGCCATGAGTGAAATGACCATTGACTATAAGCGCTATCGCGAAGTGGCATTTTATTTTGCGGAAAAAAGTAAGTCAGCGGTGCTGCAGGAATCCATTGCTGACGCTGCTGCCAAATCCTTTGCGGGCATCCCGGATAATTTAGTGGAACAGGAGAAGATTCTAAAATCAACCATTGCATTTCTCATTCAAAAACTTTCTCAAAAGCCATCCGTTGAAGAGGAAAACTATTTACGAGAATCTCTTTTCAACCTTAATCAGGAATACACTGCTTTTATAAAGAAGCTGGAAACAGACTATCCTAATTACTTTAACCTTAAATTCAATTCATCTTCTCCTGCTATTGGTAGTCTCCAACAATTGTTAGATAACAAAACAGCTATTATCAGTTATTTCATTGCAGAGAATGATAGGAGGCTTTACCAGTTCATAATCACGCAAAAACATTTTAAAATCAAAAACCTCACAGTACCAGCTGATTTTGATAAATATACGAAGGGGTTAAACAATGGAATGGTCTTTGGTGAATCACAAAGTTATCAGCAATCTGCATCTGTTCTCTCTAAAGTATTAATTCCGCATTTTTCAAAGTCAGTTTCCAATCTGGTGATCATCCCTTCAGGAAGATTGGGGACACTTCCGTTTGAAGCGCTATTTTATAGAAGGAATAAAACTTCAGACTATCAATCCATGCCGCTTGTTGTAAAGCGCTATGCCGTAAGTTATGAGTTCTCGGCTGGCTTGCTAAGCCAGAAATCAAAAATTAAAAGTGCTGTCACTTCACCCTCTATTTTTCTCTGCGCCCCGGTTCAGTTTCCTGAAAAGGATAATCTGGCGGAACTTCCTGGGACAGAATCAGAAGTCAATACCATTGCCGGCTTGTTTGCAAACAATTCAACTTCCGTTGTAAAATTTAAAGAGGCCAATGAAGACATTGTAAAGTCAGGCGCGCTGTCTAAATTTAATTACCTCCATTTTGCAACCCACGGAGTAGTTGATGAAACGGACCCGGAATTATCAAGAGTCTATTTACAACCGGGTCAACAAGAGGATGGAAATCTTTTTGCCGGAGAAATTTATAATCTCAACCTTAATGCTGAGTTAGCTGTTCTTTCCGCTTGCCAGACAGGCTTAGGTAAGTTATCAAAAGGCGAAGGTGTCATTGGCTTGTCCCGGGCACTGGTATATGCCGGAGCAAGAAATATTATTGTTTCCTTTTGGAGCGTAGCGGATGAGTCAACGTCTCAATTAATGACTGATTTTTATAAAGGTCTTATCCAAAATAAGAATCAAAATTTCAGAGAGACACTTCAACAGGCCAAGATTAAAATGATTGAAGAAGGAAAGTATTCGCTTCCCTATTATTGGGCACCTTTTATTCTAATTGGGTTTTGAAAGAGACAAATGGAAGGGCTTTCAGACTTAACCTGCCCGTACAGTAGCGGGTGGTTTTAGCCACTCCTACTGTAAGGATCAGGTACACACGGTGAACGCTATGGCAAAATAGTTTATCACTGTGGTTTTGAGAACCCCAAAGTAGATGTATAGGTTTCATTTTTCCTACATTTTTAATAAAACTTTGTTTGGGCAGAAAAAATGGCTTTTTTACGTCATTTTAAGATGATCGAAGACAATTATAAGCAACGGGGATTACGGAATAAGCTGGTCAAAAACCTGCGTTTAAAAGGCATTTCTGATGACAAACTTCTGGCCGCCATTGGAAAGGTACCAAGGCACGTTTTTTTTGATGATGCGCTTCTTAACCATGCCTATGAAGACAAGGCCTTCCCCATTGGCGAAGGTCAAACGATCTCTCAGCCCTATACGGTAGCATTCCAAACGGAAAAGCTTCAGATAATCCCGGGAGACAAGGTTTTAGAGATCGGTACAGGATCTGGGTATCAGGCTTGCATTTTAATAGAATTGGGGGCTAAACTCTACACCATTGAATACCAAAGAAAGCTTTACGACAAAGCTAAAGAGACACTCCCCGCGATGGGCTATAGTCCATTCTTCCTGTGTGGAGATGGCTCCAAAGGTTTAACTTCAAAAGCACCCTTTGACAAAATTATTGTAACGGCAGGTGCGCCAATTGTGCCCGATGCCTTAACTGACCAACTGGCCGAAAACGGTATTCTCGTAATTCCTGTTGGTGATCGGGAAAAGCAGAAAATGATAAAGGTTACCAAAAAGAAAGGGAAACTTCTAAAAGAAGAATTCGATTATTTCGCCTTTGTTCCGCTCCTGGGAGAACTGGGATGGAAAAGCTAATTAACTGGCCTTTATGCAAAAAAAATTAGCTTAATACAAATTCCTTCAATTGCTCAAAATTATTCTTCATACGAATACTGGATTTCTTCTTTTTAACAAACTCTAAAAGTCGTGCGGGCAGCTCAATTTTTTGTTGAATCGATTTTTCGACCACTTCATTGAATTTTCCGGGATGAGCAGTCTCCAGAAAAATACCGATTGCATTTGATGAGTGCGCTGCTAAATATTTTTTAAGTCCTAAATACCCAACTGCACCATGCGGGTCAAGGGTATAACGTGTGGAGTGAAAAATACTTTCCATTATTTGGATTGTCTCCTGATCAGAAGAACGATAACCTTTAACATCGCTGGTGAGCAATTCAAAATTATTTTCATAAAGATCAGTCATCCGCGCAAAGTTGCTGGGATTACCTACGTCCATAGCATTGCTAATGGTTTGTATGGAGGGCCGGGAAGAAAAATTGCCTGTCTGCAAATAAGAAGGAACAACATCATTCACATTGGTGGCAGCAATAAATTTTGAAATGGGAAGTCCCATTCGTTTTGCCAATAGCCCCGCGGTTAAGTTTCCGAAATTCCCGCTTGGAACGGACACCACAACATTTTTATCAACTTTTCCCAACTGGGCAAAGGCGTTGAAGTGGTAAAATGTTTGAGGTATTAAGCGTGCAATGTTAATTGAATTCGCTGAAGCGAGATGTCGTTTCAGTTTCAACTCCGGATCTAAGAACGCCTGCTTCACGAGGCGCTGGCAATCATCAAAGGTACCATCTACTTCTAGTGCGGTAATATTACCCCCCAGCGTTGTAAATTGCTTCTCTTGAAGCTCACTTACCTTTCCCGAAGGGTAAAGTATAATTACACGGGTTCCGGGAACATTTAAAAACCCGTTCGCTACTGCACTGCCGGTATCTCCCGATGTTGCTACCAAAAGGGTAATTTCTTTTGATTGTTGTCGTGCAAAATAGCCGAGCAATCCGGAAAGAAATCTTGCCCCAAAATCTTTGAACGCTAACGTAGGTCCATGAAATAATTCTAATGAATAAACATTTTCTTCCAACTCAACTAAAGGCGCCTCAAACTGAATCGTGTGATCAACGATATTCTTCAGCACTTCATCCGTCAAATCATCACCGAGTAAATTCTTTGCCACTTGAAATCCAATCTCCTGAAATGACTTTTCAGAAAGCTGATCAAAAAAAATTTGCGGCAAGGGAGGAATGGTTACCGGCATATATAGACCGCCATCTGGTGCCAGGCCTTCCATCACGGCCTGCTCAAGAGTAACCCTAACCCCCCGATTGCTGGTGCTATAGTATTGCATCGCGCTAATTAACTATCCTTGCTCCTTCAAGATTAATTTTGGAAACATAAACTTCGCTTTTCAATTGGTAGTTCAAAAACTGAAGTTGAGCTGCCTCTCCAGCTTCAGTTGCTTGTTGATGATTGCTGCTAAGGGCAAACAGCGTTGGTCCTGAACCAGAAATTCCACATCCTAAAGCTCCAACTCGAATCATTTTCTGCTTGATGATTTCAAATCCAGGAATAAAAGCAGAACGAACAGGTTCTGCAATGACATCTTTAAGGGATCGCCCTATCAAGCTGTAGTCTCCCATCATAAGTCCTATCATTAGCCCTCCAATGTTACCACTTTGCGTAATCGCATCAGACAATGCAACATTGGGCTTTAATACACGCCTTGAATCTGAGGTCTTAAGTTCAATGTGGGGATGTACCATGGTGCAATAAAGATCTCCTTTTGTAGGGATCTTGATTATATCCAGCGGATTATAGTCTCGCACAAGTATAAAACCTCCCAGCATGGAAGGCGCAACATTATCCGCATGAGCCGATCCGCAGGCTACTCTCTCTGCTTCCATGGCGTGGGGTATTAGCTGTTCCCGCGTGAGTGGATTTCCCAGTAAATGGTTAATGGCTACAAGCGCTGCCACTCCGCTTGCTGCACTTGATCCCATTCCGCTACCCAGTGGGAGATTTTTGTACAATTCCATTTCAACGCCTTGATTACTGCCGATAGATCGCAAATAAGACTCAACGGCAACGCCTGCCGTGTTCTTATTCGCTTCAAGAGGAAGTCGCCCGCCATCACCAACAATTTTAGTTAGCCGCACGTTAGCTTCATCCGTAAGAGTAAGGATTACTTCATCACCAGGAAAATCAACGGCAAACCCAAGAATATCAAATCCACAGCAGACATTCGCTACGGTAGCCGGTGCAAAAGCTTTAATGGATTTCATGGGGGCTAATTTGCCGAATAATTACCAATCCTGATTATATCCGCAAACACACCCGCTGCCGTTACCGTTGCTCCTGCCCCTGGCCCACGGATGATCATGGGCCGCTCATGGTAGCGTTCTGTTGTCAGCAAGATAATATTATCACTCCCTGCCAACGAATAAAACGGGTGCTGTTTGCCAACACTGGCGAGTTGGGTGAAGGCTATACCATTTTCTAAAACAGCCATGTACCTAAGTTTTTCATCCTTAGCCTCAGCAGTTTTTCTAAGGTTCTCAAACTCATCATCATTTCTGACTAAACACGAGAAAAAATTATCAACGGATGTTTCTTTGCGGCAGCTTTCAGGAACTAAGTTTTCTACTTCAATATCTTGCAACTCAAGATTTGCTCCTGTCTCACGGGCTAAGATGAGTATCTTGCGCGCCACGTCCATACCGTTTAAATCATCGCGTGGATCGGGTTCTGTGAAGCCCCTTTCTTTGGCTTCCTTAACAACTTCACTGAATTTCTTTTCTGCAGTAAAGGAGCTGAATATAAAATTCAACGTACCACTCAGCACAGCTTCAATTCGAATCACCTTATCGCCACTGAGCAAGAGGTCGCTTAATGTATTGATCACCGGAAGCCCTGCCCCTACATTGGTCTCATACAAAAATCGGACACCTCGTTTGAATGATATTGCCTTCAATAATTGATATCTTTTAAGAGAGCCTGAGTTTGCTTTCTTATTGGGTGTCACGATGGAAATATTTGATGTGAGAATTGATTCATAATAATCCGTTACTTCTTCACTGGAAGTGCAATCCACAAAAATGCTATTCGATAGATTCAATCGCTGCATCTTGTCAACGAATGCCTTCATGCTCATGGCATCACCACTGGTTTTCATCGTATCAATCGAGGAAGTAAGGTTCAGTCCATCTTCTTCAAAAAGCATTTTTTTGCTGTTCGCAACCGCGACAATATTTACCTCCAGATGATTTTCTTTCGCTAATGTCTCAAATTGATCATTCACCATCTTCACCAGGTTTTTGCCAATCAGACCCGTTCCTACCAGAAACAGGTTCAACACCTTTCGATCAGAAAGAAAAAAAGCTTCGTGAAGAACATTCAATGCTTTCGCAATATCCGCCTGGCTGATTACTGCCGAAATATTTAACTCCGAAGAGCCCTGCGCAATCGCGCTGATATTAATACCGCTTTTTCCCAATGCGTGAAACATTCTTCCGCTGGTGCCGGGATTATGTTTCATGCCCTCTCCCACGATAGCAATAATGGCCAATTCATTTTCCGCGTGCACTTCATCCATTTCACCGCTTCGGATTTCGTATTGAAATTCTTTTTCAATAGCCGCTTTTGCCAGCCATGACAAACTACTTTCAATTGCAAAGCAAATGGAGTGTTCAGAAGAAGCCTGACTTATGAGAATCACATTAATCTTTTCACGTGCCAGCGTTCCAAAGAGCCGCATCGATACACCGACAACTCCCAATAGTCCGCTTCCCTGCACACTCAACAGGCTTATATTATTCATGGAAGAAATGCCCTTAATAATCAGGTCTCTTCCATTGGCATTGGCGCTGATCAATGTTCCTGCAAAAGAAGGATTGAACGTGTTTTTAATCCAGATAGGGATTTTGTTGACCATGGCAGGCTGCATCGTAGAGGGAAAAATAACTTTTGCCCCAAAATGCGAAAGCTCCATCGCTTCCTCATACGTCATCTCCTTGACGGTAAATGCTTTTCTTACTTTGCGGGGGTCTGCTGTCATCATGCCATCTACATCCGTCCATATCTCCAGGCTGGAAACTTTCAGCGCGCCTGCAAAAATAGCAGCGGTATAATCTGAACCACTTCTACCAAGAGTAGTTGTTTCTCCGGTAATGGAAGTTCCAATAAAACCGGTAATAATTTGCAACTCCTGATGATGGCTGAAATGATCACGTATTAATTTATTGGTGACTTCAAAATCTACTTTAGCGAACCCAAAATTATTATCTGTGCGAACTACGTGACGTGCATCCAAAAATTCAGAAGGTATTGCCGCCTCCTGAAAAGCTTCTGCGATGATATAAGCTGAAAGACGTTCACCAAAGCTCATGATGTAATCCAGTGTACGTGGTGTTCGCTCTTTCACTAAAAAAACTCCGTGAAGGATATCCTCAAGTTCGTTAATCATGAACTTAACTTGCGCCAGTATACTACTTTGATGATGAATACTAATGAGGCCCCTTACCGCTTCCAGATGCCGAGTTTCAAGGTCAGTTAGTTTTTTCTTATACTCTTGATTTCCTGACAGCGCTTCATTGCTAAGCTCAATCAAAATATCTGTCACGCCACCAAAAGCAGAAAAAACAATCGTCACTGAAGGCTTACCTTCCAGTGATTTAATAATTTCTATTACCGATTTTATCCGTTCCGGTGTGGCTACTGATGAGCCGCCAAATTTTAAAATTTTCATTTGTAGTTAAATTGAGCGAGAGAAATACGTTCTGCTCTACCAAACCAGAATTGCTTCGGCTTAGTTGAAAAAAAATGAGCAGTCTTAGCGGGATTAAAGTCTGTAGGGAGCTACCCCGTAATAGTGGTGGCAATAATAGTGCAGGCAAAGGCATTCATCTTCAATGTGAAAGCACCTTTTGCGATATTTTGATTGGCTTGCATAGTTTATTTGTGCTAATTAATCAATTAGCTTCTCGGATTGCAAAGATTTTTAATGATTTTTGTGAGCTCAACAAAAGCTAACACGTAGTAGTGAACCTATAACGATTGCAATCCATGGCCCGTAAGAAAAAATTCCCACGAGAGTCCTTCGTCAGCATGACTGAACTGGTATTGCCGAACGACACCAATACACTCAATAACCTGATGGGGGGAAGACTCATGCATTGGATGGATGTTGTTTCTGCCATTGCAGGCCAAAAGCATTGTAATAGCATAGTGGTAACAGCATCCGTAGATAATATTTCATTTCGCTCCCCCATCCAACTGGGGAATGTTGTCACGTTGAGGGCAAAAGTGACAAGATCATTCAACTCATCCGTTGAAATTAGAATTGATGTTGAGGCGGAGAATATTCCAGAAGGGAAAAAAATGCCGAGCAATTCAGCCTACTTTACCTTCGTGGCCGTTGATAAAAATGGCAATCCGGTAGAAGTGCCTGAGGTAGTTCCCGAGACGGATGAAGAGAAAGAACTCTATAATGGCGCCTTACGGAGAAGGCAACTTCGTTTAATTCTTTCAGGAAGAATGAATCCTAATGAGGCCCATGAGCTAAAGTCCATCTTTGATATTAAGGACAGCCAATGAGCGAGAATCTTATTTTTGAAAGCCTCTACACAGAAGATCTTTATCAGCTGCCTCCAAAGACTCAAGTCATAATTACCAAACCTTGGGGCGAATTGAGTGAAGCTGAAAAGGAGCAGTTGACAAAAATAACCGAAGCGCTGCGTCAGAGAATTAGCTCAACGTTAAATCTTGATGCATTTCAAGTTGTTTATACACCTGCACTTGATCTTAGCGCTTGGCTCGAAAAACCTCAAAGACTGATCTACTTTGGTCCAGCCATCAAAGGATTGAATTACTTTGAGCTAATTGAGACAGAATCCACTAAAATGGTGCTATCAGAAAGTTTATTGGAGCTGATCGCTAATGAAGGCTCCCGTCAAAAACTGTGGACTGCTCTAAAACAGCTTTTTTCAGCTTAAATCCCCATTTTCCTCATATTTTAAAATATTATCGCTTCTTCTATCTTTGCGGAGCTTTTTTAAGCCTCATCCCTCTTTTGCGGGATTTTTTTGAATCATAAACCTATTTAACCTGTATGCAAAATTTACTGTATGTTTTACCCCTGTTCGGAGTTATGGGGCTGTTGTATGTCGTTTGGAAAAGTGCTTGGGTAGCAAAGCAAGATGCCGGCACGGACAAAATGAAAAAAATTGCAGGCCACATAGCCGAAGGAGCTATGGCCTTTTTGAAAGCGGAGTATAAAGTTCTAGCGATCTTCGTAGTCTGTGTTGCAACTTTACTCGCAGTCACTGCCAATAGCGAAACCTCTTCTCCGATGGTAGGCGTTTCATTTGCGCTTGGAGCATTCTGTTCAGCTCTTGCGGGATTCATAGGAATGCGTGTGGCCACCAAAGCAAACGTGAGAACAACAAACGCAGCAAGAACAAGTCTTGGCAAAGCGCTAGAAGTTGCCTTCGTTGGTGGATCTGTAATGGGTATGGGTGTGGTAGGCATTGGTGTATTAGGTCTTAGCGTACTCTTCATTATCTATTCAAAAATTTATGGTGTTGATACTCAGGCCGGCCTAAATCAAGTGATCACCATTATTACCGGATTTTCATTTGGTGCTTCATCTATCGCGTTGTTTGCTCGTGTCGGTGGTGGTATCTACACCAAGGCGGCAGATGTTGGTGCTGACTTAGTCGGTAAAGTTGAAGCCGGTATTCCTGAAGATCACCCTTTGAATCCTGCAACTATTGCAGATAACGTTGGTGACAACGTGGGCGATGTGGCCGGTATGGGTGCTGATTTATTTGAATCCTATGTGGGTTCTATCGTAGGTACGATGGTACTTGGTGCTGCCTTTATGGTGCCGGGCTTCAGCGATAATTTTGATGGACTTTCTGCTGTACTCCTTCCGCTTGTGCTTGCAGGCGTTGGTATTGTAATGTCATTCTTAGGAACATTTTTTGTAAAAGTTAAAGAAGGTGGAAATCCTCAGACCGCGTTGAACATGGGAGAAATTGTTTCCTCCGTTATCATGATTGCTGCTTCATGGTTTATTATCAAGTGGATGCTGCCGGCTGAGTGGTGGTTTCAGGATCCACTTTACGCTTGGGCCGATCCGGAGCTGGGAAATCATTATACCTCAACTGGTATTTTCATCGCCACGGTAATCGGTTTGGTTGCCGGTGTGGCGATTGGTTTGATTACTGAATACTATACCGCCATGGGCAAGAAGCCTGTACTTTCAATCGTTAGGCAATCTTCAACGGGTGCCGCTACCAATATTATTGCGGGCCTTGGCGTTGGCATGATGTCGACCATGTGGCCTATCCTGATCATTGCGGCTTCTATCATTGGCGCTTTCCATTATGGAGGTCTTTATGGTATTGCTATTGCTGCTGTAGGTATGTTATCAAATCTCGGTATCCAACTTGCAGTTGATGCTTATGGACCAATTTCCGACAATGCCGGTGGTATTGCTGAGATGTCTGACCTTCCTAAAGAAGTTCGTCAACGCACGGATAAATTGGACGCGGTTGGTAATACCACCGCAGCCATTGGAAAAGGTTTTGCAATCGCATCAGCAGCACTTACTGCTCTTGCTTTATTTGGTGCTTTCATGACCACTGCAAAGATCAGCACGATTGACGTTTCTAAAGCAAACGTAATGGCTGGCTTATTCATTGGAGGTATGCTGCCATTTGTATTCTCAGCTCTTGCCATGGGTGCTGTTGGTCGCGCAGCAATGGCTATGATTGAAGAAGTAAGAAGGCAATTCAACGACATACCTAAATTAAAAGCAGCGCTTGCGTTAATGAAAAAAAATGGTGACAAGCCTGTTAGTGAATGGTCATCCGATGAACAAAAAACCTTCCATGATGCCGATGGCTCAGCCGAGTATGGTAAGTGCGTTGAAATTTCAACTAAAGCGGCTTTAAGGGAAATGGTTCTCCCTGGTGTGATGGCCGTAGTGGTTCCTGTTGCCGTAGCATTTATGCCTGGATTGGGTGTTGAAGCGCTCGGTGGATTGCTTGCCGGTGTCACCGTAACAGGCGTACTGATGGCTATCTTCCAATCTAATGCCGGTGGGGCGTGGGACAATGCCAAGAAGAGCTTTGAAGAAGGTGTAGAGATCAACGGTAAGATGTATTACAAAAAATCAGAGCCACACAAGGCTGCCGTTGTTGGAGATACCGTAGGAGATCCATTCAAAGACACTTCAGGTCCATCGTTAAATATCTTATTAAAACTGATGTCAGTGGTGGCCTTGGTTATTGCGCCACTTTTGGTGCCTGACCAACCTTCTGCCTCTATGAAGAAGGAAGAAATAAAAACTAAAGTTGAAGTAGTGAGCACATTGACCACAACTGAAGTAAAATAACCAGACTCACCCAACTGGAAAAGTCATGCGGATAGCATGGCTTTTTTTTTGCTATTTTTAGTAAATGAAAATCAACGTGATTATCCTGGTGGTATCTTGCGTTTCTGCCGTAGCCTCTGCTCAAAGTAGCATTGTTGGCAAATGGAAATCAGTTGATGATAATACAGGGGACCCAAGGTCTATCGTGGAAATCATAGAACGAGAGGGAAAAATATATGGAAAGATCATCAAGCTATTTCCCAAGCCGGAAGAAGACCCTGATCCCATTTGTGACAAGTGTAGTCCTGAAGATGCGCGATTCAATAAAAAAATCATTGGAATGGAGATAATTAAGGAAATGGCAAAAGATGATGATGAGTACAGCGGTGGAAGTATCCTCGATCCAGAAGTTGGGAAGGTATACCGGTGCAAAGTTTGGCTTGAGGCTGGCAAACTCAAAGTGAGGGGCTACATAGGCCCGTTCTATCGGACTCAAACCTGGCTAAAAGTTATTTAGCTATCGGGTCATAATAACCAATTATCGAAAAATAGTGATCTTTACCTCCCTATAAACTCCCTTCACCTTACCTAAAGGTTACCATCCGTGGCGATACGAGTATTCAAGTTAAGCGCAGAAATGAACGAAAAAGAGATTTTTGAACGGATCCAGAAGGGAGACGAAAAAGCTTTGGAATTCATTTATAAAAAGTACTATCGGATGATGATCAAGCTGGTGATCACGAATAGTGGAACTGAGGATGAAGCCAGAGATGTTTATCAGGATGCCCTGGTGGTTTTTTGGCAGAAAGCACGATCGGGAAATCTGGTTCTGACCTCGAAAATAAGTACCTATGTCTACAGCATTTGTCAAAATCTGTGGAGAAAAGAGCTGGATCGAAAGAAACGACTTTCGAGTGAAGAAAAAGACAACGCAGTGTCTATCGATATGGATAGTCCGGAACGTGAAAAGATTATCGCTCTATGCATGAATCAGCTAGGTGAAACATGCAAAAAAGTGCTTATGTACTATTATTTTGATGAAATGTCGATGCAGGAAATAGCAGATAAATTGGGTTTTGCTAATACCGATACCGCCAAAACAAAGAAGTATAAGTGCAAACAAAAATTAGATGAACTTGTTAAGACTCAGTATTCTGAGCAAGACTTTTTAGATTAAGAATATGAGCAATTTTGAATTAATAGACGATTTTTTAACCAATCGTCTTGGAGAGCAGGAAAAAGCTTCATTTGAAGCACAAATGAATTCCGATTCTGCCTTGAAGGCAGACGTTGAATTGCAGAAGCAAATTCTTGGGAGTGTGAGGAAAGCCAGAGCGGCTGAGCTTAAAGCAATGCTTAATAATGTCCCTATTTCAGGTGGGTACACAACCGGAATTTCAGCAGCTAAACTCGCTGCCATAGTTGGTACAGCAGCTCTTGTTGGAACTGCTTTATATTTCTATTTGAAGCCTGAGGAGTTAGAAAAGAAGCCAGAAGTAAGTATTACACAAAATGAAATTACTGCCCCTATTCAACAAGATGACGTTCCTGTAATAGAAAATAAGGAGTTAGAAAAGCAATCAGCCCAGGCTCAGTCAGAAATAGAAATAAGGAAGAAGGAGGTTAAAAAAGAATCAATAAAACCGATCACTCCAAATCAACCCAAGATAGAAGTGACTGATCCTTCTGATGAATTGGTTGAAAATTCTTCTACTGATATTGTAAAAGGGCAAAACAACAATTCTGGCGTTACCAATTCCCACATCGAAGTAGCGATGGATTCTTCCAACAAAAAGTATTCCTTCCACTATCAATTTACACAAGGCAAACTTTTACTCTATGGATCCTTTGATAAGGGGCTTTATGAGATTCTCGAAATCAATGGCGATAAGAAATCAGTATTCCTTTTCTACAAAGACAATTACTTTATGTTGGATGAAAAGCAAAAGAAGATCACTTCACTTCAGCCTATACGTGACGGAATACTACTTAAGAAATTAAAAGACTATCGAAATCAATAGCCCACGAAGTAGGCCCCAATCCAGTTAATGAAAAATATGCCAGATCTTCTGGCATATTTTTTTTCTCCAAAACTCATATCCTTTCAATCCTGATCAAATCGTAGCTATCTTTGGGGCTGAATGACCACAGAAAAGCCCAAATTTAAAGTCAGGAAGAAGAAATTGGGGAGCTACCCTTATATCAGTGTTGTGCTCAGCATTGCGCTGGCGCTATTTGTGATTGGTGTCTTCGGCCTTCTATTAATCTATTCAAAGGAGTTGGAACGTGTGGTAAGAGAGAACGTTAAAATCCAGGTCTACCTTAAAAACCATATCAACGAAGCCCAGCATCTTCAGATTCAGAAAAACCTATCTTCCCGTTATTTCATTTCCAGAAAAAATCCCCAGGCATCAATTCAATTTATTTCAAAAGAGGATGCCGCCAGGCAATTTATTAAGGATACGGGTGAAGATTTTCAAAAATTTCTTGGAGAAAATCCGTTGAGGGATGCCTTTTTAATCACCGTAGACCCCGCCTATCACGATAAAGCAAGTATGAGTAAGATTAAAGGAGAGGTCGAAAAAATCAGTGGTGTGTTTCAAGCGTATTATGTTGAGAATGTAATTGAGTCCATTAATAAGAATGTGACAAAAATTGGACTCATTCTGGCAGGCATTGCCTCTCTTTTGTTGATAACCGTTGTCTTATTAATCAACAATACATTGCGACTTGCTCTATTCTCTCAGCGGTTTTTGATCCGAAGTATGCAGCTCGTTGGTGCTAAACGTTGGTTTATTCAACAACCCTTTCTCCTCAGAGCATCGCTTCATGGGCTACTGGCAGGAATTATTGCATCAGGACTTTTAATGCTATTGGTTTCATTTGCCAACAAAAGAATAGAAGACCTCAGCCTTATTCAAAATTCTAATCGAATCACCGTATTACTTGGTGCACTTATCATTGTTGGAATGTTGGTTGCTGTTATCAGTACCTACCGGGCCGTACGAAAATACCTAAAACTTTCACTGGACGAATTGTATTAACATGAGCAAACTCCCCTTCGGAAAAAAGAATTATCAGCTGATGGTCATTGGCCTGGTTGTCATTGCCTTGGGCTACACCATTATGGCGATGGATAAAGAGCAACATGGATTTGGTTTTATGGGAATCACCTTAGGGCCTATTATTGTTATCTCGGGGTTCATCGTAGAGATTTTCGCCATTCTCCATACGCCAAAAGAAAAATCTTAGCTATTCGTTCATGTCCTTTTTTGAAGCACTCATCCTGGCCATCGTAGAAGGCCTTACCGAGTTTTTACCGGTCTCTTCCACAGGACACATGATCATCGCTTCTTCGTTTATGGGAATTGCTTCCGAGCCTTTTACCAAGACGTTCACAATATCAATTCAATTTGGAGCAATTCTTTCTGTCATTGTTTTGTACTGGAGAAAATTTCTACCGGTAGAAGACTTAAACCAAATACTTAGCTTTTATGGCAAACTATTGATTGCGTTTATACCGGCAGCAGTAGTAGGACTTTTACTGAATGATTACATCGATTTGTTACTTGAGCGTGTTGATGTTGTTGGATACACTCTTGTGCTGGGTGGAATTCTATTTTTGTTTATTGACAAATTGTTCCAGGAAACTGAGAAGGACGGATTAACTGAAATCTCCTACCCTACTGCCTTTAAAATAGGCTTGTTCCAAACCATCGCCATGGTACCTGGTGTTTCTCGCTCTGCTGCCACCATTATTGGAGGGCTGACACAAAAACTCAACAAGCAATCGGCAGCGGAATTTTCATTCTTTCTCGCAGTGCCTACCATGTTTGCCGCCACCGCTTATAAGCTTTACAAATTTTATAGCCTCGGAAATAGTTTTGAAAATGAAGACATAAAAATTCTTCTCTTCGGAAATGTGGTAGCTTTTGTGGTGGCCATCTTTGCGATTAAATCATTAATCACCTTCCTTACGAAACATGGCTTTAGAGTTTTTGGCTACTACCGTATCTTTGTTGGCCTACTCATTCTTATTTTTTATTATTTAGGTATCCAATTATCAATTGTCTAGTGGAAGTCACGGAAGATAGGGTCCTGCTCATTGATAAACCTCTTCGATGGACCTCCTTTGACGTGGTGAAGAAGTTGAGACATATTCTTAAAATAAAAAAAATAGGCCATGCGGGAACTCTTGATCCACTGGCAACTGGCTTATTAATTCTCTGCACCGGTAAAATGACAAAGCGCATTGACGAATACCAGGCCATGGAGAAAGAATATACTGGGAAATTTATCATAGGACAGACAACGCCATCCTATGACATGGAGACTAAACCAACTGTTGCTTTGGACATCAGTCATATTACGAGCAATGAAATCGAATTTGCAGCTAAACAGTTCATTGGAACTATTAGCCAGATTCCTCCGCTTCACTCTGCCATAAAAATAGATGGGAAACGTGCTTATGAATTGGCCCGGGAGGGAAAAGACGTTGAATTGAAAGCAAGAGAAATTGTCATCAGCGAATTTGAAATTGTTTCCATTGAAAAATCTGAAATCCATTTTAGAGTAGTTTGCTCTAAGGGAACCTATATTAGAAGTTTAGCAAGAGATTTTGGAAATACCTTGGGTGTTGGGGCCTACCTTGCCGAACTTTGCAGAACCCGGATTGGTACGTTTAAATTAGCAGATGCTTTGACCGTTGAACAGGTTGATCAGGCAATATGAAATTGTGAAAGACTCATGAAAATTTATCACAACATTGATGATTTCACTAAACTACAATTTGCAGTGGTTACCAGTGGTACATTCGATGGCGTTCATGTGGGACATCAACGAATTCTTTCACGACTAAAAGAAATCGCTTCTAAAAATTCTGGAGAAACGGTGGTTATTTCATTTTGGCCTCACCCCAGGCTTGTTCTGAAACCCAATGATGGGGCTCTTAAACTGCTCAACACGTTTGAAGAGAAAGCGGAGCTGTTGAAGGAACAAGGAATTCAACACCTTATTCGAATACCTTTCACAAAAGAATTTTCGCAACTTCATTCTGCGGAGTTTATCACCCAAATATTAGTGAACAGGATTGGCACACGCAAACTGGTAATTGGCTACGATCATCGATTTGGTAAAAATCGTGAGGGAAGTTTTGAGGAACTTAAAGCCAACGGCCCTACTCTTGGATTTGAAGTAGAAGAAATTCCCCGACAGGATATTGATCATATTGGAGTTAGTTCATCAAAGATTAGAAAAGCTCTTGAAGAAGGTGACGTTGAAACAGCTGCACACTTTCTTGGTCGAACCTATTCTATCGTTGGTCGTGTTGTTAAGGGAGACAAACTCGGTCGTGTCTTAGGATTTCCAACAGCAAATATTGACATCGATTCCCACTATAAACTGGTGCCTGCCGAAGGCATTTATGCGGTAACCGTTACCCATGCTACTGCACAGTATGGCGGAATGCTCTACATTGGCAATCGACCAACTGTCGATGGAAGCAAAAGATCCATTGAAGTGAATATTTTTAACTTTGAAAAAGAAATCTATGGAGAAGAACTGAAGGTATCTTTTGAAAAATTACTCCGCACAGATTCGAAATTTAAAGACCTCGAAGAGTTAAAAGTTCAACTTCATAAAGATAAGGAGTTAGCTTTAATCGCGTTGAAAGGGAAGTTGTAATCTAACTTTAAAAATTTATCAATACCTGTCATGATTAATAAAGTAGTGAAAGATGCTGATGAAGCGGTCAAAGACATTCCAGATAACGTCACGATGATGCTTGGCGGATTTGGGCTATGTGGTATTCCTGAGAATTGTATTTCGGCACTATTGCGAAGGGGCATCAAAGGTTTAACCTGCATTTCAAATAACGCAGGTGTAGATGACTTCGGTATTGGTCTTTTGCTTAAAACACGTCAGGTAAAAAAGATGATCTCTTCTTACGTAGGAGAAAATGCCGAATTTGAAAGACAATTACTCTCTGGTGAATTGGAAGTGGAATTGATTCCGCAAGGCACGCTGGCAGAACGAGTGCGAGCCGGAGGTGCAGGGATACCGGCCTTCTTCACTCCTGCCGGTGTCGGTACAGAGGTCGCTGAAGGGAAAGAGACAAGAACTTTTGAAGGAAAAATTTACCTGATGGAGAAGTGGTTGAGGGCTGATTTTTCAATCGTTAAGGCATGGAAGGGAGATACGACAGGGAACTTAATTTACAAAGGCACCGCGCGTAACTTTAACCCGATGATGGCCTCAGCCGGAACGATTACCATTGCCGAGGTAGAAGAACTTGTTCAGGTAGGGCAGCTTGATCCCAACATGATTCACACACCCGGAATCTATGTTCATCGGATTTTTCAAGGCGAAAATTATGAAAAGAGGATTGAACAAAGAACTATTTCAAAAATTTGAAAATATGCTGATTTGAAAATTTGAAAATATCAGTGATGAGGAATGACAAGGACAATCTAATTGTTGACCTTACTTTTAAATTCTCTCTTGCTATTCTCGATTTTTGCGAGAAGCTTGAAAGCAGCAAAAAATATGTACTCGCCAGACAATTGTTGAAATCAGGAACTTCAATTGGTGCCAATGTAAGAGAAGCGCAGAATGCTGAGAGCAAAGCAGATTTCATTCATAAATTCAAAATAGCCGCGAAAGAGGCGGACGAAACGGAATATTGGCTTTTGCTTTGTAAAGAATCAGAGCATTACGCTAATCCGGAATTAATGTTAGAAGAATTACGGAGTATCATTCGCATAATTTCAAAGATAATTAGCTCCTCTAAAGTTTAATCCTCAAATTTTCAAATCAGCTAATCTTCAAATCAATTTATGTTAGATAAAATAGGAATCGCAAAGCGAATAGCGCAGGAAGTAAAAGATGGGATGTACATCAATCTTGGCATTGGAATCCCTACGCTGGTAGCCAATTACATTCCTAAAAATATAGATGTCGTATTGCAATCTGAAAATGGATTGCTGGGAATCGGTCCTTTTCCCAAGGAAGAAAACGTTGATCCCGATTTAATCAATGCCGGAAAGCAAACTATCACCATGATGCCCGGCTCCGCCTTATTTAGTTCAGCTGAAAGTTTTGGAATGATCCGCAGCGGCAAAGTTGACTTAACGATTCTTGGCGCGATGGAAGTGTCTGAGAACGGTGACATTGCCAATTGGAAAGTGCCTGGTAAAATGGTGAAAGGAATGGGAGGCGCTATGGACTTAGTAGCTTCGGCTAAGCACATTATCGTTGCCATGCAGCATTGCAGTAAGGAAGGTGCTTCTAAGCTTCTTAAAGAATGCACCTTACCCATCACCGGATTAAGGTGTGTAAGAAGGATTGTTTCCGATATGGCGGTGTTGGATGTGCTACCGACAGGAGGATTCAAACTCCTTGAAAGAGCACCGGGTATTTCAGTTGAGCAAATAAAAAATGCGACTGCCGGAAAGTTAATTGCTGAAAATGATGTGCCTGAGATGCTTTTATAAGCCATCTACCTTCTCTAACTTTGGCAAATGATTAACAAAGTTGTTAAAACTACTTTTGAGGAAGAACAAAAGCAAAAGGACGAAGCATTTCTAAGATTCTCCCCTATTGAGCGGTTAGATTTTGCACGTAAAGTTCGCGATCGAATGAAAAGATCTGATGTAATCTATTCATTCTCCGGTCAGGTAGTAAAAGTGAAAAAGATCCTTTGACAGGAAAAGAATAATTGAAAAAAGTAAATGAAAAAATCTTCCATCCAATTCTCCATTGAACTAGACGACAATAACGTGCCTGAGAAAATCACCTGGGAGGCAACAGATAAACCAGATGGAATTTCAGAATCAAAATCTATAAGCATCTCGTTGTGGGACCACGAACAAAAAAATACACTACGTATAGACCTCTGGACCAAAGACATGCCCGTAGAAGATATGAGGCGTTTTTATATTGATTGCCTCGGAGGGTTAGCCCAAAGTTCTCTTACTTCTACAGGCGATGAAGTCATGGCCAATGAAATGAATGCCCTTTGCGAAAAACTGGTGAAAATGGTGAGTGCATCCAAATCCTAAAAGCAAGAATTTCACTTCTTTTTTGCTCTGTTTTTTTTCAATCGATAGCAAAAAAGGGCTCTCACAATCGTTTGTTTTTTGCAAAAATCTTGTAGATTTAAAAAAAACTTAACCTTTCCGCTTATGAAGAAGTTCTACTTAAAAGCGTTCTTACCTGTCATCCTGTTGTTGGTAGGTGGAGCAACTGCCCTGGCGCAGAGTACCGTATCCGGCACGGTTAAAGACGGAACCACCAGTGAAACTCTTGCCGGTGTAAATATCATAGTCAAAGGCCGTGTTGCGGGGACTATCTCCGACACCAACGGCCAATTTAATCTTAAAGTAAGTCAGTCTCCACCTTTTACGCTTTCATTCTCTTTCATTGGGTTCAAAACTCAGGAGATTGAAATAAAAGATGCGAACACAACTGGCCTTGACCTTGTGATGGAAGAGCAGTTGCTGCTAGGACAAGAAGTGGTTGTTTCTGCTTCACGTGTGGAAGAAAGTATTTTGAAATCGCCCGTGACGATTGAGAAAATGGACGTCTTGGCCATTCGCCAATCTGCAACTCCTGACTTTTATGATGCCATGGCAAACATTAAAGGAGTTCAGGCTAACTCTGGCAGTTTAAACTTAACCTCACTTAACACGAGAGGCTTTGCCACTATTGCCAACGTTCGTTTTGTACAATTGGTTGACGGAATGGACACCCAGGCGCCCTTACTTAACTTTCCAACTGGTAACCTAATTGGTATTGGAGAACTAGATGCTGAAAGTGTTGAATTAGTGCCTGGCGCTGCCTCTGCGCTGTACGGCCCCAATGCATTTAATGGTATTATGCTGATGAGAAGTAAAAATCCCTTTGAATATCAAGGGCTAAGTGCACAAGTTAAATTAGGACAAACCAGTTCCGATGCAGGAGGATCAAATGCATTGTCTCAATACAGCATACGCTATGCTAAGGCGTTCAACAATAAATTTGCTTTCAAATTGAATTTCTCCTACATGAGCGCAACGGATTGGCTGGGTAATGATTATAAAACCGATCGGAATAATCCTGAATCGAAGACCGACTTAAGTAGTAAGGCAAACTTCGATGGGCTTAATACTTACGGTGATGAGTTTCCAATACCCGTTCCTATCGGAGGTACCTTCGGTACGCTGGATCTTAGAAGAACAGGCTATAAAGAAGAAGACTTGTTGAAGGCCTACTCAGATGATCGCGATGCGAAAAGTATAAAGGGAGATGCCGCTCTTCATTATAGAATTAATGATAAAATCGAAGCCATCTATAACTACAGATATGGCGGTGGAAGTTCTGTGTATCAGGGAACTGAAAAGTATGCGCTGCGTGACTTCTCTCAGCAATTCCATAAACTTGAATTGAAGGGTGACAATTTCTTTATTAGAGCTTATCAGACTGCAACAGATGCGGGTAAATCTTACAACTTAGGTGCATTGGGAATTTACTTAAATGAGACAATCAGTCCAACAGCAGCGCAATGGGCACCTCTTTACGCCCAGACTTACGTGCTCGCCCTTCAGGGATATGTGCCGGGGGTAACTGCAGGTGATGTAACGCAAGCACATGCTGCCGCAAGAAATGCAGCAGACAATAATCCGTTAGCGCCTCGGCCTGCACCAGGCTCCCAGGAATTTATTGACAAAGCTAAGGCGGTTAGGGATAATTTCTTTCAAACAACCCCTGTCGGAGCAGCTGGAGGATCTTCATTTAAAGACAATTCAAAATTAAGACATGTAGAGTTCAACTATAAGTTCTTTGATCAAATTAAGTGGGCGGAAGTACAAGTTGGTGGTAATTACCGTCAGTACGATTTATACTCTTCAGGCACCATCTTTAATGAGGCGCCCGATGATGGAGTAAATTTTAAGCGAATAAAAATTGACGAATTTGGTGGATATGCTCAGATTGCCAAGACATTTGCAGACGCTCTAAAACTAACGGGTTCACTTCGTTATGATAAGAACGAAAACTTTGATGGTCAAGTGACACCTAGAATTTCAGCAGTTTATAGTTTCTCAGGTGATCAAAACATCAGGGCTTCTTTCCAAACTGGTTTTAGAAATCCAGATACCCAGGCTCAGTTTATTTATTTCCCCTCTTCTGGTGGAACGCTCGTAGGAAGTACAAAGGCCAATGCTGAGCGCTATGGAATTCACAATGGTGGCGCTTATAGTAAAGTATCTTATGATGCCTATCGTGCTTCGGGTGGGAGCTTAGATCCTATCACAGGTGCACCAACAGGTGGAAATGCAAGTCTTTTACAAACTTCAGACTTTGACTATGTGCAACCCGAGCAGTTACAATCCTATGAGCTTGGCTACAAAGGTATCATTAATAAGAAGCTACTCATTGATCTGAGTGGCTATTACACCAGCTATAAGAACTTTATCGGAGGTGAGCCTGTGGTTTCCAAGAACGCTACCACTCACCAAGGTAATGCCGTTAAAGCTGGCACCTTATTCTCTCCTTATACAAACTCTACACAGAAAGTCACATCAATGGGTGTTGGATTAGGAGCTTCCTATAGTCTCCCTAAAAACTTTGTTGTGAGTGGGAACTGGAGCTGGGCAACGTTTGATGCTAATGAATCTGTAGATTTCAGGGCAGGGTTTAATACACCTAAGAATAAAGTCAGTGTCGGCCTGAGTAACAGAAAAATAACCAAGAACCTTGGCTTCAATGTTAACTACAGATGGCAGTATAAGTATCTGTGGGAATCCTCCTTTGGGGTTTGGGAAGTACCTGAATTTGGTGTAGTGGACGCTCAGCTTAACTACAAAATGTCTGCCATTAAATCCATGGTAAAAATTGGAGCAACTAATATCGGAGGTGGTGACTATCGTACTAACCTTGGCGCACCTTATGTGGGCCAGCAATACTATATCACACTCACTTTTGACGAATTCTTTAAATAATCCGTGAATCATAAAACTACAGATATGAAAAACACTAAATATCTCTATATTCTCCTGATCACGGTCCTCCTGGTGGGGTCGTGTAAGCAAGAACCAATTGTTCCTGAACCAGAGGTTCCAGTAACACCAGATCCTATTACCGGGACTAAGGGTACCGCTGATTTTACAAAATTTATTGCCATCGGTAATTCGTTTGTTGCCGGAATGCAAGGCGGAGCTTTGTTTACAGAAGGACAGACCAATTCTTTACCCGCTATTATGGCTAAACAATTTGCTATATCTGGTGTAGGTGGAGGTGCTTTTATTCAACCTGATATTAAGGCTACCTTAGGTTACAATCTATTCGTTACACCGAATCCAGGCACAGATAGTAAAGTTATTGGAAGATTGCTACTTCAAAATAGTACTACACCTGATTGCGCTACGGGAAAAATCTCTCCCAAGCCAACGGCCCAAAAATATGATGTAGGTAATCTTGAGGCAGTTCCAAACCCATCATTGAACCCGGCATTCATTTATACTGGAGGAAAAACAACTCTTAACAATTTCGGAGTTCCTGCAATCACGCTTGGTCAGGCATTGACTACCGCCACCGGTAACTGGGCTGTACCGAATCCCGCTGTTGGATTTAGTCCGTTCTATGCAAGATTAGCTCCTCCACCCGGTGGTACAACAACAATCATTGGAGATGTAGCAGCTGCCCAAGGAACATTCTTCATGTTTTGGTTGGGCCTTGATGATTTCTTTTTGTACGCGGCTTTTGGCGCAGATCCAACTAAAGCACCCTTAACTTCTTCCGGACTTTTTAGTGCGTATTACAATGCCGCACTCAGCCCAACTACCGGATTGCTTGCTTCCAATCCAAATCTTAAGGGAGTTGTAGGTAATTTTCCGGATATTTTTGTAATGCCCCATTTTACCTCTGTAAAGTATAATCCAATTCCCTTGGATGCTGCAACTGCATCTGCAGTCAGTACAGGCTTTGCCGGTTATAATGCAGCGCTTGATGGATTAATTGCTAACGCAGTGGCATTTGGAATTAATGATGCACTTAAAGCAGAAATTGGTACTCGCAAAGTCACATTTACTGCAAGTTGTACCAATAAGATTCTTATCACTGATGAAACCCTGACTGACCTAGGACCCTATTTTGATGGATTATTAGGCGTTGGGGCTATTACGGCAGGCCAACGCACAGCTCTTGCACCTTATCAGAAGGTTCGGCAAACAACAGCTACTGATATTATACCATTAGGTACCGGATCAGTCTTAGGAACGCTTGTTGGTGGCGATCCGACAAAAGTAAACGGAGTCACTGTTCCTTTGGGCGATGCCGGTGTGCTTATCCCTAGCGAGATTACCGCTATTATGGCTGCAAGGGAGGCTTTTAACACAACTGTAAAGGATTATGTTACGGCAAATTCCACAAGACTTGCTCTAGCTGATGTTAGCGCTGCTTTAGCAACTCTTGTTACCAATAAAGCGGGTGTCTATAATGGCGTAACTATAACACCTAGTCTTGCCCCTCCTACAGGAATCTATTCTGAAGATGGTGTCCATCCAAATAGTCGCGGCTACGCATTCTTATCACGAGTGTTTATTGCCGCTATCAACGAAAAATTTGGAGCAACAGTACCGTTGACGGATATTAGTCAATACAAAGGAACAGGTCTACCCATACCTTAACTGATCTTAACTAATAGAAAATTAAAGGGGCTCTCGCCCCTTTTTTTTGTTTGCTTAAAACAATTCCTTGGCTATTCAGTAAATCAGGCATTCTTAGGGTCAAAAAAATAGGCGCTCATTACATTTTACTCAATATGTTGAGTAAAATGATTAATTCAATAAAAAGAACTCACTATCAATTAGTTATGAAAAGACTGATGGAGCCCAGAAAGCTCATTCAGGCAATCTATGGCCCGCGCCAGGTGGGCAAGACTACCATGATACGTCAGGTTTTAGAAGAACTAAAAATTCCAAATGCTCAAAATAACTCTCCGGCTATTCAGTAAATCGGATCAGATTTACCCATGGAGTAGAAATGCTAACGTTGGCAAGTCAAATTATAATCTATTAAGCCACTAAGGCCGCCTCGATTTTCACTTTATATCCTAATTGTGCCATCAACTGCTCACAATCTTCCCAAAGCAGGCCAAAGTTGTTTACATCAGCAAGGCCTAGCTTACCTAATACAATTTTAATCTCTCCTTCGCTTCCGGGCTCAAAGCCTCCCTGCATAATAGCGTTTTCCGACCAAGTCACTAACTGTGGCAGGTTGATCTCATGCTTCATGTAAGCTAAAAGCCGCATGGCGATAGATTGCTTTGTTATCATAGTACAATTTTTATATGTCCCTTGTCAATTGGAAACTTTTCATGTAGCTCAATCATTGTTCCGTGTATATCAAAAACCTCCTGCCAAAATGCTATGGTTGTTTCATTGAGATCAACCTCTTTGACATATCGTGCTTTACCTCCGTTTCGTCCCATCACATCAAACCAATACTGCCTGCCTCCACCAGATGTTTTAGTCCAATTCTCAAATTCCTTTTCATTTTGTCTCCTTTTGGTGACATTCATTACTCAAATATAAAAAAAATGACAATATGCATTTCTTGACTTCATTATGGAACAACATCAATTGACCGGACAGTGCTTTCTAAAATAACTCTCTCGCAATCTTATAAATTGGATCAGATTTACCCATCGAGTAATAATGCAACGTGGGCACACCAAACTTCATCAACTCTTTTGATTGTCTTATGGTCCATTCAATTCCCACCTGCTTTACAGCGGTATTGTCTTTACACTTCTCTATTTCATCCGCCAACTCATCAGGCAGATCAATGTGAAATATGGTAGGAAGCACTGTCGTCTGAACTTTTGCAGTGATTGGCTTGATTCCCGGAATGATAGGGATATGAATATCATTCTCTCTGCAGAGTTTCACAAATTCGAAATACCTCTCGTTATTAAAAAACATTTGTGTTACGATATACTCTGCTCCTAAATCTACTTTATGCTTCAGGTATTTGATATCCGTCTTTAGGTTAGGGGAAGAAAAGTGCTTTTCAGGATAAGCTGCCACGCCCACACAAAAATTGGTAGGATTGGGATGTTGCAATTCTTCTTCAATGAACTTTCCGTTATTCATGGCCACGATTTGGCCTAGTAATTCAGAAGCATATTTATGCCCATCCGGTTCAGCAACAAAGCGCGCTTCACTTTTAATTGCATCTCCCTGCAATGCCAGCACATTATCTATTCCCAAAAATTGTAAGTCAATAAGGGCATTCTCTGTTTCTTCCTTACTAAAACCCCCGCAGATAATATGAGGCACGGTATCTACCTTGTAATGATTTTGAATGGCTGCACATATTCCTACCGTCCCTGGGCGCTTACGGGTGGATCGCTTTTCTAAAAGTCCATTATCCTTCTTCTTATAAACATACTCCTCCCGATGATAGGTAACGTCAATAAACGGAGGTTTAAACTCCATCAATGGGTCCATATTATCAAACAGTGTACGGATATTCTCTCCTTTTAAGGGAGGAAGAATTTCGATGCTGAAAAGCGTTTTGCCGTTGGCGTTCTTTATGTGTTCTGTTACTTTCATAGTAATAATTCGGTAATTTGTTAATGCATCAATTCGGTGATTACTTAATTCAAATCGGGTAATATGTATTTCATCTACGAATCTTCAAATCATCTCATCAACGAATCTATCAATTGTAGGATAAATTTGGCGAAAGCCATTTTTCCATTTCCGCTACCGGTTTTTCCTTTCGAGTTGCATATTCAATGACTTGATCTTTATCAATGTTGCCTAATCCAAAATACTTTGACGCTGAGTTAGAAAAGTAATATCCGCTAACCGATGAGGCCGGATACATGGCAAAAGATTCTGTTAACATGATCCCTGCCTCTTTTTCAGCATCCAACAATTCAAATATAGTTTGCTTCTCTGTGTGATCAGGGCAAGCCGGGTAACCGGGTGCTGGCCGGATACCATCATACTCCTCGTGAATCATTTGCTCATTACTTAAGGCCTCATGGGAAGCATATCCCCAGTATTCTCTTCTCACTTTTGCATGCAAGCATTCCGCAAAGGCTTCGGCCAGGCGATCTGCCAAGGCCTTTACCATGATATCCGAATAGTCATCATGCTGAGCCTTAAACTCCTCTAAAATTTTCTCAATCCCCACTCCTGCTGTTACGGCAAACATGCCAATGTAATCTTGTTTACCGCTTGAGGTTGGCGCAATGAAATCTGACAGGCAGAAGTTTGGAAGATTTTGAGCCTTCTTATTTTGCTGACGTAAGAAATGAAGTTTTCTAAATTCCTTTCCATTTTGATAAAGAATAACGTCATCTTTATCATTGGTGTTGGCCCGATAAAAGGCAAATACACCATTCGCATGCAACCTGTTTTCACTGATAATCTTCTTAAGCATAACCTGTGCATCAGCAAAAAGTTTTTTTGCCTCAACACCTACGACAGCGTCTTCAAGAATAGCCGGATAACGACCGGCCAACATCCACGTTTGGAAAAACGGAGTCCAATCGATGAATTTACTGATCTCTGCAAGAGGGAAGTCAAGCAAAATCTTCTTACCCAGAAAGGTAGGTCTGTGCGGTTCAAATTTATCCCAATCGATTTTTACTTTATTCTTCCGAGCCTCGACTAAAGGGATATAATTTTTCAACTGCTGCCTGTTCTCATGGTCCTTCCTCATATTGGTATACTCCAACTTCATCTTTGTTTGGAAGTCGCCTCGGGTCTTGGGATTAATCAATTCGCTGGCTACCGGAACAGAACGTGATGCATCCAAGACATGGACGACTGGACCCGAATAAACAGGATCGATCTTAACAGCCGTATGTATCCGTGAAGTGGTGGCCCCTCCTATCAACAGCGGTAACGTCATTTTCTCCCGCTCCATCTCTTTGGCAAAATGCACCATCTCATCCAGGGAAGGAGTAATCAATCCACTTAAACCAATCACATCTACTTTTTCACGTCTGGCCGCTTCCAGGATTTTCTCAGCTGGAACCATAACACCCAAGTCAATCACATCGTAGTTGTTGCAGGCCAACACAACGCCTACTATATTCTTTCCAATGTCATGCACATCTCCCTTTACGGTCGCTAATAAAATCTTAGGAGCCACCTGGCCCGTGTTCCCTGTTTGCCTTTTTTCTTCCTCCAAAAAAGGCGTGAGATAAGCAACTGATTTTTTCATAACGCGAGCACTCTTCACCACTTGTGGCAAAAACATTTTACCCGCTCCAAATAAATCTCCGACCACGTTCATCCCGGCCATCAATGGACCTTCAATGACGTTCAACGGCTTGCCATACTTTAAACGAGCTTCTTCTGTATCGGCATCGACAAAATCAATGATACCTTTTACCAAGGCATGGGTTATTCTATCCTCCACCGACCCGTTTCTCCATTCATCATCAACCTCTTTCTTCTTTGCTGAACCCTTTACGGTCTCGGCAAATTCCAGAAGCCTTTCCGTGGCATCTTCCCTCCTGTTTAACAAAACATCTTCGACTCGTTCAAGAAGATCTTTAGGAATCTCATCGTATACCTCCAACATCGTAGGGTTTACAATGCCCATGTCCATACCGTTCTGGATAGCATGATAGAGAAAAACCGAATGCATCGCTTCGCGTACTTTCTGATTCCCCCTAAAGCTGAATGAGACGTTACTAACGCCTCCACTTACGTGCGCATGAGGAAGGTTTTCCCGAATCCACTTAGCCGCCTTAAAAAAATCCAAGGCATAATTTCTATGTTCATCGATTCCTGTGGCCACGGGAAAAATATTTGGATCGAAAATTATGTCCTGTGGGGCAAAATGAACTTCGTTAACCAATATATTATACGCCCTTTTGCAGATATCAATTCTTCGCTGGTAAGTATCAGCCTGACCATCTTCATCAAAGGCCATCACTACCGTGGCTGCCCCATAGCGCTTCACCAATTTAGCCTGACGTTTAAATTCCTCTACTCCACCTTTCATGCTGATGGAGTTAACGATGCCTTTTCCTTGCAGACACTTCAAGCCTTCCTCAATTACTTCCCACTTTGAAGAATCAATCATCACGGGAATTCTTGAAATCTCTGGTTCGGATGCCATAAGATTCAGGTATTTCACCATGGCCGCTTTAGAATCAAGCATCCCTTCGTCCATGTTGACATCAATAACCTGTGCACCTCCCCTGACTTGATCGAGTGCTACCTCCAATGCCTCATCGAACTTATCTTCCTTGATCAGTTTTAAGAACCGGGCAGAGCCTGTTACATTGGTTCGCTCGCCAATATTTACAAAGTTTGATTCGCGCGTAAGCACAACGGATTCAAGTCCGCTTAATTTTAAAGGTCCATGGTCGATGGTTGATGGTCGATGGTACATTAGCGAATTGAATTACGCAGTGACTGAATACTTTTAACAAGCGTTGTTAAATAGTTATAGAAGTGATCAAATTCCTGATCGTTAACCAAGTTTCTTCGCCTTGCTAGATAAAAACAACTCACCACTTCAATTGCTGATCGAAGGGCATAACCTAAAAATTTCTTAAACTCCGGATTGGTCTGCCCCGTAGAGCCTTCCGCAATATTCAAGGCGATTGAATCTGTTGCCCTTTTGAGTTGTGATGTTAAAATAAATAATTCCTCCTTAGGAAATTTCTTAGTCAATTCAGAAATCTGCCCGGATAACTCCACCGCACTTTGCCATACTTTCAAATTCTCAAACTTAAATGCCATACCTCAAATTTTATTATTAATCAACTATGGACTATTGCCTGCTGACCATGGACCAATCTTGGTTTATATCTGCCGACCACTTCAGCTATCTTCTTAATATGGTCCGGAGTTGTGCCACAGCACCCGCCTACGATATTGACCAATCCTTCTTTTAAAAATTCTTCAATTTGCTCGGCCATTTCATCCGGACTTTGATCATAATGACCAAACTCATTTGGCAAACCTGCATTAGGATAAGCGCTGACAAAGAATGGCGCTTGTTCGTTTAGTATTTGCAAATAGGGTCTCAACTGTTTGGCTCCCAACGCACAATTCAGCCCTACACTTAACAGGGGAGCATGAGACACTGAAATTAGAAAAGCATCAGTAGTTTGTCCGGAAAGAGTCCGGCCGCTTGCATCAGTAATGGTCCCAGAAACCATGATGGGAAGTTCTTTGCCGATCTCCTCGTAAAGTTCTTGTATCGCAAAGAGGCACGCTTTGGCATTCAGTGTATCAAAAATAGTCTCTACCAAAATAAGATCAGCACCCCCATCGATGAGGCCTTTAGCCTGTTCCTTATACGCCACCTTAAGTTCATCGAATGTTATAGCACGGTAACCGGGATTATTAACATCAGGGGATAATGAAAGCGTACGGTTGGTGGGTCCCATAGCTCCGGCAACAAACCGAGGTTTTCGTGGCTCTCTTTTTGTAAACTCATCGGCAACTTCTTTGGCAATCTTAGCCGATTGGTAATTTAGTTCGTACGCCAGGCTTTCAAGGTGGTAGTCTGCCTGTGCAATAGTGGTCCCGCTAAACGTATTTGTTTCAGCAATGTCAGCCCCCGCCTCAAAATACTGACGATGAATATCTTTGATGATGTCAGGACGCGTAATCGACAATAAATCATTATTCCCTTTCAATGGATATTTATGATCCTTGAATCGCTCGCCTCTGAAATCGGCTTCCTCGAGGGGATGACGCTGGATCATAGTGCCCATCGCCCCATCCAACACGAGTATCCGTTCTTTTAAAATATCTTGTATTTTCACTCTTCCCATTGTTAAGTCTGTGCTTATCCAGAAAGAGCCTTAGAGAATGGCCGCTCATCTTCTTCCTCCTGATGGTTCAGAAGAAAAGGGAGTTAGCACCAAGTACCCCGATAGCTATCGGGGAGGTTGCTAAGACTTCAACGGGCCCTGTCCCTCAGTCTTTCTGGATAAGCATCACAAAGAAACGCAATCTTATAGTAAAATAAAAAATCAAAGTGCTTATTTTGAGGTTTAATAGTTAACTACTAAACGCTACTCCTCATTGAAACTCGCTGCCATTGATATAGGCTCTAACGCCATTCGCTTTCAAGTATCCTCAGTTCTCGACAATGGATCAACCATCATGTTCAAAAAGATGGAATATGTGCGCTTTCCATTGCGATTAGGGCATGATGTATTCGGAACCAACCGAATCAGTCCTAAGAGCATAGAGAAGTTTAAAAAGCTAATGAAGACCTATAAGCTTCTCATTGAGCTTTACGAGGTAGATGATTACATGTTTTGTGCTACTTCCGCCATGCGTGAATCCGAAAATGGAGAGCAACTGGCAAAGGAAGTCCATGACGAGTTGGGAATCACCATTAATATCATCGATGGCAAGCAAGAGGCGGATTTAATCAATAAAGCCATCCACTCTTACCTTACGGACAAAACGTATCTGCACATTGATGTAGGTGGTGGTAGTACAGAATTGAATCTCTACACCCATGGTAAAAAGATCAAGACGCGTTCATTTAAGATAGGTTCTGTAAGGGTGCTGGAGCATCATGACTCTCCTGTGATGTGGCGCGATATGGAGAAGTGGATAAAAGATCATGTGAAGGAAGCGTATGGAAAGTTGACCTCAGTAGGGACGGGTGGAAACATCAGTAAACTATTTGAACTGTCTGAGCTAGAAACCGGTAAGGAGATGTCTCTGAAAATGGTAAAGGACATAAAAAAAATGGTAGAGAGCTACTCCATCGAAGATCGGATTTATAAGCTTCAGATGAACCCCGATCGTGCTGATGTAATTATACCTGCCAGCGACATTTATATCAAAGTAATGGAATGGGCACATTCAAAGTCCATCCTGGTGCCCGAAGTGGGTCTTAAGGATGGAATTATGCTCCATCTCTTTGAACAGAATTCGAAGAAGAAAAAAGTTGAGTTTATTAATAAGGAAGATCAATCTCAAGGAAGGAAAACCATTCGGCTAAAATCCTAGCCCTTAAAAAAGCTTTACATCCACTACTTTTTCGGGTGTAATTGAGTAAAATTCCTTTTGAATATTAAACGGGGGTTCTCCGTTTAATTCTTTAATCACATAAGAGCCATCTTCCTTCATGGAATAAGCGTTGACGTTATCCCGTAGATTATAACGCAAGATATTCATCGTCTGTTTCTTTAGCATTTCAGCCTCCAACAGGAACAAGGATTCAATTCTTCGGTCAAAACTTCTCACCATGGCATCTGCGCTGCCTATATATACTTTAGGATTACCGGCATTATGAAAATAATAGACACGGGAGTGCTCCAGGTATTCTCCTACAATTGAGATTACCTCAATATTCTCGCTGAGTCCGGTCCGGCCCGGCCGAACACAACACATTCCCCTTACAATTAGCTTGATTTTCACACCTGCCTGAGAAGCTAAATAAAGGTTATCAATGAGTTCTTTATCCTGTATCGAATTAAGTTTGATAACAATTCCTGAAGGAATACCATTTCTGGCATTCTCTGCTTCACGCTGAACCAGGTTGCAAAGCTGAATCCGCATATCCCGGGGGGATGTGATCAGATTTTGATAGGCCGTTGGTTGTGAATGTCCTGTAATGACATTAAAAAATTCAGACACATCATTAGCATAAGTCTCATTGGTACTTAGTAGTCCAATATCCGTATAAAGTCTGGAAGTTGTCTCATTATAATTTCCACTTGAAAGATGGACATATCGATATACTTTATCAGGTTCATTGCGAACAATGAGCAAAAGTTTTGTATGCGTCTTCAGACTATTCACTCCGTAGATAACAAAACATCCAGCCTTCTGCAATCGCTGTGCTTCCCGCAGGTTGTTTTCTTCATCAAAGCGAGCCTTTACTTCAAACAAAACAGAAACATGCTTCCCAGCTTCAGCAGCTTTCAAAAGAGCCGCTGTCACTCTGGATTCTTTTGCTACCCGATAGATGGTTATCTTAATCGAAAGCACGAAGGGATCATCCGCAGCCTTTTCCAACAATTCAAGAACCGGCTCCATGGAATTGTAAGGGTGATGAAGTAAAATATCCCTTTCCTTAAGCACTTCAAAAAGATCTCGTGTGCCTTGCTCTGGAAACGTCAATGGCTTCACCGGAGGGCGAAGCTGAGATCGTTTGCTTTTGAATTCTCCGTGATTGATGATTTGCGTTAACCCGGTGATATCCACAAGACTGCTCTCGGGAACATGGATAATATTCTGGTCATCCAGATCCCACTGAATTTTAAGCTGCCGGATCATCCATTCATCGGGTTCACCCTGCACCTCCAATCGAACTACTCTTCCCGTCCTACGCGTTTGTAATTTACGCTTAAGTTCTTCTAAAAAATTAGATTCAATATCTTCACTCTCTTCGAGTGTGAAGTCTCCATTTCTATTGATTCGGAATAAATTAACACTCGCAATTTCAATGTTTCGAAAAAGCTGGTAAATGTTATGCTTGATGATTTCTTCAATAGGAACAAAATTGATTACACCATCTATTCCCAAAATTTCATAGAACCTGGGAATGTTACTCGGTACCTGAATAAATGAGGCTTTCCTGTTATTGATATTTTCGTTGGGAGCCTTGGTGACAACCCCAAAAAGCAGACGATTATTTTTTAGTGTCGGAAAGGTATGGTAGTTATCAAACACCATGGGCGTGAGCATGGGATAAATAACTCTCTTAAAATAGCCATCAACTTTTTCAGCATCGGCAGGAGACAGCGATTTGTAATCGCAAATGCTAAAGTTATTCTTCTCGAAAAGTGGTTTTAATTTTTTAAGGTAGTAATCATGTTGCTCATGAACCAGTTCTTGTATTTGTGAGAGTAAGTAATCCCTAAATGGAGCCTCTCTTAAGCCGCTATAGTCAAATCGTTCCTTACCGTAATCAAGGTAGTTGTAAAGACTTCCCAAGCGGATGGTACAGAACTCATCTAAATTGGAAGCCGTTATGCAAAGAAATTTGATGCGGTCAAAGATGCTCCGATCAATGTGTTTAGCCTGATCGAGTACCCGATAGTTGAATTGTAACCAGCTTAAATCTCTGCTGATGTAATTGCTCTCAAATATCTGTTTTGTTGGATTACCAGCCGCCACAACTTCATTAATGCTCTCCATGTCAAACCAGATTTACTTCTATTCTCTCAAGTTAAAAAAATGTCACGTCTCCTGTATACCTTATTGTGAATTCAAAGTCGATGAAAATCCTTACTGTCAAATGTCAATCTTAGCGTATTTCGCATTCTTCTCAATAAAATCTCTTCGGGGGGCTACTTCATCACCCATAAGCATAGAGAAAAGATGATCCGCCTCGATGGCTGATTCAACGCTTACCCTCTTCAACGTTCTTCTGGCAGGATCCATGGTAGTGGACCACAACTGCTCCGGGTTCATCTCTCCTAAACCCTTGTAGCGCTGCACTCCCACACTATCTTCTTTTCCGTCCTTAGCCAATTCCTTTATAATCACATCTCTTTCTTCTTCTGTCCAGCAGTATCGTTCATCCTTCCCTCTCTTCAATAAATACAAAGGCGGCAGTGCGATATAGACATAACCCTGATCTATCAACTCGCGCATATAGCGAAAGAAAAAAGTAAGAATCAACGTCCTAATATGGCTTCCATCCACGTCCGCATCTGTCATGATTACGACTTTGTGATATCTGAGCTTGGTAAGATTAAGAGCCTTTTCTCCGTCTTCTGTACCAAAGCTTACACCCAATGCGGTGATCATATTCTTGATCTCTTCATTTTCATAAATCTTATGTTCCTGAGCTTTTTCGACATTAAGAATTTTTCCCCGCAAGGGAAGAATCGCCTGGAAGTTTCTATCTCTGCCTTGCTTGGCCGACCCACCGGCAGAGTCCCCCTCTACCAAATACAATTCTGAAATAAAAGGGTCGGCACTAGCACAATCGGCTAGCTTTCCGGGGAGGCCTGTGCCGGATAATACATTCTTACGCTGCACCATCTCACGCGCCTTACGGGCTGCAATGCGGGCCTGAGCAGCCAGAATCACCTTATTTACAATTACCCGCGCTTCCTTGGGATTCTCTTCCAAAAAGTTCTGCAACATCTCACCCACTGCCTGATCTACAGCACCCATCACATCCGAATTTCCAAGTTTGGTCTTTGTTTGACCTTCAAATTGAGGTTCAGCAACTTTCACCGAGATAACAGCGGTTAAGCCTTCTCTAAAATCATCGCCACTGATATCCACTTTTGCTTTTTCAAGCAATCCCGATTTGTCTGCATAGCCTTTCAATGTTCTGGTAAGCGCGCGCCTAAATCCAGCGACATGTGTTCCGCCCTCAATTGTATTGATATTATTAACATAAGAAACCAAGTTCTCACTATAGGATGTATTATAACTCATCGCTACCTGTACCGGTATCTGCGTTTTATCACTTTCAATATAGATTGGCTGAGGAATAAGTTTCTCGCGTGTTGAATCAATGTATTCTACAAATTCCCGCAGTCCGCCAGTGGATAGAAAATGATTAGCGCGAGGCTCCCCCTTCTCATCAATTTCACGCAGGTCCTTTAGGTTGATTTTAATGCCCGGATTAAGAAAGGATAATTCGCGCAGGCGCGATGCCACTGTTTCATAGTTGTATTCAATGACTGGAAATATCTCTTTGTCCGGTTTAAAGTGAATCGTGGTTCCTCTCTTATCAGATGCTCCCACCACTTTGACTGAATATTGAGGAATTCCTTGCCTGTATTCTTGCTCGAAAACTTTGCCTTCACGAAAAACCCTTGCTATTAGAACTTCTGACAAGGCGTTTACACAAGAAACACCTACACCGTGCAATCCTCCTGAAACTTTATACGTATTCTTATCAAACTTTCCTCCAGCATGAAGCACGGTCATAACCACTTCAAGAGCGGATCGCTTTTCCTTTTCATGCATGTCAGTAGGAATTCCCCTGCCGTTATCTTCAACCGTAACAGAATTATCGGTATTAATGGTCACGTCTATCGTATCACAATAGCCTGCCAATGCCTCGTCAATAGAGTTGTCAACTACCTCCCAAACGAGGTGATGAAGCCCCTTGACGCCTGTATCTCCTATGTACATCGCTGGTCTTTTCCGTACAGCCTCCAGACCCTCTAAAACCTGAATATTACTTGCTGAATAATTAGCTTCGTTCTTTGCGTGTTGGTCGCTCATGTTGGATTTATATAACCGACAAAAATACTATTTTTTAGGCTAGCTATCGCTATTGCAGCGGCAAAAAAACCTATAATTTTGGTACAAAAAAGCGGTTTTATCCCCTCTAAAAGGTTAGTTGAAAATGGGAAAGGGATTAGGTTTTAAAACCCGGTTTTATCGACTCAATAAAGAATGAAAATAGACCACTTCAGGCTTAAAAAATCGAGCTAACCGGAAGGGAATATTCAAGGGCCAAAATAGAATAGGGCTTAACAAAGTATAATCCTTGCTAAGCTCTACCTAGAGAATCAATAGCCAGAATGCCAGCCCTATGCTTTCTTAGCAACGGGTTTACCTGACTTCTTCTTTTTTGGTTTTTTATCTCCGTCTTCTCCCAACAGTTGGATTTTTGCTTTTTGCAGCTCCGCCTTTTGTGCCTCACTTACTACAGGATAGCCCAACTCTAACTTATTGAATTGATGATAAATCACAGAAGCAATTGCCAGGCGGGCATACCACTTATCATCGGCAGGAATTACAAACCATGGCGCGCTTTCTGTTGATGTGGCACTAATAGCCTCCTGATAAGCTTCCTGATACTGGTCCCAATACGCACGCTCTTTCAAATCACCTAAAGAGAATTTCCAGTTTTTAGTAGGATCTTCAATACGCTCAAGGAAACGTTTCTTCTGTTCTTTTTTGGAAACGTTGAGGAAGAATTTTAAAATGATTGTGCCATTGTCGGTCAGGTTCTTTTCAAATCTGCGTATCTGCTTATAGCGTGACTCCCAAAAACCTTTATCTATTTTCTTTAATGAATCGATCCCAGGAATATTTTCTCCCAATATGTAACTTGGGTGAACACGAGTGACAAGAACATTTTCATAGTGAGAGCGATTGTGAATTGCAATCTCACCCCGGGCAGGCAATGCTAATTCATGCCTCCAAAAATAATCGTGATCTAATTCATGTGAATTGGGAGCTTTGAAACTATGAACCTTTACACCCAAAGGATTAAACCCTGACATGATGTGCTTCACTGCTCCATCCTTTCCAGCCGCATCCATGGCCTGAAATACAATGAGTACACTATACTTGTTATGCGCATAAAGCTCATCTTGAATTTCTGCTAAATGCTTGCGGCTCATTTCAAGAATTTGCTCAGCCTCTTGCTTATTGAGCGCCTTGCCTTCATACTTAGTATCAAAATCCTTGAGTTTTATTTTTTTGTTGGGTCTCACAACAAGGTCCTTAAAGCGGATTAGTTTTTCATCGGTTAACATAAATTGCCATTGGTTTATTACATAAAGCTAATCTTGAACCCCGAAGATCAATATGATTTTTGTCATATTCTTCTAATAAATTCCTAAGCAAAAATCGAATAGAAATTGATTCTTTGGCCAGTTTCGAGGCTTTCATTCAAATCTTAAAAAAAAGGCAATCATCTACCCATATTTACGGGATTTTTCTTTAAATTTCTATTGCTTACCAAATAACAAGACGCCATGAAAACACTATCGTATTTTTCATTCACCGGTCTGTTTTGGCTGGTGTACATTACTACATCTGCGCAAGTCGATAAAGAGGCTATAAAAGCGGTTATCACAAAGGAGACACAATCGTTTATGAATGTTGATCGGAAGACCTGGGCAGAAACCTGGCATCAGGCGCCTTACTCCTATTGGTCTTATTCTGATTCCACAGGTACCAGCTTTGTAGAAGGCTGGGAAGCTTTGAACAAAACATTTGATGAGTATTTTAAAACACAGAAACCTTCAAAAGCGAAAATCACTAATGAATGGATAGAGGTGAGAGTCTATGGTACAGGCGCTTATGCTCGCTTTGTTCAGAAGGTGGATGATGAGATCGACCGGGACGAGACTTCACAAATAAGAGTGCTGGAAAAGAAAGATGGTAAATGGAAGGTGGTCTGCGTTGGAGCTATCGCTAAATACCCTAAGTAAGAGCTCACCTCTTTTTTAAATTCTTAATATTGATTGCTCCGCAGCATAACAAGCGTGCATCCTTCTATTACTTCAATACCCAAATCCTCAGCTTTCTTTTCAAACTCAGGATTTTTAGTTCCGGGATTAAAAATAATTCGCCTGGGATTTAAACTAAGAATATATTGATACCATTCCTCCTGGTGCTGAGGTCCAATGTAAAGCGTAACCGTATCTACTTCTTTCACATCCGGTTTCTTACGAATATCCAAAATTTGTTTACCGAAAACTTCTCCGGATTTAATTCCAACGGGGACAATTTCATGTTTATATTCAGTCAGCATCTCCGAAGCGATATAAGCATACCGCGATGGATTTGTCGTTGCACCGATGACTACTGTCTTTTTCATTCTTATTATTTTTATCCGCCTGTTCTCTCAATCCCAGCGAACGACTTGAAATATTGTTGTACAACTGCTTCAGCGCAGCGCTCACCGTCCATCGCAGCCGATACAATACCTCCGGCATATCCTGCTCCTTCCCCACAAGGAAATAGCCTTTTCATTTGTGGGTGCTCAAGTGTTTCCTTGTCTCTTGGTACTTTTACAGGAGATGAAGTTCTACTTTCAACACCAACGAGCTGTGCTTCGTTCGTAAGATAACCTCTCATCTTCTGACCAAAATTTCGAAATCCCTGAAGTAATGCTTCGTGCACAAACGTTGGCAAAACTTCCTTCATTTCTATGCTTAATAATCCCGGTTGGTACGATGTGTCTACCAGAGATGAAGAATTTTTATTCTCCAGAAAATCGATTAAACGTTGAGCAGGAGCTTTTTGCGTCCCTCCAGCAATTTCGCAGGCCTTCCTTTCAATATCGGCTTGGAAATACATCCCTGCCAAGGGTCCATGTTTCGAATAGGTCTTGAAATCATTTGCTTCTACACCAACAACAATACCTGAGTTGGCATATTTAGAGTCTCTACGGGACGGACTCATGCCATTGACTACAATTTCTCCAGGTGCTGTTGCTGCCGGTACAATAAATCCTCCCGGGCACATGCAAAATGAAAAGACACCTCTCTCTTTTCCTGCAATCGTAGCCTGATGAACTAGTGCATACGATGAGGCTGGAAGGTATTGGCCCCGATCAGTCGGGCAGTGGTATTGAATTTTATCAATTAGATTTTGAGGATGCTCTACCCGAACGCCTACTGCAAATGGCTTAGCTTCAATGGTAATCTCTTTTGCAGATAGCAATGAAAAAATATCTCGAGCTGAATGTCCTGTGGCCAAAATTATAGCTGCTGCTTCCAGGATATCTCCTGATGCTGTCTTTACGCCCTTCATCTCATCACCTCTTAAAATGAAGTCAGTAACTTTGGTATTGAAATGAATTTCTCCGCCAGCTTTTTTAATACTTTCCCGTAATTCTTGAACCAATTGCGGAAGCTTGTTAGTGCCAATATGAGGATGTGCATCGTAAAGGATTTCTTCCTTAGCACCATGCGCCACAAGAATCTCTAAAATTCTTTTAACATCACCCCGTTTTTTGGATCTCGTATAGAGTTTACCGTCCGAATAGGTTCCAGCACCTCCTTCTCCAAAACAATAGTTGGATTCGGGATTAACTACATGCTCCTTATTAAGGGCCGCAATATCTCTTCTTCTGGATTGAACATCCTTTCCTCGTTCAATAACGATCGGTTTGATTCCCATTTCAATTAAACGCAGTGCAGCAAACAATCCAGCAGGGCCAGCTCCTACTATAATGACTTTATCAGAACTAGTGACATCCTGATAGTTTATGTTTGTGAAAGGAGGTTTTTTTTGATCAATAGGAACAAGCTCGACTGAGAATTTAACAAGTACCTTTTTTCCACGCGCATCAATGGATCTCCTCAAGGGATGTAAATAAATCTCAGCTGGGTTTAGTTTCAGGCGTTGAAAAATAGCTTGCTGAAAAATGACCTCTTCAAATGCCTCTTCGGGTGGTAAATCAATTTCTATTGTACTCAAAATGAAAGGTATTTATCCTTTACGTTATCTGAAAAAATGATTATCTCTTTCTTCGTCCGTCAAATGAAAGTGAATAACCGATATTCAATCCAAACCGAAAGGTCTGAGAAAAATTGTCGTTATTAACGGTACTAAATACTTCGCTATAAATAGGTTCAACGTCAAACAATCTATAACCTATAGCATAGCCTGCAAATGCATCCATTGTAAAACCATCTCCATCATTGCGTTGCATCAGCCGAGCACCCAGCAGAATTCCATATTCAGCTTTTTGTTCAGAAGCACTCGCGGTGATGACCCTTGAGGGCGCTTGAGGGAAGGATACGTTTGAAAAATATCCGACATTGGTAAACCTGATTTCGTGCGCGAAATACCACATCCCTGTTTTGAGCGGGTTATAAAATTTCTGGCGAACGGCTATCGCGTAACCTCTCATAAATGTTTTGTCCTGAGCAACATCAGCGTCTGATGTAAAGAAAGGATCGCGGATGCCTTCAAAAACAAATTCATGCCCAAGCCTGCCTTCATTATAAAATTCAACAGCAAAAGGAAAACTTCCAAGAAATACCATCATCGGATTTCCTCCAAGAATGACCCCATGATATTCCGGGTTTCTTGGTTTGAAATAAGTAAAACCGGTGGGTTTAGCTTTGGCTTTCTTTGGGGCAACAACAGTGCTCTTATTCGCTAATGATTCAATCTCATTGGCCAAAGCACTATTTTCATAAAAGGGTTTATAATAACCCGATAGCTTCCCATCCTGTTCATAAAGCTCCCACGTACCCACTCTCAAATCATCTTCGATCTGACCTTTGGTTTGCACTGTACCCGTGCTATAATAACCATAATAAGTACCTTTTCCCTGATCAAATTCACATTCGCCTTCCAATTTTCCATCTTCAAAAAAGTATTGCCATCGGCCTTGATTCTTTCCATCAACTATTTGACCTTTCGCTTTCAGTTTTCCGCTTGAATAATATTCCCGATATTCTCCTGAGCCCTTATCAAAAGTAGTTTCACTTTTCTTAGAACCATCTTTGTTGAAGGAACTCCAATATCCATTCTTTTTTCCTCCTACAAATTCCCCGCTTGAACTTAGCGATCCATCTTCAAAATAATAATTCCATTTGCCAATTGGCTCATCATTCTCATACACGCCAGAAGAAGTCACTTTTCCAGAAGGAAAATAATATTTCCATTCTCCATTCTTCTTACCGCCAGAGTAGTCTCCTTCGCCCTCCAGCGTTCCATCTTCTGCAAAGAATCTCCAACGTCCCACGTTACGAGCTCCAGCCCTCGGGCCTTCGCCAAGAATTTTACCTGAATGATAATATTCAATGTAGCGCCCATGATCATCACTATACTCTATCTCCCCCCGCAGTGTGCCATCTTCAAAGTAGGTTTTCCACAAACCCGAGCGTTTGTTTTCTGTGTAGTTTCCACTTTCTTTTAAATTTCCGCTCTCATAAAAAATTTTCCATTCTCCCTCTTTGTTTTTACCGTTGATGGTTCCTTCCATACTCTTAGAACCGTTCTCATAGAAGTATTCCCATAAGCCATAGTTTGAATTCTGACGGAGGATGCCCCGCATTTTCAAGTTACCTGTTTCAAAATAAAACTGCCAAACTCCAGTGGTTTCATTGTTCATGAATTGTCCTTTCGATTCTATGTTTCCGTTGAGGAAATAAGAAATATACCGGCCGTGAAGCGTGTTATTAATTGTATCCCGAACCTGAAATACTTCTTTAAGGTTTTTTTTGGCAGCATCATGGTAGGTGGAGCGAGTGATTCCCTGCCCGAGAAGAAAGCCCGGTAGGATCGTTAAGAGTGTACCAACCAGAAACCTGTTCACCATGAGATTGTTAGAGTAACAAAGTTATGATAAAATAGGTATTAATGATGAGCCTTCAGTGCATTTAGTACGCCTGTTTTACCCCACTCCGCTTTCTCTTGCTCAGACCATAGCTCCGGAAAAAACATCCTTTTTTGAAAACGTGGCGGTAAGTATTTCTGCCAATTCGTACCTCCGGTTGCTTTGATATCTTCAGGATCTTTATGAAGATACCTTCCGGCAGATTTTAAGTGCGCCAGTGGCCACAATACGTTGGCGAGTTGATCAAACTCGCGCAAGCCGGCAATGATCTCAGGAACATTCTTGAAATCTTTCAGGTATATCTTTCTAAGATTTTTATCACGATACTTCATTCCTGTTTCCAGAAATAGTTGCAAATACTTTTCCTCAAACTGTCTAAGGGTCAATGTTTTCTTCCCAGACGACAGCTCGGTAGCTCCACTTCTCCAATACAATTTTTCAAGTTGGGCATCGAGATCACTGTATTCCACCATCGCCTCTCGCTCCCCGGCATCAACAAGATTAATCATATCGGTAGCGCAAATCTCAATAAGCCGATACTGTGCAGATTGAAATCCGCTGGAAGGCAACAAGGCCATTCTGAATTTTAGAAATTGTTCTTTCTCCAAGCCTTCGACCATAATCGTGAAAGAACTTTCGAGCTGACGAAAATAGCGAACCATACGAGTTAGGCGGTCGAGGAAGAATTTAGCCTCTATGTTTTGCCTTTCAGCGATTTGCTCAATCTCCAACAGAATCAGTTTAAAGTATAGCTCCGTGATCTGGTGATAGATGATAAATACTTTCTCATCGGGAAAGCGTGTCTTTGGGTTCTGGAGACTTAAGAGCGTATCTAAATGGATGTAATCCCAATAGGTCAGGTAGTCAGAATGCAAGAGACCATCCAGATACGAAGACAGATCCTGGCCCATGACATCATACTTTTGTTGTAGCTTATTTAATTGCTCTTGCAGGCTTGAATTCAAAGGGGATTTGTCCATTTTTTTGTTAATAAGTTCAGTAAATTTGAAGGTTTAGAAAAGAATAACCAAAAAAACGATATGTCACAGAGTTCTGCTGCCGAGCCCAAGGCCAAAAAATCATTGAAACAAGACCGCTATGAGCAACCGGATTTCTATTCCGTAGATAGTCTGCTCACTGAAGAGCACAAACTTATCCGCAGTTCCATACGGGATTTTGTGAAGAAAGAAATCAGCCCCTACATTGAAGATTGGGCGCAGCGTGCCCATTTCCCATATGAAATTGTAAGAAAGTTTGGAGAAATCGGTGCCTTTGGTCCAACACTCCCTGTAGAGTATGGATGTGGTGGGCTCGATTATATTTCATATGGCATTATCATGCAAGAAATTGAGCGAGGAGACTCCGGCATGCGCTCGACTGCTTCCGTGCAAGGCTCGTTGGTGATGTATCCTATCTATAAGTTTGGATCAGAGGCTCAGCGAAAAAAATACTTACCCAAACTCGCATCGGGCGAATGGCTGGGCTGCTTTGGTTTGACAGAACCCGATCACGGATCTAATCCAAGTGGTATGGTGACTAACTTCAAAGACATGGGAGATCATTATCTTCTCAATGGTGCCAAGATGTGGATTTCTAACTCACCAAAAGCAGATGTCGCGGTGGTGTGGGCAAAAAATGAAGCCGGAAGAATTCATGGACTAATTGTCGAGCGCGGCATGCCAGGATTCACGACTCCTGAGACTCACGGCAAATGGTCGTTGCGGGCAAGTGCCACAGGCGAATTAGTCTTTGATAATGTTAAAGTTCCCAAGGGAAATTTATTGACCGGCAAGACAGGCCTAGGCGCACCGATGATGTGTTTAGATTCCGCACGTTATGGAATAGCCTGGGGCGCTTTGGGTGCAGCGATGGACTGTTACGAATCAGCAAGACGGTATACAGCCGAAAGAATTCAATTCGGAAAACCGATTGCCTCCTTCCAACTTCAGCAAAAGAAACTGGCTGAAATGCTCACGGAGATTACCAAAGCCCAACTTCTTAACTGGCGATTGGGTACGTTGATGAATGAAGGCAAAGCGACCACACCTCAAATATCCCTGGCGAAGCGAAACAATGTGGCTCTTGCCCTTGAGATTGCCCGTGAGGCGCGGCAAATGCATGGCGGCATGGGCATTACCGGAGAGTATCCCATCATGCGCCACATGATGAATCTTGAGTCAGTCGTAACCTATGAAGGAACACACGATATTCATTTATTGATTTTGGGAAACGAGATTACAGGGATACCGGCTTTTGTTTAATTGAATACGGCTTTAGTAAGTGCCATTACACTAGTGATGGCACTTTTTTTAAAATCAATGAGAATGGAAATCGTTACAGTATTAGGCGCCCGTCCACAATTCATCAAAGCCGCTACTGTTTCGCGTGAGCTAAAGAAGGCTGGCATCAGCGAGGTGATCATTCACACCGGTCAGCACTTTGATGCTAATATGTCGCAGGTATTTTTTGATGAGATGGAAATCCCTGCTCCTGATTACAACCTGGAAATACAAGGATTAAATCATGGGGCGATGACGGGCAGGATGATTGAAAAAATTGAAGAGGTCTTGCTAAAAGAAAAGCCCGATTGTGTTTTGGTCTATGGCGATACTAATTCTACGCTTGCCGGAGCGCTTGCCGCAGCAAAGCTTCATATACCTGTAGCCCACGTAGAGGCCGGGCTCAGAAGCTTTGAAATGAAAATGCCGGAAGAGATCAACCGCATCTTAACCGACCGCATCAGCAGGGTTCTCTTCTGCCCTACTGAAACCGCCATCAGCAATCTTGAAAAAGAAGGATTCAAAAACTTTGATTGTGACGTTATACTTTCAGGAGACGTGATGTATGATGCCGTATTATTTTATAAGCAAAAAATAAAAACTCATTCAACGATTATTCAAAAAGAAAATCCTGGAAATAAAAAATTCATTCTTGCCACTATTCATCGGGCAGAAAATACAAATAACCCTTTGCGCTTAGCAGAAATCTGTAAAGCACTAAATGAAATCAACAAGAAAATACAGATTATACTTCCCCTTCATCCGCGAACGAGAGCTTTCTTAAAAGATCAAAATCTTAAACTCGATGCCAGACTCATCGATCCGGTTGGCTATTTTGATATGCTCGCACTCCTCGAAGGTTGCAGCCTTGTGATCACCGACAGTGGCGGCTTACAAAAAGAAGCTTACTTCTTTAATAGATATTGTCTCACCCTGCGCGATCAAACAGAATGGACTGAGCTGGTAGAGGCTGGAGTCAATACCCTTGTAGGCGCTGATAGGAATGCTATTTTGAAAGGCTTTCATGAAGCCCTTACGAAGACAGTTGTTGCTAAACCTAATCTTTACGGCAATGGAAAAGCTGCTGAACTTATTGCCAATGCCCTGCTTGCTCTTAAGCTTTAAATCTTAAACCAAATTCAATTCTCAATATACGCTGTCAGCGTAATTCGCTGAACCGGGTTTCTCGGGTCATTCGAATAGATGGTGATTGCCTTCTGCTGCGTACCTGTTCTCCCTTCAGACGTCAGCAGGATATTAAGTCGTGCTTCACCACCTACTGGTATTTTGTTCTGACTGAGTGTAGTAGATATACACTTACAATTGGGTTTCACAGCCCTAATGAACAATTCCTTCTTGCCATTATTTTTAATGACAGCTTCTTTCTCCAGACTTATCCCTTGTCGTGCGCGTCCCATATCTACTGCATTTGCATCCAAAAGTAATTGTGGAGCAAGTCTGGATTCTTCCGCGGTAAGTGGGGGAAAATACTCTTCTACGGTAGTATAAACGGGAAATGATTTTCTCGGCTGGTCAACATCATCAGTAAGTATTTCAATAGTATCGGTTATAAAACCATATTCGCCACGACTCTTCGCATCAAAAGAAATCTTTATCTTCTTTTCTTCCTTTGGATTTATCGTTTCCGGCAATTGAACCTTGATCTGCGCAGGAGTTATTGCTTTATCAAAATGAATTGCCTTATCTCCCCCGTTATAGATAGAAAATTCTTTTGCCTGAGCCCCCTTATTTAAATAGACTCTACCCAAATTAAAAGAATTGAATTTGAATCTTAAATTTCCATTCGCAGCCGGAAAGTCCTTTGAAGATGCCTCTATCGTTCCACTCTTGACCTGCCCCTTAATTTGGAGTATGATGGGATTGGCATCAAAATCTGTGGTCACGGTAAGTGACTTACTGAAATAACCAGGTCTGCCACGTGGATCAAAACTCACCTTTACAAATCCACCTTTGCCCTGAGCAATAGGCTGTTGAGTCCAACCCGGAGTCGTGCATCCGCAAGAGGCTTGAACTGACACGATCTTGATTGTTCGTCCGCTGTTGTTAACTAATGCAAATTCAAACTCTGCGTTACCTCCCTCTTCAGCTATTTCGCCAAAATCATGAATCTTCTCCCCGAAAACAATTGGTTCGGCCTGCTGTCCAAACATTGGTAAGTGCATTACCAGGCAAATAAAAATTAGTGATCTCATATAATTATCACGCAAAAGTAAGCGGAATTACCCTAACCCTGTTTTACTTTGCAAAACTATGTCAAGAATTTTAACAGGAATACAAAGCAGCGGTCGTCCTCACCTTGGTAATTTGCTGGGGGCCATCATCCCTGCCATTAAACTTTCTCAGCAACCCGGCAATGAATCATTTTTCTTTATTGCAGATCTTCATTCACTTACCACGATTAAAGATGCCAACGTAAGGAAAGAGAACATTCAGGCTGTTGCTGCCGCCTGGCTTGCCTTTGGATTTGATATTGAGCACAACGTGCTATACCGTCAAAGCCATATTCCAGAAGTCTGTGAACTTACCTGGTACCTCGATTGCCTTACGCCCTTCCCCATGCTTGCCAATGCCCATTCATTTAAGGATAAGTCGGACCGGCTTGCTGATGTGAATGCAGGGCTTTTCACCTATCCGGTGCTGATGACTGCCGATATCATTCTCTATGACGCTAACTTTGTGCCGGTCGGAAAAGACCAACGCCAGCATGTGGAGATGGCGCGTGATATTGCATCCATCTTTAACAATCAATATGGTGAAACCTTTGTTATCCCTGAAGTCAGAATTGAAGAAGAAGTAATGACCATCCCCGGCACAGATGGTGAGAAGATGAGTAAATCGTATGGAAATTTCATCGATATTTTTCTTCCTGATAAGGAGCTCTTAAAACAAGTAAAATCGATCGTCACCGATAGCACTCCTGTTGAAGCTCCCAAAAATCCCGATTCGGATAATGTTTTCGCTATCTACAAATTATTGGCCTCTGCGGAGCAGGTCATTGCCATGAAAAATAAATATGCAGCTGGAAATTATGGATACGGTCATGCCAAACAAGAACTTTTTGATCTGATAATTTCTAAGTTCTCTAAAGAACGAGAAGCCTTTAATTTCTATATGAGCCATCCTGATGAGCTCGAAAAGAAGCTCCTTCTGGGTGAAGCCAAGGCGAGGGTAATCGCCAATCAGGTGATTGATAAAGTAAGAAAAAAATTAGGTTTCCGATAAGCTACTTTGAAGTCCAAACCACCTGTTGATTATCTTTTCCAATGTTTAATAAAACACGAACGGGGTTGGGTACAATGACCAACTTCGTTTCTTTGCCAGGGTACTTATCTACTTCTACAAAAACGCCTTCGGTACCGGCAACAGTAAACTCTTTCTTACTGTTTACCTGATATACCTTCCCGATGTACGCTATGGGATAGAGCACATCGGTATCGGGACAATGCTCATCATGAATAGATTGTAATACCTCCTCCATGTACTTACCATGACTCTCCTGAAAAGCATCCTCCAGGTCATGCAGTTCTTCTTCAAGGTCATCATATTTCGGATTGTTATAATCCAGCTTCTGCAACTCCATTCTCCGTTTAACGATGTCCTGCAAGGCTTTATCGAGAGCTTTTAAATCCATAGCTTAAATTTTTGTCAAGATTATAGAAATGCTGCGTATTTTAAAAATAAAAAGAGCAGAATACGTAATTTTACAATTCTAAAAATCCAACTACCATGGAGCAGGATTTCTTACCCTTGAAAGGTACCGATTACATCGAATTCTATGTGGGCAATGCCAAGCAGGCATCACTCTTCTACCAGCATTGTTTTGGTTTTGAACTTGTAGCGTATGCGGGTCCTGAAACAGGTGTGCGTAACCAAGCCTCCTATGTTATCCAACAAAACAAGATCCGTTTTGTCCTGACCAGCTCCCTTGTACCTGATTCACCAATTAGTGAGCATGTGAAAAAGCATGGTGATGGCGTGAAGGTACTGGCACTGTGGGTTGATGATGCTGCCCACTCCTTCAAAGAAACTACATTGCGTGGCGCAGTTGCTGCAAGTGAGCCAAAAACTCTGAAAGATGAATTCGGAGAAGTTGTTGTGTCCTCCATAAAAACATATGGAGAGACTTTACATACTTTCGTAGAACGAAAAAATCACAAAGGAATTTTTCTTCCTGGTTTTAAGGCTGTAAAAAATAATTTGAAGGCCAATCCCATCGGTCTGAAATATGTAGATCATTGTGTCGGCAATGTAGAATTGGGGCAAATGAATACATGGGTGGATTTCTACGAACAGGTGATGGGCTTTAAATTATTACTCACCTTTGACGATAAGGATATCTCTACTGAGTATAGCGCCTTGATGTCGAAAGTTGTTTCCAATGGGAATGGCTATATTAAATTTCCGATCAACGAGCCTGCCAAAGGGAAGAAGAAGTCGCAGATCGAAGAATACCTTGATTTTTACAAGGGCCCGGGGGTCCAACATATCGCCATCGCTACAGATGATATCATTGAAACCGTTTCTGAGTTGAGAAGAAGAGGTGTTGAGTTCCTCTATGTTCCCGACACGTATTATGAAGACGTGCTTGACCGGGTGGGACATATCAATGAAGACTTTCAACAATTGAAAAAGCAAAACATCCTTATCGACCGGGACGAAGAGGGCTATCTCTTGCAAATTTTTACCAAGCCTGTTCAGGATCGCCCTACCCTTTTCTTTGAAATCATTGAACGCAATGGGGCCAAGTCTTTTGGCAAGGGTAACTTCAAAGCGCTTTTTGAATCGATTGAACGCGAGCAGGAATTGAGAGGAAATTTATAAGTATACTTAAAGTACTTATGGTCTGTGATGACACAGACCATGGAAATAGAAATCATTGAACGCAATGGGGCCAAGTCTTTTGGCAAGGGCAACTTCAAAGCGCTATTCGAATCTATTGAACGCGAGCAGGAGCTGAGAGGAATTTTATAAGTATACTTAAAAGTACTTGTGGTCTGTTATGACACAGACCATGGGGGTTCAATGGAAATATATGAATTATTGTTTTTATCATCACTACACTCCTAATGACTGACTTACTTTCTATAGCTACTACCAACGCTAACCAATGGCTTAGCAGCGATATCGATATCGAATCAAGAAACAGAATTAAATCCCTCCTGGCCAGCCCGGATAAAAAAGAGTTGATCGACAGTTTTTATAAAAATCTGGAATTTGGTACCGGTGGGCTTCGGGGTATCATGGGCGTTGGACCGAACTGTATGAACAAATATACCCTTGGCAGTGCCACCCAAGGGCTTGCCAACTACCTTAAGAAGCAATTGCCTGACAAGGAGATTAAAGTTGCCATTGCCTACGACTGCCGCAACAACAGCAAGTTCTTTGCTCAAATTACTGCAGATGTATTCTCCGCCAATGGAATGGCTGTCTATCTCTTCCCTGAACTTCGCCCAACGCCTCTGCTTTCTTTTGCTATCCGTCATCTTCAGTGTGACTCGGGTGTAGTCATTACTGCCTCGCACAACCCAAAAGAATACAATGGCTACAAAGCCTATTGGTCAGACGGTGCCCAGCTCGTTCCACCTCATGACAAAAATGTAATCACCGAAGTGAATGCAATCTCCAGTTTTGATAAAATAAAATTCAAGGCAGACCCAACAAAGATCCATACTCCAGGCGTTGAACTTGAAGATGCCTATTATGAAAAGGTAAATCAGCTTATTCCAAAAAAGGAATGCATTTTAAGGCAATCCACCATTTCACTCGTTTATTCCAGCTTGCATGGTTCCGGTATCACCATGGTTCCCGAAGCCTTAAAACGATTGGGTTTTACCAATGTCTCGATCATTGAAGAGCAACGCATACCTAACGGAAATTTTCCTACCGTTCAATCGCCCAATCCGGAAGAGCATTCGGCCATGAAACTGGCCTTGTTAAAAGCAAAGGAACTCAACGCAGAATTAGTGATGGCCACCGATCCCGATGCTGATCGTGTTGGCATTGGGATTAAAGATGATCACAATGAGTTTTTCCTACTGAATGGCAATCAGGCCTTTAGTCTGATGATGTGGTTCATTCTAAAAAATCTAAAAGAGACGAAAGGAACCTATATCGCCAAGACCATTGTAACTACTGAATTAGTTGACACCATGGCTAAACACTTTGGTGTTGAATGTTACAATACCCTTACCGGATTTAAATACATTGCCGAGCTCATGGGCGAGCTTGAAAACAAGCAGAAATTTGTTGCAGCCGGTGAAGAAAGTTATGGGTACATGGTCGGGGATTTTGTTCGGGATAAAGATGCCGTCTCTGCCTGTGTTTTTTTTAGCGCCATGACAGCCGCTGCCAAAGATGAAAACCAAACTCTTTACGACTGGCTCCTGCAAATGTATACTGACTTTGATTTGTATAAAGAAGGATTGGTCAATCTCACCCGAAAAGGAGCTGAAGGAGAGCAACAGATCAAAGCCATGATGGAGAGATTTAGAACTAATCCTCCCCTCACACTAGGTGGGCTTACCGTAGCCAGAGCGTTAGATTATAAATCCCGGCAAGAGAAAAATTTAGTTACCGGCATTATTTCCGCCATCCCTCTCCCCGCCTCTGACGTCCTTCAATTCTACTGCGAAGATGGAAGTAAAATATCCGTGCGACCGTCTGGAACAGAACCAAAAATAAAGTTCTACATCAGTGTGAAAACAAAACTCCAATCGAAAGGGGATTTTAAAAAAATGAATCAGCAATTAGATGAGAAAATAAAAGCCATCGAAAACGACATTATCCAATGAACCACTTTATTGAATCTACTTCCAAAATTCTTCTTCGTGATCTTGATAAACTCGAGAAAGAGATTTCCTTATATCCTACTCTGAATTCCTTATGGGAGGTCCGAGGCGAAATCAAAAACCCGGGAGGTAATTTATGCTTGCACCTCTGCGGCAACCTTCAACATTTTATCAGAGCTATTCTTGGAAATTCGGGCTATGTCCGCAACCGTGAGAAAGAATTTAGTTTAACAGGCCTTTCCGCCAAAGATCTTGTGCGAGAAGTCATCACTACCAAAGAGGCCATCAAGAATGCAATGGCCAAGATGGATCCAGCCCAACTGGAGAAGAATTACCCCATCCTCGTATTTGAAGAGCCTATGACCACAATGTATTTTCTTATCCACCTCACGGCTCACTTAGAGTATCATTTAGGACAGATTAACTATCATCGGAGACTGCTTTCTCACTAACGTCATTTAGGACGAACTTAAAATCTTGTTCTCTCTTTGGTAAGGGATAAATAAAATATAAGACAGTATCATTATGATTCCAAAATCGGGCAAGTTTAAGAAGAAAATTATCCCCATATGAAAAAGGAAGCCAATTATTAAGATTGGTATGCGAAATCGGCTGAACCAAATCAACAACGGGAAGCTTAGTTCAAAAAGGATCACCCACCATGCTATCACCGCAAAAATTGATTTATTGAGCGTGATGGCAAACCACGGATTAGAGTAGGTCTCCAAATTAGTGATTGAGTATATTGCATCGCCTGAGCGCCAGGCTTTGCTCATCAATTTGTCATATCCCGATAACAGGTAGATCAGCACGAGCTGAAGCTGACAGAGCAGCCAGGCAAAATTTGAAATAATCTTTTGCGACTCTTTTAAGGTTGCCGGCAGGGATGGTTTCGCTGAGAGAAAAATAGAAATGAATAAAAAAAGATTCAGCACCTGATCGGAGCCATTGGCCAACGGCTGCGTTAATCGGCTAAGGCTAAACGAAAACCAGAAGATCAAGGCAGACGTGAAATAATTTACCCTTACGAATAAGGCAATCAATATTACAATTTGTATTAATAGGAGAAACACGTTCAACGCAACTTGCGCCAGTTTAATTGGAGCGTAAAGAATGTGATGCCAGGTTGAATTCAACTCAACAGGCAAATATGCAATGACCTCTTTAAGGACAGGTTCTAAAAAAATAATTTTTGCAAAAAGAAAGACGTAAAGAGACTTACAAAAGACATTTCTCAATAACTCAGGGCTATTTTCTCTCTGCAGAACACTGATCAGATATTTTCGGTATGATGTGATTGAGATCACCGGGCAAATATCATCTGGAGTGAATCTACTTTTACCTTAAAATTCTGCGCTCTGCTTTTTATCATCACGATGCGCAAGGAGTCAGCTTCCTTAGGAACATAAGTGTCACTTAAGTACTGCCTGAGTTGCTCTATTTCCTTTGCTCTTTCCTTCTTCTCCAAGGAAGCGTATGGTTCGCGCAAAATGCGCACATAGAAAGTATGTTCAAGCCTACTTCTGAAAAGGTAGGTTGGGTTAAAGCAGGCTCGGTAATTATCGTAATTCTCTTTACTAGTATTTATTGGAGGCTGCCATTGATCCTTCATCTTCCAGGAAAGATGGAGGGATTGGCTCTCTATTATTCTGGATTCAGTAAAGAAAGGACCTGGCAGCAAATACACTTTGTAAAATGTTGCAAGTCGGGAAGGAGGTAAGACCGGTGGATCAAAGATGAACGCTAATGAGAACAAACCATGTAGCGACAGCAGGAGTAAAATTATGGTGGTCAGTCTTTGCTTCATGACGGGCTTTTCAAGTTAGATTACTCTCTTTTCACAAGCAAATGGCAGCAATAGCTTACGATGTTACTCCTTTGAAGGAGTCCTACTGAAACGCTATCTTTGCCCCCTTGTGATGAAAAAAGTAGCGTTTTATACCCTTGGCTGCAAACTCAATTATTCTGAGACCTCCACTATTTCCCGGCAGTTTGAAGAGAAAGGGTATCGGAAGGTTGATTTTAGCGACACTCCTGACATCTTCATCATCAACACCTGCTCTGTGACAGAGCATGCGGATAAGAAATGTCATAAGCTCGTGCGCGAAGCCAGGGCAATTTCTCCTCATGCTTATGTAGCCATTATTGGTTGCTATGCGCAACTCAAGCCCAAGGAAATTTCTGAAATACCAGGAGTAGATGCCGTGCTGGGTGCCGCAGAGAAATTCAGGTTGATTGAGCTTCTTGATGGGTTTGTGAGAACAGCACAGCCACAGGTACTCGCTTCCTCCATTGAGGCAGCGTATGATTTCAATACTTCCTATTCTTTACACGATCGCACCCGTACCTTTCTCAAGGTGCAGGATGGCTGCGATTATTCCTGCTCCTTCTGCACCATTCCCCTCGCCCGTGGAAAAAGTCGTAGTGATAGTATCGAAAACATTGTAAAGAATGCTCGTGAAATCGCCCGAACGGAGGTAAAGGAAATTGTACTGACGGGAGTTAATACTGGTGATTTCGGTCTTCACGGTGGAGAGCGTGTGGCTAAATTTATTGATTTAATTAAGGAGCTCGATCAGGTGGAGGGCATCGAGCGGTTCCGAATCTCCTCTATTGAGCCCAATTTACTGAGTGATGAGATCATTGAGTTTGTCGATCATTCGAAGCGCTTTGTTCCTCATTTTCATATCCCGTTACAATCAGGATCCAATAAGATACTGAAGCTCATGCGCAGGCGTTATCAGCGTGAACATTACGTCCATCGGGTGGAGAAGATAAAATCCCTTATGCCCAATTGCTGTATCGGAGTTGATGTGATCGTTGGCTTTCCCGGGGAAACAAAAAAAGATTTTTTAGAAACCTATGAGTTTCTTAACCAATTGAATATCTCCTACTTACATGTATTCACATATTCAGAGCGAGATCATACCCTTGCTGCTGAATTACCTGATTCGGTGCCGATGAGCCAGCGGCAGGAACGGTCCAGAATGCTGCATATTCTATCCGATAAAAAGAAGAGAGCTTTCTATCAAGAAAATTGTGGAACTGTGACTTCTGTTTTGTTTGAGAATGATGTGGAGGAAGGGATGATGCATGGTTTCACTGAGAACTATATCAGAGTGGCCGTTACCTATGACCCTCTTCTTATCAACGAAATTAAAAGCGTAAGATTAACTGCTCTCAACGATCAAGGTCTTATGCTGGCAGAAGATTCTGCCGCGGTACTCGTCCATTAGCTACACTAATTTATACTTGTTATCTCTAAAACATGCATGTTTCGACAAGCTCAACATGACAAAAAGCTCAACAGACAAGGTATTTTTATCGCTAGTTTACATTACATAAACTACTTTTGTTTAATGACTATCAGGCGATTATAATACCATCCTTAATCTCAATTTTCCGGTCCGCCATTTCTGCAAACTCTGCATTATGGGTTACAATAACAAAGGTATAGCCCAACTCGGCCCGTAGTTTAAAGAACAAGCGATGGAGTTCAGACGCATTTTTGGAGTCCAGGTTTCCGCTTGGCTCATCTGCAAAAACGATATCCGGAGAATTGATCAGGGCCCGGGCCACCGCAGCACGTTGTTGCTCCCCTCCCGACATCTCTGACGGCTTATGGTGCATTCGCTCCGCGATTCCTAAAATCTGAAGAAGCTCTTCTGCGCGCTTTCTTACCACCTTCTCTTCTCGTTTGCCAATCAATCCAGGGATCATTACGTTCTCAATCGCAGAGAATTCCGGCAGCAGATTGTGAAATTGAAACACGAAGCCTATGTGTGTATTTCTAAATTGCGATAGCTTGGCTGAAGTCTGGCCCGAAGCTTCCTTGTCCTTGATCATGACTTTACCGGCATCAGGAGTATCGAGCGTTCCTAAAATATGAAGCAGCGTGCTTTTCCCCGCCCCGGAGGCTCCTACAATTACGACTACCTCCCCTTTGGCCACTGTGACATCCACACCCTTTAATACCTGGAGTGATCCATAACTCTTTTTCAATCCTTCTGCTTTCAGCATTTGTTCCGTTTTTTAATTCTTGAAATAAAGGTTTAAAAAAAGTAGCTTGCTTCCTAAATTATTACGCATGAACATCCACGAATATCAGGCTAAGGACCTTCTCAAGAAATTTGGTGTTGCTATTCAGCGCGGTATCGTTGCCGATACACCTGATAAAGCTGTAGCAGCTGCCAAACAATTGCAGGCTGAAACCGGAAGCAAATGGTTTGTTGTTAAATCACAGATTCATGCCGGAGGCCGTGGCAAAGGTACCATTAAAGAAACCGGATCTAAGGGCGTGGTGCTCTCTAAAAGTTTTGATGAGGTATTTGAAAAGTCAAAGGCGATTTTGGGAGGAACCCTGGTCACTCATCAGACAGGACCTGCGGGAAAGAAAGTTAATAAAGTGCTTATTACCGAAGATGTATATTATCCCGGCACATCTGAGCCCAAGGAATTCTACATGAGCATTCTTCTGGACCGGGCTACCAGCAAACCGGTGATCATGGCCTCCACCGAAGGAGGAATGAACATTGAGGAAGTGGCTGCAGCCACACCCGAAAAAATAATCAAGGAATGGATTAATCCTGCTATTGGTCTTCAGGCATTTCAGGCCCGCAAAGTGGCCTTTGCTTTGGGTCTGGAAGGAAACGCTTTTAAAGAGATGGTGAAATTCATTCATTCTCTCTATGCTGCTTATATGGGACTGGATGCTTCTATGTTTGAAATCAATCCCGTTTTAAAGACTTCAGATGACCGGGTTATTGCGGTGGATGGCAAGGTCAATCTTGATGATAATGCTTTGTACCGTCATAAGGATTTAGAGGAACTTCGTGATCTTGCAGAGGAAGATCCGCTCGAAGTAGAGGCTAGCAAATCAGGTCTTAATTATGTAAAGCTTGACGGAAATGTAGGATGTATGGTCAACGGTGCCGGTCTGGCCATGGCCACGATGGATATCATAAAAATCTCTGGTGGAGAGCCTGCCAATTTCCTGGATGTGGGTGGTGGGGCTAATGCCGAGACCGTGGAGGCGGGGTTCAGGATTATCCTTAAGGACCCCAACGTTAAAGCCATCTTAATCAACATCTTCGGAGGCATTGTGCGGTGCGACCGGGTTGCCAGTGGTGTTGTGGAGGCCTACAAAAAGGTGGGGAATATACCCGTTCCCATTATTGTCAGACTTCAGGGAACCAATGCTGAGGAAGGAGCCAAAATCATCCAAAGCTCAGGGCTGAAGGTGTTTTCAGCTATCCTGCTTAAAGATGCTGCTCAGAAAATTAAAGAAGTTTTAGCCTAACTCCATGGTTTCCTTTCTGTTTCATTTTTTATTAACTTTCAGGGGATTTTTTTGATCTATGGCAAGACTTTTAACCATTTGGGTACTCTTATTATCTGTCCAGTGGGCTTCTGCTCAAAGCTTCTATTCATTGCGGAGAGAGCGGTCATTAATTTTGGTGGCTGGTACGGGTTCATCCTCTTATTTTGGGGAATTGAAAAATGATGGAGACTATCTTGATCCCAAACTTAATATCAATGCCGGTCTTCAATATTTCTTCACACCCAGGATAAGTGCCCGCGCTGAAGCCACCTGGTTTACCTTAAAGGGTTCGGATGCACAAGCTGATGACAATAGCCGAAAAAAAAGGAATTTATCCTTCAGTTCGAATAATGTAGAGTTAAGCCTTACTGGTGCCGTGAGTTTTTTTCCACAAGGCAATCGTTATTACAGAAGGCCAGGCTTTAATCTTTATGGATTTGGTGGACTTGGAGTAACTTATTTTAACCCGACTACCGAGTATCTTGGAAAGAAATATGCTCTACAACCTCTGGAAACAGAAGGCATTCATTATAGCAAAGTTGCGCTGGTTCTTCCTTTTGGATTAGGAGCACGTTTGAAGTTGACACCCTTCCTCAACCTTTCGATTGAGGGTGGATATCGTAAGACCTTTACTGATTATTTAGATGATGTCAGCACGGTACACAAAGGATCTGCCGCATTTTCTGATCCTATTGCAGGTGCTTTATCGGACAGACGTCCCGAGTTAGGATTGCCTGAAGTAGCGGCCGGTACTCAGCGCGGCAGTCCCGATAATAATGACGGATATTTTTTATTAAATGCCAAACTCGAATATTATCTGCCTAGCAATTTTCAGCTTGGTGGAGGTGGCATTAAGAAGAAACCCAGTTACAATCAGCGCAGAAAGAGTCCTACTTACCGCTACAACAAGCGGGGTGGCATTAAACGCTAATCAGAGTTACGCTTTATCAAGCACTTCGTAGCGGGAATAATTGCTCTTGTATTCCGGCACCAGCTCTTTCATCAGTGTTACCATCTTTAACTCGTTGCGGTCATTGATTAAGTCGTTGAACAACTCCACATACCTGTTGATTTCCAAATAGGAGTACTCCTGCACTTTGGCAATCATGATCTTCTGATGATGGGTAGGGATCGTGTTCTCTGATTTTGTGAGCAGCTCTTCGTATAACTTCTCTCCTTCCCTTAATCCAGTAAAGACAATATTCATATCCCGCTCCGGATCCAGGCCCGATAAGCGGATCATTTTTTTAGCCAAGTCGAGTATCTTAATGGACCTGCCCATGTCGAAAATAAAGATCTCCCCTCCTTTGCCCATGGTTCCTGCTTCGATTACCAACTGACAGGCTTCCGGAATGGTCATGAAGAAACGAGATACTTCCGGATGCGTTACTGTGATGGGGCCACCCATTTTTATTTGCTTTGCAAAGAGCGGGATTACCGAACCGTTGGAGCCCAACACATTACCAAAGCGGGTTGTGACAAAGATGGTTCTCGCTATCGGCTCTGCCTGCAAATAATTGTTCAATGACTGCACATAGATTTCCGCAATGCGTTTGGAACAGCCCATTACATTGGTGGGATTCACCGCTTTGTCCGTTGAGATCATCACAAACTTTATTGCCTTGAACTCGATGGCCAAATCGGCCATGATCTTCGTCCCTAAAATGTTACACGAGACGGCTTCGGAGGGATTGCTTTCCATTACCGGAACGTGCTTGTAAGCAGCCGCGTGGTAGATGATTTCAGGGCGATGGTCTTTAAAAATAGTGGCTACTCTCTCTTTGTTTGTAATGTCCGCCAGGTATAGTGCCACTTTTGTTACACCAGAATGCAGTTTCAACTCCCGCTCCATTTCATACAGGGCCGACTCTGCCTGATCCACCAGCACCAGCGCATCCGGATTATACTGAAGCACCTGTCTTACCAATTCACTTCCGATCGATCCCGCTGCCCCGGTTATTAGAACGCGCTTGCCTTTTATATCTGCTTCAACATTTTCATTCTTTATTTTAATCGATTCTCTTCCTAGCAAATCCTCAATGTTCACCTCTTTGATCTGATTGAAGCTTAGTTCACCCCTCACCCATTTCTCCACCGGAGGCACTGTTCGCACTTTCACCTGATTTCTAATACATATGTCTACCACCTCATTCTTTCTTTCCAGCGAAATGTCTTTGGCTGTGAAGATGAGCTCATCCACATTGAGTTCCTTCAGTATACCCTCCAGTCCTTCACTGTTTGCATCGTATATTTTTGCTCCGTCCAGTACTTTTCCAATCTTATTTTTGTCGTCTTCCAGGTAGCCGGCTATGCGCATGCGCGGAGTCGAATCGATGACATGGCGTGTGATGATTCCCGTTTGCCCTGCCCCAAAAATGATCACCCGTGATTTTTTCAAAATGGCATTCTTATAATACGTAAAGATATATTTGACCAGCAATCTATAGTTGAACAGGAAGAGGAATGAACACAGCGAACTAATTAATACTACTGAGTAGGGAATAATATTGATGTGCAGATTGTAGTAGTATGCCAGGTCAATACTACACACCAATAGCGTATTCAGCACCACCATGTAGATGATACGGGCACCATCCTGAATGCCGGTGTAACGGATTATCCCTTTGTAACTATTTGTTAATAACACCGCCACCAGGCCGCACACCACATAAAGTAATGTACCCTGAAATACATTATTTCTTATGATATCATCTGTTGAAAAATTAAAACGAAGGAGGTAGCCCATGATGCACGAGAAAGCTACGATGGTCAGGTCTAAGGCGATGATGACCCAGCGGGGAAGAATTTTTAGGCTACGAATTGTATTCGTAAGCACGGTTAAGGATTTTTTGATTTCCTGTTTAGCCCAAGAATCCGTTTGACCCCCAACGCAGCTCCCAGGCCTAGAAGAATTTCAATGCCCGTAATGGGAACATCAGGATCTCCCGCAGGATCACCAGGTTGGGCAAGCAGACTTCCTGTGATGAAGACAAAGAAGAGTATGAAGCAAAAAATGAGGCGAACTTTCATATCACTTAATGATCACTTTATGGGTTATTGACTTAGCACCGGATGACAGTTTTAGAAAATACAATCCTTTGCTTAAGGCTCTCACATCAAGGTCTGCATTCCAACTCTCTGCCTCCTGTTTTAAAGACACCGGTAGTACACGGATGCCACGTTCGTCAAAGAATTCACCTTTCACCGGCTCTACACTTGACACGCGAATTGAAAGTACATCGGATGTTGGATTAGGATATAACTCAATCGTTCTGACTTCGTCTTCCAAGCCCGTAACGAAATCCGTTCTGAATATTGGAGATGCCCATTCAAAACAGCCATTAAAGGAAACTTTTAAATTGTATAGCCCAGGTTTTGTCACGGTTAGTGTCTGGCTCTTTTCATTTCCCAGTAATTCCTCATCATAGAACCACTCATTTCCAGCTGCAAAATTAGAAGTTAGTAAACCTTGGGAAGCTTCAATGACAGGATCAGGGAATTTGGTGACCACTACGACTACTTCTTTCCTTACGTTTCCTTCACAACCATTGGCATTCACTGCAGCGACATAGTAGGTCTGATCGTCACCAATCACATCTGTGGTGTATTCAAAACCTTCTTTCAAGCTTACTTCACTTGAAGGCGACTCATACCAACGGTAGGTTGTATTGGTTGACTCGGTGGAACTTAACTTCACTTTCGATACATCATTCTTACACACCTTATCATAGGTATAGGAGAAATTGGCAACAGGCTTCGATTCATCAACAACGGCCTCCACTACAAAGCGGTCTGTGAAGCAGCCTAATTCATTTTTAGCTGCCAGATAATAATTTCTTGAGGCATCCAGTGAAGGGGTTGTGAAGTTGGTTGACTCTGTGATCGGTTCCTCACCCTCCATGGACTCAAACCATGCGTAGGAAGTATTTACCGGTGCACCATTTGCCGTAAACACATAGGAACCCTGCGGGCATATTTGTTTCCCATTCTTATCATTATCGGCCCACAGCACGGGTGCAAAATTAGAAATCTGGGCCGTCACTTCTTTTCGGTCGCCTTCACAGGCTGCACCATTGGTGAACGATACATAATACTTTGTTGTATTTGCTAAGGGAGGCGTTGTAAATTCTGCATTTGCAGAAATAACATCTATAGAAGAAGGTGTTTCATACCATTTGTAGGTGCCACTTACCGCGCTGTTTGCCGAGAATGTAATGGTGCTATTGCGGCAGACGATGGCTGCACTTGCATCCACCAAAAATTGATCCGCGAGATTATTGATGTAGGCCGTTACCGGGATGCGCTTTCCATCACAACCTTGTGAATTGAAAGCCGCAACATAGTAGGTAGTAGTATCTGAAAGTACCGGTGTAGTAAATTGATCACCTGAGGCCAGAACGGTGGAGGATGTTTCACTTGCGTACCAATGATAATTCGTTGGCTGAGCCGCCCCGGTGGCAGAAAGAGTTACCGATCCCGTCACACAACTTGATGCCGATATTCCAGCAGCCGTGTAAAGATCTTCTTTCGTGATTTGAGTGGATGCTGTTAGAAATTGTGAATCACAGCCGGAGCTAGCCTTTATTCTGATTGTGTTATTACTTCCAACACTCAACCAGGCGTCCTCCAGAAAGATGATAATGTCTCCACCATCACCTTGGGCAAGATTTGAATAGAAAGTAGTTGTGCTTCCATTATTAATTTCTGCTCCATAAGTAAAGCCATTCTGGCTGGCAACTGTAAGCACAGCTTCACTCCCGGTGCATACTGATGCACTTGCTGTCACTGACTTAGTCAAATCAATTGCAGGAGCAGCAACTGCTTTTAAACTAAATCGATTTGACACCTTTGACAACGGGATTGAATTATCTACACTAAAGCTATACGTTGGATTTAAAGAAACATCTATATCAGCACCAGGGGCAGGATAGTTATCATGAAGCACCCATGAAATTCCCTTCAATGAACCTGAAGGGTTTACAGTTAATGTAAAGTTAACTATCGTCTCCCCGGTAGTAATAAAATTAGTAACCTTCACATCAAAAGATTGATTACAAATAATGTTGGGGACAGCATTTACACCAAGTACTCTCGCATCACTGGATTGGGTAGAAATATAACGTGCCGTTGATACACCATCAATACTATTGTAAATGTCAGCGTCCAAATCGAATTGGTCATATGTTTGAAGTGAGTTTGACTGCACAGACACTTTTGCCTTATACGTTGCGCTGGTAGCTGTTTTTGTCAACACTAGATCAAGTTCATCCAAAATTGGAGCCCCACCTTTATAGAACGTACCTAATGTGAGCGTTTTTGCCGACTGATTTATGGTTAACGATGCACCCGGAGCAGTTGATTGTACCCAAAAAGATTGACCAGGCGCAATAACACCCGTCCCTGCCAATGCGCTATAAATTTGATCACCTCCACCATCATTATTTCTTACAACAATGTTATCCGCAATGTTGGTTTTTGCCCAACCCGCACTATTATCCCATCGAATCGGTGAGGCATATGGGTTTCCAACAAGACTATATCCATTTGTAGACGGTGAAACTGTTACTGGAACACTACCTGACGGGTTGGTGCCGGTAAAATGAAGTGTCACTGTACCAATCGCGCCTGAACCCGTGTGACGGAAAAATGCTGCATAACCACGTCCACTCTCAAAAATAGCTGCACTTGGCAATCCGGAAGCAGGAAAGGCTTCATACGCTGCAGTAGCAGCATTGTAACGAAATAATGAAGGTGAAGTAGAAATACAACCTATGCATGGAGGGGATGAAGATCCATCTGAAGGACCTGTGAAAGTCCCAGTTACAGGGATCACACTCTGCAGTTCAGCAACGGTTGCATTTATCACTGGCGAAGATATATATCTATAAATTCTGTTTTCACTACTTACAAACCGTTGTGCTGTAATGTTACCCACAATGTTAGACCCGACCAATGTAATGTTACCAATCATTCCATTAGTTGATGCATTTGAATCTGTTGTAGACAAAATTGTAAATGCCTGACCGTTTGTATCTATTGTTGCATTTACTTCACCGAAAGTAAGGTTACCTGCAAGGCTAACTGACTGCCCATTACCGATTATAACATCCGTGCCTGCAACGGTATTATTGATTTGCAAATTATTAAATGTGATGCTCTGAGAACCCAAAATATTTTTCAATGCCCCTGCAGCCGCACTGAAGGCAACCGTTCCGGAATTATGATTAAAGGTTCCATTGTTCGTAAAATTCCCAACCATAGTAATCGTACCGGTGGAAGATATTAGTGTGTTTGTGATAATCACATTATTGAAAGTCGGTGTCCCTGTAATAAGGGTTGTACCACCAAAAGTAGTGGTTGCATTACCGGCTGCCAGTGTTCCTGTTACAACAAGATTCCCTGTGATGGTGTAATTAGCATTTGGGGTAAATGTCCCTGCTCCTACCGTAACATTTGTAAAGTTCTTCGTGCCTGTACCCGACATGGTAAGGCCCACAAAAGTGATTGTGCCTGCGGATGTAATACTTCCTGCGCCCGCTAAATTTCCGTTAATGGTAATGTTAGGTGTAATGGAGAGAATTGAACCCACATTGGTAGTAAATGTATTGAAGGCAATAGCATTGCTGGACCCCGTAATGGTTTGGGTAGTTCCTCCAAATACAATAGTACCTCCAGAGGCTAGCGTTCCTGTAACATCCAACCCACCCACACCAACTAACGTGTAGGTAGTTGCAGGTGTAAAAGTACCCGTCACTGAAATGCTTCTGAGCGTTCTTGCTCCACCTGCCGCAATGGAAGATGCACCTCCCGCAAAAATTACAGTACCTGACGATCCTGATGAGTCAAAACTTCCTGCACCTAAAATATCATCGTTCAGCGTCAAATTCCCGGATGCTGTGTAGGTGAACGATGTTCCGCTTACGTTGACATCTGCAACCGTAGTAGTGCCTGTCCCCGACAACGTTCCGCTTCCAGACCACGTCAAATTACCCGTGCCAATATTGAAGGATCCGTTATTGATCATATTTCCTGCAACTGTCTGTCCCACATTCGCGCTGGTAACCGTACCTGATATCGTGATGTTATTATATACTTCTGCTGCAGAAAGGGCTGTAGTTCCATTGAATAAAATGGTGCCTCCCCCATTGGTGAATACTCCGTTTGATGTAAAGTTGCCGGCAATTCCCATGGTTGTGACAGGCGCAGTCATTGTGTTGGCAGCAGCACCAAAGGTCACGTTACGCAAATTCATGGTTCCATTATTTGTCACCACGGTTGTACCACCGAAGGTTACCGTACCCACACCAGCATTGACTGTTGCAGCCGGATTGACGGTATAGTTTCCATTTACTCTGTAGTTGCCCGTTCCGGCAGGGGTTAATGTTCCGGTTACTACCAGATTATTGACTTGAGGTGTAGTTGTACTTGTAAGCACACAATTGCCAGTAATAGTGAATGTAGATGCTGATGCAGTGGTAGCTGTCAAGGCAGCAGCGCTGGTGAAGTTACCAGCCAAAGAGATGCTATTTGCAGCCATTGCAAATGTTCCTCCGGCAGCCACTGTTGTGAAGTTGCCGTTAATAGTAACTAAAGCTTGATTCAATGTAGCGGTACCAGCCCCTTGCTTGGTCAGGTTGTTTAGTGTTGTTGCTGAGGCAGGAAGTTCAGGCCCTGTATTAATTGCTCCTGTATTGCTGTATAAGACATTGTAGACATTGGCTGCTGCAGGGGCGTTTGTTATGCTTCCACTTCTTCTTTCAATAGTTCCCCCATCCGCTATGGTCAATGTACCACTATGCGTCACCGTACCATTTAGAAGATTTAACGTTGTCACTGTAAAATTACTGCTCGTTGTCAGTGTCGTTGCTGCCCTGTTCATTTCAAGTCTGGATAAATCTGTTCCGCTGAAGCTTACTGATGCCGGTAATGTTCCAGCGCCTTGAATTATTAACTCTACTGAGGGGCTTAAAATCAAATTTCCACTTACTCGGCTAAAATTTCCATTGAGGGTAACAATGTTGTTATTAAGGTCAATATCTCCCAGCGTTTGCGTTAGCGCCCCAGGAAAAGAGAATGGTGAGTTGAGAACAACACCGGCAGCATTGTTCACTTGAAAATTGATGGTACTTGAGATTGTACCGGTTGAATTTAGGCTTTGAGAAACACTGCCGTTGAAAACAAAAGCACCGCTTCCTCCACCTGTTTCAGTAATTGTACTTGGGAGTTGCGAAAAATCTCCTCCTACATTGACGGTACCCGCATTATTTCCGGTTGACATTGTCAATAACCCTGAAGTCACCGAAAAATCGGCACCAACATTAAAAGTATACGAACCTGAGGACTTTAGTAAGGATGCCGTAACAGCAGTTGATGAGAAATCGAATGAACCCAGCAGGTTGATTACTACAGCAGCAGCCGTTGTACCAAAGGCTATCCGCGAGTTGCCTGTGACATTAAAATCACCATCGATATTCAGCGTGTAGGCAGTTGCTGTTCCAAACCGTAGCTGCTGATCATTTGTATCTTCAATACTTAAATTCACATTAACATCCCGCAGGTTGCTGGCGAGGGTAATCGTAGCTGTTTGTCCAGGGCAATTCCAGGTAAAATTCTGATAGCTGCTCAATGCATTCAACGTTGGCGAGGTACCAGCGATCCCTGTTACCAAACAGGTTGACCCTGTGTTCCAGGTTGCCAGAGGAATGGTTCCTCCATTGCGCGCATGATTGTAGGTTGCTCCTGCATTGATAACCAATACGCCTGTGGTTACCGATATTGCTCCACCCGAAAGAGTTAGATCATCTCCGCTTCCATCTGCGATGGTCAATACTCCTGCACCTGAAATGGTAAGGGTGTTGGCTGTAATTGTGACTTGATCAGCCGTTATTGCAGTTGATACGGTAACGTTATTTGAGATTGTTATAACACCAGTGGCAGGGCTGGCGGAAGTTTGGGGGATGACATTTTGATAGGGTATTGCCGCTGCCGTTTCAAGATTCTGGAAAACTCCGCTCACACGCACTTGCCATGTTGTGGCAGTAGCCCAATTACCCGTTTGCCTCGATCTGTAGTCTCCGTCCTGAGCCATTACCATCGCTGGAAGTAACAGGAGTAACACGATTAGCTTTCCCATCTTAAAGTTCAATTTCTGCAGTTTTAACAAAAGTAATAAATTACCACTCTAAATCACTTTAAATGCCCTATAAAACTCATTTGTAACCCAAACTTCTCTGCAACTCCACGATTACTTTTTCCTGTGCCTCACGCGATAAATTTTCTCCAGAGGGTAAGCACAATCCTCTCCTGAAAAGTTGCTCCGCTACTCCGCTCTTGTAGGCTATTTCCTTTATAAACGCAGGCTGACAGTGCATTGGATTCCACAGCGGGCGGGTTTCAATGCCTGCTTCACTAAGTTTTGACTGGATTGATACTGGATCATGCTTTGGCCCCAAAAGAACTGTGGAAAGCCAACGGCTCGAGAAAAAGTGCTCCGGTTCGTCTAAAAAGCCAATTTCTGGTGACTTCAAGTTTTTTCTGTACTGTTCAAAAGTTGCCCTCCTCTCCTCAATTATTTGGGACATTTTCCCTAATTGCGCTAACCCATAAGCAGCATTCAAAGGACTCATCCGGTAGTTATACCCTACTTCTTTATGCTCATAAAACGGTCGGTCTTCCCGTGCCTGGGTAGCCAGAAATTTTGCTTTCTCATATACTTCCCTGGATTTGGTCAACAATGCGCCACCGCCAAATGTTGTTATTGATTTATTGCTATTGAAGGACAAAACGCCAATTTCTCCCAAGCTACCAGTAACCTGGCCCTTGTATTTTGCACCGAGCGCTTCGGCCGCATCTTCAATGATGGGTATACCGAAGGCCTTTGCAATCGCAACAATCTCTTCCATTTTTGCAGGCATTCCATATGCATGCACCACGATGATAGCCTTTGGCAATCTTTTTTGGGAGGATAAATCTCTGAGGCAGGTCTCCAATAATCCGGGATCCATATTCCAAGTCTCCGCTTCGCTATCAATCAATGCAGGCCGGGCTCCTAAATAAAAAATGGGACTTACTGATCCTACATAGGTAAAGTTAGATACAGGAACGATATCACCGGTTGATACACCTAGCATCCTCAAGGCTAAGTGGATGGAGGCTGTGCCCGAGTTGAGCGCCACGGCAAATGGGCTGGTGGTTATTTCAGCTATTTTATTTTCAAATGCCTTAATCAGTTCTTCATGGGATTTGCCCTCCCACTCTGCCAAAACGCGCAGCAATTCCTCACCGGCAATTTTTGAATATGAAAGTGGTACTGAAATTTGAGCCATTATACATTATGAAGTGATGTTACGCAAAACTAATGAATCTGTCAGTTTGATCGCGATAGCTATCGGGACGAAAACTGATAACCATATGCTAAATCGCCTTCGAGGGCCTCAGGCTGACAATACCTGTGTAACATCAGTTATGATTGGGGTACACAAATTTCTGATAGGCCAGGGCTATTCCGGTTATTACCATCAATGTTGGATTGACCACCAGGCGGTGGATGAAGGAGAGCAAAGGAGAGGAAATTTCACTGCTTCCCTCCCATGTTAATTTCATGATCAGATAGGCGGGTAAAATCACCAACAATTCTACCAAAAAAATCACCATTGCAATTTGTCGTTCCTTTCTCTCTTTGAAGACAGCAAAAATCATCAGGCAGCCGATGGTATCATTCACCAGCAAGCGCAGTGTCTTGTTCACAATGAATATTACATTTTCTCCTGCTTCAATTCCCAATACCTGCAGCAGGAGCTGGCCGTAATTGAATCGCTGAAAAACATAGACCAGTGCCAGGCCGATCAGCCCTGCGATTAGCATCAGCACGGTTCGTGTATCAAGTTTGTTGTTTGGCACGGTCATTTGTCTTTATCATTTTGGACACCCACACCCACCACAGCAGCAGCACAATCACGTACAGCGCGGCCGTGAAAATATATTTATGAACATAATAGAACCATGTTTCATGATGCTTTGCTACCCAAAACAACAGCGCGATTCTAATCACGTTTGCCAAATGAATTGTCAGCACTCCTCCGGACATGAATAATGTTCCTCTTTTGGTGAGGCCGCCAAACGACATGATGAAGGCGATGAATACAATCATGACATTGATACCATTGCACCCTTCGTAAATGCGGAGCACTGTTTTTCCGTTTTCCACCATCAGGGTGATGGGACTTGAGGTACTCAACACGGAAGTAGTTTCCACATCCGATAGCAGATTGATAAGCCATGACGATTGTTTGGATACCCACTGTGTCATTTGATCTACCCGCGGGTAGTTGTATTCTATGTAGAAGCCATAGAGGAGGTTGCCGATCCCGTACACTCCCAGGAATAAACCCAGAAACTTTAAAGCCGGGCGATTTTCTTTCCAATTCATTTTGCAACCTTCCTTGCCGGCACCCCTATGATCTTGTTGTTGGGCCCGAAGTCCTTCGTTACTACTGCTCCTGCCCCGATGATACTATCCTCCCCAATGGAAATGTTTTGTAAGAAGCGAGCTCCCGTACCGATCAGGCATCTTGCTCCTATTTTTACATTCCCTGAAATGCTACACCCCGGCATGATGGATGAACCTGCTCCAATGGTTACATCGTGACCGATGGTGGTGCTCAGGTTAATGATAACAAAGTCTTCCAATCTCACATTCGTTGTCAGTATCACATTGGATGTAAGGATTACTCCTTTACCGATATGATTCCTCTGCTCATCTCCCCTATTGCACGTTGGATGAATTAAGGTTGGGAATCTCAGCTTTGGATTTACTAACTGTTTCACTAACGCAACCCGAACATGAGGATCTGCGATCGCTATTACTATTGCCAGCGGCTGATTCCATTGACACGCTTCGGTTAGTCCGCCTATAATTTTCCAATTATCAATGTTGTCATTTTGCTTTAGTCCATCATCAAAAAATCCGATGATGTTCCATCGCTCCTGCACCGCATTGATTTGTTGAATCATCAGTGCCAATTCGCGGCCCAGTCCGCCCGCCCCATAGATTGCGATGTCTTCTTTCAATTGCCTTTGAATTTTTCTTCCACCAGAGAATTATCTTTTCGAAAGGATAAAAGTAATACAATGGTTTTTAAAAGTATGAGAAGATCAAAGCCAAAAGAAACATTCCTAATGTAATCGTTATCCAATTCAAATTTCTTTTGCCATGAAATAGAGTGTCTGTCGTTTACCTGGGCCCAGCCTGTGATGCCGGGTTTTACCTCATATCTTTTACTTTGCTCTTCCGAAAGTAATGATGTATACTCTACCGGCAGAGGCCGAGGCCCAATAAGCGACATCTCCCCTTTCAGAACATTCCATAACTGTGGCAATTCATCCAGGTTTGTTTTGCGTAGGAAGTTGCCCATGAGGAATCGTCTTTCGTGTAATGGTTTTTTTTCATCCGTTGAAAGGGTTCTGAATTTCAGCATCCAAAAAGGAGCTTTGTTTTTTCCACTGCGCCAACTCTTAAAAAAAATGGGATGTTCCCCCAACAGCCAATACGTCAACATCATCAGGATGAGCCACCCCGAAAGCAACGTCAGTAAAAGTATTGCCATTAAAAAATCTATTGCCCTTTTTATGGAGTTGTAAACCTTCATTCAGCTCACTTGTTATTGTTGTGAAGGTGGCTAATAAATCTAAATTTTCATACCCTTCTCATCGCACAATCGTTTTCCATTCAATTGATCAGCTCTCAAAATCCAGGAAGTAAATTTCTTAAGCAATCCGTGGAAAGCTATCTGTTAGATTTCTCGCTCACACTCGAAATGACCTTGACAATTTAGAGGGCTTGCCCTTGGTAGTGATCCCGCAACATTATGGGATTGCTTCCCCCGATAGCTATCGGGGTCGCAATTGACGTGTGATTATTTTGATATCCGTTGTTAATTGGCATGGAGGTTTGAAAAACCAAATTAACATCGGTCTTCAACATTAGGGGATTGCTTCGCTCCAGCGCATATCCAACCCAGGTGCTCGCAATTTCGTATCATTTTTTTTCATACACTCCCTATGCTTTATCTACGCTTTATCTATGCTTAAGACCTGGGGAAGATGGATTAGAAGATTTGAAAATTTGAAGATTTGAAAATTGAAAGATTAAGAAATGAATGCGGAATGAAGTGTTGAAAATTTCAACTTTGAACGATTTCGGTCGTAGCGGAATAAGGGAACGTTGATGACCACTTGCGGAAGCGCGTCTTCCTTTTTTATCGCCACTCCTTTTATGTTTGGCTTACGCTGCAGCGAAGGCTTATCCAACCTGTGCCTGAACAAACAGGGTGGACCAATTAAACAATTTAATTTATGGCGCGACAAGATGGCGTTATCAAGTTGACGGGACAGATGGGGGGCATCTCCTTCTATAAGTCCCAGGATGGGCACCTCGTCCGGCTAAAGAGCGGAGTGGATGGGGAGCGTATTAAAAATGATCCGGCCTTTGCCCGCACCCGTGAAAACGGAGAAGAGTTTGGGCGAGCCGGGGCTTCCAGTAAGTTATTGCGCACGGCACTGCGCACGTTGATCCTCACTGTAGCGGATGGCAGGATGGCCAGCCGGCTTACCCGCCAGATGATGAAGGTGATTCAGGCGGATGCCACGAACACGCGCGGAAAACGCAATGTGATTGATGGCGAGGCGGTGCTTCTTCGCGGATTTGAGTTCAATGAGAATGGAAGGGTGGACAAAACATTTTTTGCTCCTTATACTTCTGTCATTGACCGTACCAGCGGAACTCTCTCTGTAGACATCCCGGAATTTATTCCGTCCAATATGATTGCAGCTCCTCCGGGCTCCACTCATTTCCGACTTATAGCCGGGGCGGCCGAGGTTGATTTTGAACAGGGAACCTATGTGGCCAGCACTTCACAAAGTGCGAACTTTCTATTATCTCCTGCACCGTTGCCGGCCTTGACACTGACGCAAGCGGTTACGCCTGCCAGCACCAAGCCTTTGTTCCTTGCTTTTGGGATTGAATTCCAGCAGGAGGTGAATGGGGCACTTTATCCTTTGCGCAACGGAGCCTTCAATGCCCTGGTTATTGCTGCGGTGGATAGCGGGGTGTAGGAGGTATTGTTTCAGGTTTCGAGTTCCAAGTTGCCGGTTTCTTTTCGAGAGATGAAAAATTGAAGACGGGAAGTCGGAAAGACAGAAGTCAGGAGTCAGGATGTAAGCTTCCCTGAAGTTGGGCCATCTATTAATTGACTTTTGATGTTCATAAAGTTAATAATTCCACAGGTGTTCTGAAATTAAGCGCCTGATGTGGTCGATGATGGTTGTAGTCGTACATCCAATCGTTCATTTTTTCTTGCACCTCTGAGAGCGTTTGAAAAATAGAAGCATTCAAAAACTCTCTACGGATATTTCCATTGCACCGTTCCACATAAGCATTTTGTGTTGGCTTACCGGGCTGAATGTACGCCAATGTAATCTTGTTTTCCCGACACCACTGATGGAGTGCATCAGAAATAAATTCAGGACCGTTATCAGCTCGAATCATTTGTGGCAAACCTCTAAATTCTCTCAAGTACTCCAGTACCCGAATAACCCGCAAAGCAGGTAATGAAAGATCAGCTTCCATGGCTAGTATTTCGCGATTGTAATCATCAATTACATTGAGTAATCGAAATTTTCTTCCATCCCACAGGCTGTCATTCATGTAATCAATTGACCATACTTGGTTCATGGCTTCTGGTTGAAATAAAGCCTGCTTGATGCGTGCCGGCAGACGCTTTTTATGTCTCCTGCGAATGTTCAATTTTAGTGCTGTATAGACCCTATAAACGCGTTTATGGTTCCATTGAAATCCTTTTTTACGAATACGGTAGAAGCACTTCCAAAATCCAATGGCTGGATGTTTAGTCACTAACTCCTGGAGATGATCAATGAGCTCGCCATCCTCTTTTGGTCTTGGTGTGTACTGAATGGTACTACGTGGCACGTCTAAAGCAATACACGCCTGGCGTTGGCTCACTCCATGTCCTTCGATCATGAACTGAACCAGACTGCCTTTCTCGTCAGGCGCTAAAGCTTTTTTGCTACGGCATCTTTTAAGGCCTCATGGACCAGGCTCAGGTCAGCATACATTCTTTTAAGGCGTCCATTCTCATCCTGAAGTTCTTTCATCTTACGAACTTCATTTACTTCCATACCACCATAACGTTGGCGCCATTTGTAAAATGATGCTGTCGTGATCCCCAATTCCCGGCAGATTTCCTGGGCATTGCGACCGGTCTCATGTTCCTTGATTGCTTTGACAATCTGTGTTTCTGTAAATTTTGTCTTTCTCATAGTTTAACCATTTAAAGTTGATAAATTTATTCAACTATTAAATGGCCCAACTTCAGGGAAGCTTACAAGGAGGCATGAATGATGCCCAATGACCGAGAGACGAAAGTTGAACGTCTGAACGATTGTATCAGGACTTTTGCCGTGTATCGCCATCACTCCATTCGAGGTCACCTGTTGAGGACATTAAAGTCGTCCACTTAAAACTGAATGGGAGTTTGATGGATTGAAGCACAGAAGTAAGTAGTAAGATGTAAGACGTAAGTAAGTAAGTAAGTAAGTAAAATTAACTAACAAGAGCTATGACTATTATTGATCGGGTGAAGGCACCTACCCCCAGGTTTTTCAGGGTGCTCAGGAATATCGGATTGTCGCTGGTGGCAGCCGGAGGTGTATTGTTAACCGCACCGGTGGCGTTGCCTGTCGGGGTTATTACTATTGCAGGTTATCTGACGGTGGCCGGCACGGTGATGTCCACTGTCAGTCAGACGGTAGTTGATGATCCGGGAGTGCGCAAGGCGAAGCGACATGGCAGCGCCAAGTAATTACTCCGGCACGGTGGCTGGCACTGCCAGTGGAACGCTTCTCACGCTCTTTGCCAATATCCATTCGGAAGACCTTTTGAAAACGGCCATACTATCGCTGATCGGTGCCGTGGTCAGCTTTGGTGTGTCATTGGGGTTACGATGGATTTCGCGGAGGGTGAAGGGGAGGTAGTACTTTTTTATGGAGGCCATCTGCAAGGGTGGCCTCTTTTGATTTGAAAATTTGAAGATTATAAAATTTGAAAATTGAAAGATTGGAAGATGGTGGAGTTATTAGGATTCAATTGAGGGGACAATGAATCATTTACCTTCGATTGGGAGATCGCGTCACGCCTAGCTGCGACCTGCGCTGGTGTTCGCGATGACGTATGGTTGGGGGATCGCCCGCCTACAGTGCCTTTCGGACGGGCGGGTTTCGAGGTGCACTGACACCGCGGGAACTCGTGATGACGTATGGTTATTTGGATCGCTTCGTGGTTTGTGGAGTGCCTTATAGCTGGCTAATGTTTGCGATGACGATTAAGGTTATCCGATTAAGTGCTCCATTACATTTTCCTGTTTTAAGCCCGTGTAAGAGCAGAACTCCTCGATGGTGACAAACTGATGTTCTTGCTTTTTCAAGTTGCTCTTGATTCTCCGGATGAGCATTCTTCCATAGCGTTCACTTTTTCCGGTGATGCGCTGAATGTCTTTTGGATAAATCGTAATTCTTTCCACTTTCATATTGATTGTTAGTTTGAGTTACTTGTCCTTTCAACGAAAGCCCTTGGCTCCTGTTATGTAATTTCCCCCGGAAAAAGCGGAATAAGAATACCGTTTCGGAAAAAAATATTACATCTGAAAGGAATCATTAAAATTATACCTGTGTAAAGTAACCCAATTGACGGGATTGGGCTCAGAATTCACGCCTCATCCCGACCTTCTCCGAAGGAGAAGGAGAAAACCTCATCCCTGCCTTCTCCGAAGGAGAAGGAGAAAATTCATAACCTCCAGCCTTCTCCAGAGGAGAAGGAGAAGTTTACTTATAGATTGTGGTAATAAAGTGCTGCGGTTTTTTCTAAGTCATGTGACTGATAAGGTTTCGTAACAGTCTAATCTGTACAAGCCTCATCCCGACCTTCTCCGGAGGAGAAGGGGAAATGCATAACCTCATCCCGGCCTTCTCCGAAGGAGAAGGAGAAATTCACAACCTACAACCTTCTCCAGAGAAGAAGGAGAAGGTTACAGCCTCCAACCTTCTCCGAAGGAGGGGAAATTCATTTTAAAGTTGTATGAAAGTTAACTACGGTCTTCTTTGAAGAGTACCAGTAATATCGTTCTCATGATTATTTTGCAATCTGTCCAAATGGATTGGTTTTCCATATACTTCAAATTCAGCAAGAGCTTCTGGGGCATCACCTCTTTAATGTAAAATGCAATCGGATCGGGCTTACCCTCCAGCAACTGATTCTCATTCCTGAATTCAATGGATGCATAATCCGTGATACCTGGTTTAACTTCGATTACCCTTCTTTGTTCCCTTGAGTATAAGTCGACAAACTTTTTGAGTTCCGGTCGAGGCCCCACTAAACTCATCTCCCCTATCAAGACATTTATCAGTTGAGGAAGCTCATCCAATTTATACTTTCGAAGATAGTACCCGATTTTGGTAATCCTTGGATCACGTCTGCCTACCGTAATGGCTGCCTCCTTGTCCGCGTTTACCACCATGGTTCGGAATTTTAAGAGTTTAAATAGCCTCCCTCCTTTGCCTACTCTTTCCTGGGAGTACAACACCCTGCCTTTTGAATCGAATTTTATCAATAGCGCAGTTAGTAATAATAAAGGGGATAACGCTATTAATCCTAGGCTAGAAATTACCAGATCGAAAAGGCGCTTAACCATTCACTACCTTTTGATATGCTTTTACTAAGGCATTAACAATGTATTCCAGCTTCGACTGGTCTAACTCAGGATAAACCGGCATTGAAATTTCACGCGAATAGCTGTCTAAAGCTATTGGGTAATCCGCTATGTCGTAACCCCGATCTTTAAAGACCGTTAGTAGTGGCAAAGGCTGAAAATGGACATTCACAGAAACGCCTTCTGCGGTGATCAACTCGATCATTTGATCTCGTTGCTGTTCTGAAATCTCTTTGATGCGCAGTGCAAATAAATGACAGGAGGAAATTTTTTCCGCAGTATCGGCTGGCGGCAGCTCCACCCACTGAAACGTACTGAACAAGGATGAATATGTATTGACTACACGTCTTCTTTCCGGAAGAATTATGGAGTGATATTTTCGTAACTGGGCCAGTGCAATCGCTGCACCCAAATCGGGCATATTCATTTTAAAGCCCGGATAAATGATATCATATTTCCAGCCCGCTCCCTGTGTTTTGGCCATGGCATCTTTTGTCTGGCCATTGAGGGACCAAAGTTTCAGGGTCTTGTGGATTTCCCTATTGTCAAATGGAGGCGGGAGGTTTATGCACATGGCACCGCCTTCTGCCGTTGTTATGTTTTTCACGGCATGAAAAGAGAACACTGTGAAATCTCCCCAATTGCCTATCGGTTTGTTTTGAAATGTCGCTCCTATGGAATGTGCCGCATCTGCCAGGATCATGATCCGACCTAACTTCTTTTGGTTCACTGTTGCTCCGACAAATTTGCTTTTGCTTTGTGCTTCGTTGACGATCTCATAAATTTTATCATAATCACAAGGCCAGCCGGCAATATCCACCGGAATAATGGCTTTTGTTTTGGATGAAATTCTTTCACGAATTTTTTCGACATCCATATTGAAATCACAACCACTATCCACCATTACCGGTTTTGCTCCCAAGTGCATCACCACCAAAGCGGTTGCAGCATAGGTATAAGCCGGAATGATTACCTCATCTCCACGGGTTACTCCATACCAATGCAAGAGCAGCATCAGCCCGGAGGTAGCCGAGTTGCAACAGGCCACGTTTTCTAATCCTATCTGCTCTGCAACTAATTTTTCTAGCTCCACTACTTTGGGACCTGACGTAATCCAACCGCTTTCCAGCGTTTCAAGCACTGCATGTTTTACGTCATCATCAATGTAAGGTGGTGAGAAGGGGATTTTCATCTTACGATTCTACTTACTTTTTTAAAATAATGGGATGTTAGAAGAATATTATTTCCACATCCGTGGCGTGTTTAAGATAATGAATTTAAATATGTCTGGTGTTGTGTCCTAATTTCATTTTTTATTTCATCCCAGTATACTGGAACAAGTTGAAGTGGTCCTGCATCTTCTTCCGCATCATCAAAGTAGGTAAGGCTTTTTAACACCATAAAAACTGAACCATCCTTGTATTTCTCCTTATAAAAATCTAAGAGTTCAGTAAAAGAGTAATGCTTTAGTAAAAAGTATACATCAACAAAGTCTTTTTTAGAACCTCTTCCTGTGATAGCCGCAAGTTCCATTGCCGCAATATCCTTGTCACTTGCCAGTCTCAGATCATCTTCAATAATTAACGGCCCAATCCACGGGTAAGGATAATTTACAATATCTACTTTTATTCCGTTGACGAGATAGGACTTTATGCTTTGATGATTTTGCAAATTCTTTACTTCCCCTAATGAACTGAGGGCCAAATTTATTGCGATCGTATCGGGCGGCAGGATTCCAAACAAATCTATATCAATTGACTTGCGATGACCGTACTGCAGAGCAAGGGATGTTCCGCCTGCCAAACGCATGTGTTGAAAGACGTCTAATGAAAGAAGCTGTTTTAATAGCTCCAGTGTTGGGGTATCGATTGTCTTGTAGTGTAGCATCTAAATTTCTCCTCCGCAAGCCCTGTGTAGTTCGATATAAATGATAACGCTCGCTTATCAAGACTCCTGAGAGAGGCAGCTATGCGCCCAAGCTCGTTTTTTCCGTAATAATTATTGACAATAATCCAATCGCTCAGCAAGCCGTACTCCAAGACACGGCTGACAATAAATTTCTGGTGCGTGTCCATATGCACGGTAGAACTATCAACATCCCAAAAAAGATGGCTGGATAAGTTCTTAATTTCCGGAAACAGCTTATGCATATTTTACAATGTATAAAATTATCAATTTTAATCCATTTCCAAAAACGTAGTAAAGAACACCACGTTGGTTTTTCACATGGCGTTGGAAGAAACCTTAATCAAAGTACGGTGGTGAGAAGAGATTTTCATGGATATAACTGGAGGAGTTTAGTAATGATTCGATCTGACGTTTTTCCATCCCAAAGATCAGGAATACTACCCTTTTTCCATTCTCCGTTAACCAACTTTCCGATAAAATGAGTAACTTTTTCTGATGAACTTCCAATCAATTCATTTGTTCCAATCATCACTGTCTCCGGCCTCTCTGTAGTATCCCGTAAGGTTACACAAGGAATTCCCAAATACGTTGTCTCTTCCTGAATTCCACCGCTATCGGTAACAACTCCCTTTGAATGTTTAATTAAATACATGAATTCAAGATATCGCATGGGATCCGTAACGATCAATTCAGTATTTAACTTTAATGCATTCAAATTTTTTCTAGTTCTTGGATGAACTGGAAATACAATTGGGGTTGACGTTGCACCTTTGGCTATTGCATTTACTATCTGCTGAAGTTTTTCGATACTGTCTACGTTTGCAGGCCGGTGAAGTGTAAGTACGATATAGTCACCCCCGCGAAGATTATTCATGTTTAGCAGGGATGGAGGTGCAAATTTACTCTGATTTTGAATCAGGGAATCGATCATCGTATTTCCTGTAAAATGAATCTTCTCTACGGCAATTCCTGCTTTTACCAAATTAGCACCTGCTTCCTGAGTTGTGGTAAAAAAATGATCACTAATGGCATCCGTAACCAGTCGGTTAATTTCTTCAGGCATTCTTCTATCACCCGATCGAATGCCCGCTTCTACATGAACAACATCCATGCATAACTTTTTTGCTACAATTGAGCATGCTAATGTTGAGTTTACATCCCCCACTACCAATACAGTATCTACTGGATTAACAATAAGTTCCTTCTCAAAAGCAATCATGATAGAAGCTGTTTGCTCTGATTGCGTTCCAGATCCCGCACCTAGATTAACGTGAGGTTTGGGAATATTTAAATCCTGAAAGAATGAAAGGCTTAGGGCATCATCATAATGCTGGCCGGTATGAACCAAGCGATATTGAATATTACTTCCCTGTAAATTTGATGTTTCAATAGCCCGAATGATTGGTGCTATCTTCATGAAATTTGGTCTAGCCCCTGCTACTAACGTGAGTTTCATGCTTTCTTTACGTTCAGAAATGCCAAGAGTGAATTATGAAAACTGACTGCATGAATTGTACGATCATATTTTTCCTTTGATATTTGATGCGTCCTATTTTTCATTTTAATAAGATTTGAATCCGGAATAACTCTCAAAGAAACTAAATTTTTCGATAAGGCATCCCAATCACCGGGGTCGTTAACCCAACCCAATTCATTCTCCTGGACAATTCTAGCTCCTTCACCCATACCAGAAAACATTATAGGCAAGCCGGCTGCCATTGATTCATAAATTTTAGATGGAACAGCTCCGTAAATATTTGTAACCAATGGTACAAGCATAGCATCATATTGCGGAAGGACATGTGGAATCTGATCTCTACTGAGTTTGCCCATATACCGTATTCCTTTTTCAGGATGTGTTGTCGAAAATTTCTCAATTTCCTCTAATTCATTTCCTGAACCATAAATATGAAACTCAAAACCTATTGATTTGAAATTGACATTTCGGCAGATGGATAAAACTCCCTGAGCCACACCTAAAAGACCGGCATACACAATCGTATTTGTTCGCGGAGTGGTGACATTCACTGTAAATCGGGACGTATCAACACCATTGCGCAGGAGCCATACATTTTCCTTTTTAATCAACTTAATATAATCGACAATTTCTTGAGATTGACCGGTGCAAATCGCTGACCTTTTGTAAAGAAAAGATTCAAGTTTTATCAAACTTCTGTACGCATACCCATCTGATAAAGCACCCAGTTCTTTCGCACTTAATGGCCACAGGTCAGAAACGTTCATGATCAATTTCGCTTTTACGATAAGACTTAACAACCATCCCGTAAAAGCGAGTGTAAGCGGAGGACTTTCAACAAGAAGAAAGACTGGCTTAGTTCTCTTAATTTTAAATAGCGAAAAGAATGAAGTAAAAGAAAAGGATAGCATACTCATGATTCTTGGCCATGCCCTTGAAGACTTGGAGGGATAGAGCCAATATCGATGTATTGTCAATCCGGAAATATTTTCCGTCCTATAAAATCTACCTTGGTAGAGTTTAAAAATTTTACCTGTAGGGTAGTTCGGCATAGCGGTTACGATTTCAACATGCCAGCCTAACGATCTTAATTCCATCGACAACTCATATAATCGCGTTTGAGGTGCGCCCATCTCTGGATAAAAATATTGTGTTAGTATAACCAGTCTCACTTCTGAAAGTCTCGTTGAGTGAATTCGTTATAAGAAAGTCCCGGCAACCAGCCTCTTCTCAAGCGTTCATTAATTTTTTCTTTTAAGAATGGATGCATGGTAAAGAATTGTACACCCTGCGCTGTCTCTTGCTTCTGCCTACTCTTGTTAAAATGTTCAAAATTAGATACTACTTCCACCAAGGATACAACCTCTTTTACCACACTCTTACCGCGAAGTAAAGAAATTGTATCCCCCGGTGAAACCTCCCACGGAAATCGCTTTAAAATTGGTCCGGTGTCAATACCGCTATCAATCAAATGCACGGTAACTTCTGGCTTAACATTGTAAAAAAGTGACCACTCCAAACAATTCATTCCGCGAAAAAACGGCAATGGACCGCTATGAGCATTCAATACCCCGTACCGTGTAGAACGAATTAAATTGTCTCTTAAAATACCACCACCCGCGTAGACGATCAAGTCAACTTTATTTTGTTTAATGCTGTTTAAGGAATCCTCATCGTTCAGTGACTGAACACGTTTAACCTTAACGTTTAGTTTTTGACAAGCTTGTAAGGTGGTCGTTGATCCAATCTTTCTTTCGTTAAGAAAATTATTCATGGCTACTATTTCGTCAGCGAATCGATTCTGTTTTGAAGAAAGAAAAATGTTCCTGAATTTTCCCCACGCATCTCTCCAACCATACATCCTAATGAGTTGTTTTAGTCTTTTGAATGTAAAAGTCTTTACCTGAATCAATAAGACTACCTCTACCTGTGGTAAGGAATTTATTTCATGCAGCAAGGCTATAGCGTGTTTGCTAGCATTATACCCGGACGTAATGGCAACTCTTAGCTTCTTCAATTTTCTATAACATTTGTAAGGCCTGTTGCTCAAGCATAAGTGAATCCGCTAGAAATTTAACTGCCCAGTTAGGGTAACGCATAAACATATACCTACCATACATTGGATAGGAGCCTGGCACAGCCCCTATTAGATTTGGATTCCAAGAGGACTTAACCTGATGTTTAACAACACTATCAATGGCCTTGCTGGCGGCATTTAGAAAGCGTGCATCACCAGTTTTTGAATAAATCTTTAACCAGATTATAGCGATCTGAGCATTGCCTGTTAAACATTGATACCACCGTACTCCGCAGTAGTCGGGGTAATACGCCCCGTATAACTCCTTTCTTATCTCAAATTTTCGAAGAATCTTCTCCGCAAAGCTATAACCCGTATTCCACAATTTATCATCCTTTAATAATTCACCACTTTCAATAAACCCACGAATCGTATAGGCCAATGTATGAAGAAACACATAAGATTCAGGTTCAAAACCTGCACCGTCAATAAATGAATTCTCTTTTTGCTTTTTCTGTATATGATGAAGATTTCGCAGTGCAGCTTCCTTGTAGATTTCTTCATTTGTTCGTGCGAAAACTTTTAAAATTGGCCATGATACTCTTGAATAATATGATGGAGAAAAGCCATCTACATAATTAAATTTCTTCCATGTACCATCCTTATCCTGATTTTGTACCAACCAACTGGCAGCCTCTTTCGCACTGTTCAAATACCGGGCATCCTTCGTAAAGTCAAACATACTTGTTAAGCCAAGCACAATTTGACCGGTATTAAAAACACTTTTCTCTAAAGTTTTATTTGAATAATAAATATTTCCCGGAAATGCACCGTCATCGAATTGTATGGAAAGGAGCCACTCCCCCATTCGTTGCGCCTTTTGAAATAAATCCTTGTGCTGTTCATAATCTCGTGAGGCATTTAAAAACGTAGGTATAATATAACCGGTAGTCTCAGGGTATGGCCCCGACCATCCCTTCGGGCCGTTAAAAAGTAAAGAATAATTTGCTCGCGAACCTCCGGTATTCTGATCAATGCTCTTTACAAGCCAGTTCAATGAAAGATCCAGGGCATTTTTCCTGGTTTGTTCAGCGTCAGTCATCTTAAGACTTCAGTATAAATATCCAATATCTTCTTTGCTACAATTTCGGAAGTAAGACCTTGTTTTTTGAGTTGATCCAATCCATTGGTTCTCACATTTAAATTCAAGACAGCTACAATTTTTTGACTGATCAAATCCATATCATAGTCATCAACTACAAAAGAATTGGATACCTCTTTTAATCGCTCCGCTACATCCCCTATATTAACCGATACAATTGGCAGGTTACAAGCCATTCCCTCTTTGATGACATTGGGTGAACCTTCATGCAGGGAAGTAAGTAATAAACAATCTGCTGCATTCATCATATCCGCAACTTGTTCAGGGGTTTTATCCAATATGAATTCCAAATAAACATTATCCATGTTCTTTTGAACAAGATTAATCACAGAACTAGCAAGCGGAAAGTTCTTTACCAATACATTGTTAGCCCGGCTCGGAGTAAATAAAACATAATAATTATTTTGCTTCCAACCCAATCTTGCTCTCGCTTCATTTTTACTTCTTGGATAAAATACAGTTACATCCACACCATTCGGAATAATGATTGCCTTTTTTCTTAACTTTTCTGGTAGCGTCAAGAATAATGAAACGCTCTTAACAATAATCTTATTACATCTTTCTGCTGCAATCAGCCCAAGCTTCCTTGTAAGCCAATTCCGAAAAGTCCATGGCAAACTTTTGCCAGCTGTACCCAATAAATCAGAACCTCCAAAGGAAATTACCAACGGCTTCTTCCCTTTTCCAAGAACCGCTATAAAAGCGGTTAATGAGCCATATTGGGCATGAACAATGTCATAGCCAGTACTCAACTTCCTTACTTCCTTGATTCTTTTCAACAAAAAGATAGGACTTAAAGACCTAATGATAACAATAGCAGAAGACCTAATAAATGGCTTCAGGGAATTGAGCTGATTGGCCACCAGTGGTGGATAATACAAGGCCCCATTCGGATTAATACGACCCGTTGTTACATATAAAATACCTGGAGTTGTATTATCCTTTTGTGGCTCCATTGTTTGAAGTTGAAAAATTGTTTTTGATTGAGGGAGAGATTAACACCAGACCGTAAAAAAAACCGGGAATGGCTAACCGCATGGCGGAATGAACCAGTGTAAAAAGTACAAAAGCAAAAATAGCAAGTGGTAAGGATCTGAAAGAAGGCGGAAGCTTATAAATTCTAATAAGAGGAGCGATAAGTAAAATTAATAAAGCAATTACACCAAATATTCCGTGCTCCGCCAACAACCGGGTATATTCTGAATGACTATGCGCAGGATTACCCGCATTGTTTTCTACCAACAACATTCCCATCCCCGGACCAATACCGAATAGAGGGTTATCATAAAATAAATTCAGCTCGGTCAACATGATATCAGTCCTTCCTGAAGTAATATCCTTCTGTGTACCTGTTCTGAAGTTTTTTCCAGAATATCTAAATTCAAGTCTCCCCTTTGTTTGTTCGTTCACGTAATCCCAAACAACTAACCCCGTACCGCCTGCAACCATTAAAAATACCAAGGTGGATGCAAACATAGAGGATCTTTTGGTTGCGAGTAGTGAGTAGGCAACTAGTATGATGCTACCAATGACTGCTCCAATCATCCCGCCACGCGAAAATGTGATAAGACCCCGAACAACAAAAAGAGCCAGAATTAGAACATCCACTACCATACTGTTAATTAGGTATGCTTTGAAATAAATACCAATAACAATGCAGAATACAGCCAATCCAATTACAGTGGAGACCTGATTGGGCCCGAATCCTCCGGAAGCTTGAAAATTTGACTGCGTACCAAATTCTATTTCGTCAATACTGGGAGTGGCAATTAGTAAGTACGTAAGCATGGCAAGGCAGGGAAGCAAAGCACTTCTGAAAAGCGCCTGAACTTCTGACCCGGAAAGTGATCGGTTGTAAAAATAAATGGCCGAGAGTGCCAGTAAGAAGGGACCTGATAGATTAAAGGAAACCTCTTCTCTTGCAATTTGCAAATCTGGGAAATTAACAACTAACAATGATGGGAGGAGTAATAAAAAGAAGAAAATGTATTTTTTTGGCCAAGGCCTAACTAAACGTTCACTTAGTAACCCAACCACTAATAAAATAATTGCTCCATATTTTCCTGCTTCCCAAAAAACATTTCCTCCTGTCATTCTCAACAATACCTCCATACCCACATAATAAGCAGCCCACTTGGCTGCACGATTGTTGGCATTGTTGTTCAATACAGTATCGAGGGAACCTAATACCAATACAGCAACTCCCCAAAAAAAAGTGCTGGAGGGTACCACGGCAGCCACATAGCCAAATGCTGCATGTGCCACCGCCAATAAAAGTATCTTGCTTTTAATTATACACTTGTTATAGATTCAACTTGCTCCTGCAAATATCTTCAATTCCGCTCGAAAACTTCTCCAGGCTAAAGCGCTCCACTTCTTCCCATCCTGTTTTTTTAATTCCCGAAAGCGAATGTAAATCATTAAAAATATCGATCAATCTGTTTTTCAATGCTGCCGGCTCTGGTTTAAAAAGAAATCCGTTTACGCTGTCCTTTATTATAAAGGAAGAGATGCCAGCTTCTGCTACCAGGGGCACTGCACCTACTGCCCAGCCTTCGATCACCACTTTTGGCCAGCCTTCTTTAACCCCAGGCATAATCACAATGTCGGCTGAAACCAATTTACGCATAGAATTATCATAGCTTAACTTTCCTTCAAAGAAAACACGATCCTTAATTCCGGAGGCTTCGCAAAGCTTCGTCAGGCTGTTTAACTCCACCCCATCACCGATTAAATGGTACTCCCAGTAAAGGTCTGGGCGTTCGCGAAAAAGCAAACCAAAACTTTGGATTGCCAATTCGAAATTCTTAACGGGCGTTAATTTTCCCAGTGAGTAAAAAGTAAGTTTGCGGTTGGCATCCGATACATCGTTTCGTAACGATTTAAGGAAAGCGATTTCAGGTTTTGAAATAGCAGCTGGAATAAATGAAATGAGGTGCCTGGCATTCGATGGCCCGTAAACAAGAGCATAATGCGGAGGAGCAAGAACCCATCGAATGAAATTTCTTTCAATAATGGATGGCATTCGCTCTCCATCAAAAAAGGAAAAATACCCTGCGTATTTGGTTATGCTTTTTTTACGCAAAAGCCAAACCAAAATATGTGCAAATAATCCAAAGTGAGAGGGGCTCCTAATCAGGAGCACATCATGGTTCCAAATAAAAACTATCAACTTTCCTAAAACGATGGGTAGTTGAACGAATCGAAGAATTGCTCCCCACCATTTGATCGTATTGGAATATGAAACAAAACTAAAATCGATATTGGAAAATCCATACTCCGACACCGTTACCCGGATTTTCTCATTGGACAAGGGTGCAAAAATATCAACCTGCCGGAATAAAGAAGCCCAAATCCGCATCTCGCGGACATACGGTTCGTAAGAAACGATCTTATTGTCAGGTGTTCTCCAGTTTAAGGCCTGCGAAATAGTTCCCAGCGGATAGTCAAATTTTAATTTATCCGTACTCATTACTCCGGTTTCCAGGCACTTATAATACGCTCTCTTGTTTCGTTAGAACCAATATTAAATAAGCAATCGATTATCGATAGAGACGGTAGGAACGTTTTACCCAATTGATCATAGTGTAAAGCTTCAGGGTTAAAAGCCTGCCAGGAGATTTTCATGCCTGAGGCAGTCCATTTCTCTTCATCCAGATAATTCTTTCCACCCTTCCCAGCGATGTAATGACTGGATCCCAGTTTTTGACAAATCTCAATTAACCGGTCGTTTGGATCGAGCGTGGTTACAGCAAGGTCTTCTACCCGCACAACTTTTCCAGGATATTCCAACTCCTTCAGTAAAAATGAAAATGTCGTATAATTGATAGCATCCAGATCCGCTGACTGATCAAAGGTGTTTATTAATTTTTCAAAATACCGATCAAAATAGGGTGCTTTTCTATAAAACTGTTCGATGGTTTTCATGGCTTTGTTCGCCCACTTGGCATCAGCAATCTTTACCTGATCGATTGAATCACTCAAGCTGGCCTTCACCGGCACCGTGAGCCACACCTCTTTATCATCAAACGGGTTTTTTATTTTTGTTCGGTTCTGAAAATAGTTCTTCCGGTATTGAACATTGTGCAGCCATACAAACACATCGCTATGAAATACCTTATTAAAATACCCGAGCCACGGCAGAAAGTGTGGCTGATGAATACTCACAATCATACGATCATTCGAATTACTTCAAAACACTCTGCATACTCTCTCCCAATCTGCTTACCCCTTACTCTGGCCAGGTCGCCCACAATGTCATTCGAAAAGAAGATCCGACTTTTTTGAGTCCGGTATTCATTAATTGCATTTATTTTGGCTTGAATGGTTTCTTCACTCAATTCAATAAAAAGATCCATCTTAAAATCAAAACTGTTCCAGGGAAGTTCGTAACCAAGAATGGTGGAGTACTTAAATGCTCTCCGGCCTTCCGCAAAAACAACCTCATGCGATTGGTGGATATCCTGACTGTTGGGGATCAAAACAATATCAGGTCTATGCTTTTTATTCAGGTCATAAAAAAACTGAAGTATTTCTGAGCGCACGTCAAAAAGATTACGAGGGTCATAATTTTTCAAAATTATATTTTCTTTTTTTATCCCTAACACTTTTGCACTCTCATGAAATTCGGTCAGCAGAACCGAACTATCGACCAACGGAGGAAGTGACAAGCCAATATAATACACGGTGCTGTTCTTGCAGAGTTGATAAATAGTGCCCCCGGCCCCCAGTTCAACATCATCCACATGGGGTGCTATGGCAAAAACAGTTTTTCCATTAAGGTCAAGCATACACGTTCAATCTGTTAATTTTAATTCCATACAATGATTTATTCCTTCGCCCCCGCTGATAAAAAACCCCAATTTATGATAAAAGAGAATAGCAGAGGCATTCTGAGTAGCAACTTTTAATGTTATACTTCTCACTTTTCGATCGAGCGCCTTATTCTTTACTGCTTCGACAAATTGTTTGCCGATCCCTCGGGCCTGAAAATTACCTCCAACAGCTAATCGGTGTATGTGAATTGATTCATTTTTGGAAGAAGCGACTACAAAGCCTGACACTTCCTGAGCATCGTTGGTTGAAAAAAATGAAAGCTCCCATTTATCAGGTAAGTCACACAAAAAGTTTTCAGCTGTCCAACGCTCACCAGGCGTTGCTGCATCAACCGCAAGCAAAACTGCCAACTGTTCTTTTAATTTTTCTTTTGTGAGCGGATGAATGGTTGAGATCATTGTAACGGGGTACTCAAATCTACTTTTTTCAGGTGAGGAATATCCGGAAACTTTTTAAGCATGGCTATTGCTTTCCTATTCCTTGCATAAATCTTATACAGCACGGAAGGCATCATCAACAATGCATAACCGATCTTTGCGATTTTCTTAAGTCTCTTTCCCTTTACACTGAGCATACCGAGGAAGGTCAAAATAATTTGTTCTCGTTGCTGCAGTTGGCTGCAATGAATTTTCGCAAAATATAATTCGGTAATGTGCGGGAGTCGAAAATGAGTGATGTGCTGTCGACTCGAAGCAAACGTAACGGTCCTGGCTTTATGCTTGCGCAAGCCGCCTCGTGGTGCGTGGTAGTGAAGCAAGCGAATCTCTGGGTTTAAAATCATCCGAGCTCCTGTTTTAAATACACGTGCGCCCAAATCGCCATCGGCACGTTGGCCTTTATCATACGCCAAATCGAACAAACCCGATTTTTCAAGCACGTCTCTTTTTACCATTCCATTGTTAGTGGGAAAAACTTCGGAGTGGCGGATGAAGGTGAAGTCTTTTGGAATGGGCCCCGCACCTACTTCATCGCAGACCCCGCAACTTACATCGGCATTAAAGTAGTGTATGCACTTTAAATGTTTTTCAATCAGATTGTTCTCTATCTCTACATCATCGTCAATAAATAGAATGTAGTCGCCCGTAGATTTTTGTAAGCCTAAGTTGCGCGATGAACATTGCCCTGCTTGCTCTAACTCAAAATATTGTAAATTTATTTTAGAAGTTGCTGATATCTGCAGGGGTTGCCGTTCATCCTTGGGTGTTTGGTCGACCACAATCGTTTCGTACGGCAAAATGCTTTGTGTTTCTAATTGTTTAAGCACCGTATACAAATAAGAATAACGCTCGATGGTTGGAATTAACACGGTAACCCTGGGTGCCTTATTTTCAAGTATGGTTTCTTTCCATGCGCTGTGATCTAATATCCTAACCATCTCAGGCTTTTCATTCCTTATTTTAAAAAACGAATTTCCAAAATTCAGACTTCGCATGGCGCACCAGTAGAACCATTTCTGACCAAATCTGTATTTGATAAAACGCAACTGGTCATCAAAGGGAATTGACTCGTCTTGCAGTTCCAATGTACGATGTGCCGCGTAATGCTGAAACAATACACCTGAATAAATCGAACGATAAACCCATTCTTTAATCGCAGACTCAATAGTTGTGAAGCGTGGATCAAGAAAAATGTTGCCGGCTAAAACTCTTTTGTTGATTAACAGCCCGTGTAGTCTAAGGTTACTTAGATTTGTCAGGTGAACCGGCACATTCATATTGAAGTAGTTGATGGGTGAAACCAGGTCGATCAAGCCAGGCCAACTCAATTTATCACTTTGCACTGCATTAAACCAAACATCAATTGTTTTATCGTTCTCAATTAAAGCATCCAACATTTCAGCATCGTATCCTTGACCCATGCCCAAAAATAAAATGAAACCATCAGCTGAAACAGTCAACTTCAATTGCTGAATTGTTTTAGCGATCTCACTCAACGTTTCATTACAACTCAAAACATTTCCCGCCTTCCAATCCGTAAAATCGCGATCTCCAAATACAACGAGGTCAATTTTATGTTTCATTAGACTTATTCCTTTTCAAAAACCATTATCACTTCTGTGGAGAATTTTTTAAAAAAACGGTTGCGAGCAGTGGCCATGGTAAAATGGTATAAAAACCAATTGGGGAACAAACCTATGCCCCGTACCGAAAAGCCATATCTCCTTTTTTCTACTCGAGTCAATCCATTCTTTCTGCACTCTTCTATTAGCTGATCGCGCGTAATGCTGTTAAGTGAATAAAGTCTCTTACCCCGCGGTTTTAGCGCCTTACGAATTAGCCAATGTGATGCATCGGAAATTTGTATCACGATTTTACCGCCCTTCTTCAACCATTTACTCATCAAACTCAAACTGTCTGTCCAAGAACTCAAATGAGCCAATAAGCCTACGGCTATAATGAGATCATACTGATCTTCTTTAATCGCGCTTTCTTCGAGTGAATTAGTTATGTAAAGCACATTTCCCACATAATTACGAGGTGTATTGGCCATGGCGAGATTAATCATATTGGGTGATGAGTCCATTAAGGTAAGTTTGTTTCTGCCGGCAAAAGGCAAAGACACGCGGCCGTCTCCGCAGCCTATATCTAAAATTGTTTTGCCGGAAATATCGCCAATCAGGTCGCGTACAAATTTTTGCCTTACTCTTACCCCAAAGTCCTTGTGCAAATAATTGTCAGGAGCACCAAAAAATCCAGAAATGCCTGTCTGCTGATTCACAATGCTTATAACATCGAGGTATTTTTTTATCACATGGGGCCATCCATGATCCTTCGCCCAACGTAGAGCATTGGTACTGTAGGTGGGGTAGTTAGATAGCACTTCCTCCAGGGCCGCTCCAATTTTCTCAGGTTCATTGGGCCAAACTAATCTACCATTAAAACCGTCTTTGATAGCTTGCTCAATACCACAACCAAAAGAACCAATGGCAGGCATGCCGAAATAGTTTGCTTCGATAATGGCAATACCAAAACCCTCTACATCGCCATCGCTTTGGTTTTCGCTTAGCATAATAAAAATATCGGAGGATTTAAATAAAACTTCTAACTCTCCATCACTTAACACTCCATGGAAACGAACATGATCTTTTAAAGATAAGGTTTCGATTAATGAATCAATCCCCTGTTTTCTATCATTAATACCGACCATGTGGTAAATCAGGTCTGGATGATTTTTTATTAAGGTTGGTAAAGCCTTTACCACATTGTGTTGACCTTTGCGAGTTGATATCCGGCCTACCGTTATTAAATTTATTTGAGGTGAAAATAAATTTCGCTTGTGCGGAAGCGTAATACTGTATTTATCTGGGTTAAATCCATTTGGGATAACAACAATCTTGTTCTGATCAAGGTGCGGGTTAGAATTATTTTTACTAAAGGCTGAAACGGCCACGGCCATAGAAAAACTACGGATGTTGCATCTGACTAGCCAACTTTTAAACCATTGACCTTTTAGCAATTCGTGGCCATGCAGGATAGCGATCGACTTTCGAAGGGAAAAAATCATGGCTAATCCTACCATCATTAAAGACCTGGAGCCGGTTGCTATCCAAGTGGCATCTCGCTGTTTAAGAAACATGCGAATAAATAAAACGACCAGGTTAAGGTTTGGAAATAATCTCCTCCGCTTGTAATAAAACATTTTTGCGCGTGGTTGAACCGCCTTCCATTGCTTCGCAAATCCTTCTCGTAGCTCTGTAATCACCCATACCTCGTAGCCACTGTCAATCAATTGTTCCGAAAGATTAAAAGCATGATCTCCAATGCCACCCGGCCCTGGTGGAAATTCTGATGAAATGATAATTAATCTTGTTTTTAGTGTGTTCACATCATGGGCTATTCAATAAAAATTCCAAATCTCCTGACCAGTAATTTAAATTGAAAGGTCAACACTTGATAATGGCGCTCTTTGCTCAATGGAAAGGAGGTAACTGGGGAATTGAATCGATTTTGGCAATAATAATAAATGATAACGGCCTCTGATCTTTATAGTCTCAGTATCGGCAAGAGCTACCTTATCCTTTAAATACCAAGCTCTATAATTATTTGCAGTACACCAATCTAAAATCATTTGCGTGTTCGACACAATTGATAACTCCTCAGAAGAATGGACTTCTACCATAAATTTTGTTTGTTGGTGCGAAGCCAATTTAGTTGCCCCTTTTAGAACTTTTGCTTCTGCGCCTTCAACATCAATTTTTACCAAGTCTGGTATTATTGAATACTCCAAAATCAGGCTATCAATGGTACAGGTTTGTACTTGTAAGAACAAATTCATTTCACCAGCCGATTTTGCATGGCTTCTATACATGCTGCCTGCTGCTCCGCTTCCTACCGTATAAAACTTTACGCTCTCATTATCACTATCCGAAACAAATGTGTTTATAAATCGAACATGTTTTGATAAGTTGTTTCGAATCATGTTTTCGGCAGCAATGGATAAGGCTAACGGATTAGGGTCTAATAAAAAGAGTTCTTGCACCTTGTTTCCATAAAGTAATAAGAAGGCTGACTTACCAATATTAGCCCCAACATCAAATACAATTTTGGAATGAAGGCCTAACGCTAAAATCCAGGCATCATCGTAATCGGGGGCTTCGTAGCTGATTGCCACATATTGAAATTCACGGTCTAATATTTTTCCAATCGATTTTTTACGCAACGATAAGCCGAATCGTTTTTCTAAAAAGTTAATTACATATTTCTTCATAGGCAAGTATGTGATCTGGTGTAGCAAAATCCAAATTCATGCAAAAATCAGTAAATCTTTTCTCATAAAACATCCTTAACAATAAATGATTCTCTTTTCTTCCTGGCCTTAATTCCTAAAATTCTCTTAATTTTTTGCTTCAAATAAAACGGACTGAAATAATAGGGGATAACACCAACATACGGAATGATCAATCGCTTCAATTCTGTCTTATTAATGCGCAGCGCCAACTTATCCATGTATTCAAAACTCGCCATATGCGACCGTAGGTTGTTCCACTTTTCACCCAGCCTGTCGTGTATGATCTTTACTTTACCATGGGCAATCACCATACTTTTAAGTCCTGTTAAATTGTACTCGTGCGGCAGTACTCCCATACGAATAGGGTATTCCAAAAGAGCTTCACGAAACGTTGGCATATCCGCATACATATTCAATTCGCGATGAATTCGCAACCAGATTCCAAGAAATTCTTTTACTGTGTGATTTAGGTTAAACCCTACTACACCTGTATGAAACTCATGGAAAACTCCCTTTAATTTCAATTTATATTCTGGCTGGTATTGTGTCCAAAATCCCATACTATGCCCCGTTAAATCTTGTGTTGCTGCCATATCGCAATAATCAAGCAAGTCAAAAATATTGTCGATTGAGTCGCAGACAAATGTATCTCCATCAAGAAAAACAGTCTTCTGAAAGGGTGACAATTGCATACCTGTTATTTTTACTTCAAAACTTCTGCCAATGTTCTCCACATAAATTATCTGATCAAATTGCTTTGATTGAAATTTTGGATCATCGGTTATTAAGCATACTGGGTGCCGGGTAAATCTTTTTAATGATTTACAGGAACGCTCTGCTTCAAAACGAAACATCTCACCAATCGCGATATACAGGTATCCACAGGTCATTGTTAACTACTTATTTTACGGCCAGAACCAACACATTTTTCTTTTGATCATTACCAATGAATCGCAGTGAAAATTGATTCGACTTAAGATAGTCCAGTACCTCTTCTTTCGAGGAGTTAAATTGACGCAATTCCTTTTCATGAATCTCGATCAAGAGTTTAACGGGGCCTGATAAAATCCTGCTCATGCCTTGAAGTACTTTCATCTCTGCTCCTTCTACATCAATCTTTATAATATCCGGATTAACATTTTTTTGGAAACAATAGTCATCCAAACTAATAGAGTCCACTTGAATCAAGTCATAACCATTCACCTCATTGTCAATTATTTTTAGCACAGCATTTCCAACGGGTGAATCAACCACTTTTACCTTACCCGATGTATCTGATATCGCACAGCAGGTTGTGATTATATTCCTTAATCGGTTTAATTCAACATTTCTTTGAAGTAACCTAAGGTTTTCACTGCCCATTTCAAAAGCATGCACCTGCGATTCAGGGTAATGATTCGCAATTAAACACGCGAAGTATCCAATGTTTGCTCCAACATCAAACACAACATCTTTCCTTTTAATCTCTTTAAACAAGACATCCAACCCTTCCTTTTCATAGACATCAATTTTAAAATATGTACTAAAGAAATTTAAAGAATAAGGATCCTCAAGAGAAAATATTGTGGATGTATCTTTATAATTCACTTTGTAGCTCGAACTTCTCTTACGCCAAGAAAATAGTTGACCGTACTGATATTTGTATACCATTTTCCGCACCCATTTTAACAGACCCATTTTTCGCAATAAAGTTCTAATGATTGATTTCATTCTCTATTTTGGATCCATCCAACGTTGTATATCTTCGCTGAATTTACGTGTAAAGACCGATGCTCCCTGGGCGTTAAGATGCAAATAATTATAAAAATTTACTCTATCCATCGAGAATGAACTATCGAGATAGTTAAATACTTTAATGTTTTCATTGGAAAAAGTAGTGAATACGTCTTCGAATTCTTCCCGGTTTGTAATACGCTTGGTGGCTTCATGGTAACAAGGAGGAACTACAACTACTACACGAATATTTAATTTTGATGCCTGATTCAAAACACTCCTCATCCTATCAACAACAGATTTTTCTATCGTAAGTTTTAAAGACTCATTAGAAAAGGCTTGCTTTTTTTCTTGCCAAAAAAGAAGTTGAGGACGAAATCCATGATTATCAAGTTCAGATTTTCCATCCGGATATAGATAAATCCATTTTATATTTTGGTACAAGAATGAACGATCATATGCTGTTAAATAATAAAGGGGAACATAACGTGATTTAACTGCCAAATCTTTATCAACTGTTTTAATTGCTTGGTAGATGTTATCATTGTGCAGGTGATGCAGCCAAGCGTGTCCTTGATAGAGTGCATCGCGACTCGCAAAGCCATTAATATCAACTACTATTATAAGAAGTTTCTTCTTTTCAGAATAAGAAAGGTATTCACTCAATAGACCCGAATACTGAACAAATGGCGTCCCATTTAAACCCACATTAAAACAACTCAGGTTTAATTTTTCTCCAATGGCATCTGCGTCAAAATTTACAAGTGCTGTTGATGAGCCCCATATGGTTACGTCATAGTCCAATTTATGTAACATTACTTCATTAATCTTGGCAATATTTCCTTTAGGGCATGTAATGAGCAGGTGGAGAACCAATGCATTCATTGCAAATAATGCTACTATCAGTAAAAAACTAAACAGGAATATTTTCTTTAGTTTGCCTGGCATACTCATCAGAATTGAAAGTAAATAAATTGTTTGTTGTCGTAAACACCAAACAACAAAATGATCATAATACCACCAATGTAAACAGCCCAACGTACAGGTCTAGCAATGAGCTGAAAGGAGTAATTCCGAAAAATATATTCTATTGAAACAAGGAATCCAATCCACAACCAACTAAGCGAAACGTCAATCGGATAAATACTATGATTAATTGCCAATACCGACTGTAAACTTAAGTGCTCGGGTCCATACTGAGTTAAGTTAAAACTTCTTTTCACAATTAACATAGCGTCTTCAATAGTATTCGCCCTAAAAAATATCCAGGCAAAACAAACGAGCACAAATACCCAAAGTCTTTTCAAAACATCAATCATTGCCAAGGGTACCCATCCGAAAACTTTGTTTATCTGAGTTTGCCCGGATGCCATCATCTGTTCAGTTATAATGTATACTCCATGTAACCCTCCCCAAATAATGTATGTCCAATTAGCGCCATGCCATATCCCACTTACTAAAAACGTAATAAAAAGATTATAATACCAGCGCCATTTTCCAACTTTACTACCACCTAATGGGATATACAGGTAGTCTCTAAACCAGGTAGAGAGTGAGATATGCCATCGCTGCCAGAATTCGCGTATTGAGGTAGCCAGATAGGGCATATTAAAATTCTGTATCAACGTAAAGCCCATCACTTTTGCACTTCCAAGTGCTATCGAAGAATAGCCGGAAAAGTCACAGTAAATCTGAAAGGCAAAAAAGATGGTGGCGGCTACAAACGTCAAGCCTTGATATTCGGTTGGATTATTATACACCTCATTCACTAAGAGACTCAGGCGATCGGCTATGACAACTTTTTTAAAGAGTCCCCACGTGATTAGCTTCATACCTTCAATCAAGTTATCATACTTGAAATATTTCTTTTCATGGAACTGATGCAGCATGTTTTGTGGGCGCTCAATCGGGCCGGCAACCAACTGGGGATAGAACATCACATACAAGGCATAAATACCGAAATGCTTTTCAGCTTTTTGATTTCCGCGATACACTTCAATCGTGTAACTCATTGCCTGAAAGGTATGGAATGACAATCCTATCGGAAGGATAATACTCAAATAAGGAAGCGGGTCTCCTGTTATATTAAAATTGGACAGAAGAACATTTACATTTTCAATAAAGAAATTGTAATACTTGAATATGGCCAACACTCCAACATTTGAAAGAATACTGATAACTAGGAAGTTCTTTCTTCTCTTTCCCTGGGCCTTTTCAATATAAATCCCTGCGATGTAATCAATAATGATGGTTGCAAAAAGAACAAGTATGTAGGCTGGAATAAAGGCCGCATAAAAAACGCAGCTCGCCAAAAGCAAGTGCAGCCATCGCCAGCGATGCGGTAACAAGAAGTAAATAACAGTAACAACGGGAAAGAAAATAAGGAATTGAAAGGAGTTGAAAAGCATGAAGGTTAGCCTGTCGTTTTGGGTAAAAGTTATTCCTTATAAAATTTTATCCACAAACTCATCTGAGCAGCACTTGTAAAGTGGCTGGAAACACGTAAGACAGCACGATCAATTATTTCTCTTCTGCTAGGTTTATCCAATTTAATAATTTCAAGAATTTTATTTACCAGAGAGACAGCGTCTCGTTTAGGTACTATCCATCCAGTTTCCTTGTCAAGAATATTTTCAGAAAGTCCTTCAGCATCTGAAACAACGCAAAGCAGTCCGGCTGCCTGAGCCTCTAAGACCGAATTACAAAAACCTTCCTGAATGCTGGGCTGTAGATAGATATCACCATCGTGTAGCAAGGTTATAACTTTTTTCGGGTAGAGTTTTCCAATTAAGCTTACCTCATTTTTTAATCCCAATTGGTGAATCAAAAAAGTCAATTTTTCACGCTCTTCTCCCTCACCTATGATGGTATAGTCGAATTGAATCCCTCTTTTCTTAAGTTCCAGACACGCCTCTAATGCATACTCCAGACCTTTCTTCCAATGGAGCCGTGCTACGGTCAGGAGTTTTACGCGTTCACGTTTTCCAAGATCCTTATCCTCTCTTTTCGCAAATTTAGCGACATCAATTGCCGGGGTAATCTTTTGAACGATGACAGAATCGGGTAATCCATTTTCCTTTGCCACTACCAGTAAATCATCTGATATGGTATGAAGTTTATCTAGATAGGGCCATATCGCATTTAACTTTCCAGGATTCATTAACGGGAAAATACTGATATCAAATCCCCTTATGCTTGCTGCCATTCGCGCTTTAATTGCCTTGGCCACTTTTTCTTTTCCGATGGCCTGTGTGATAAATCCGAAATGCAACCAATCTAACCGATAGGGTAAGATGTGGGCTACCAGATAAACTCGTTCAAGCACTTGAAAAAAAGATAAGCCATCTGCCCGAAGCAATTTTATGTACGTAAAGAAAGCCTTAGGTGCTCTTAGCAAACACTGCACTAAAACCAGTGGAGCTACAACGAACATTGCAGGCTTGAACTTGAGAACGGGATAAGGCGTTACTACTTTAGCTTTCACCTTTACTTCTCTTTTACCCTTGGCAAATAGTATTACTTCAAATCCATTCTCAACTAAACCATTGATCTTCGTATGGAAAAAAGTTTCGGAATACCCAGGCACCGAAGACAACACTAATCCAACACGAGGTGAGCGGTTATTCATTTCATGCTTTATTTAAAAATAACCGATTAAACAATGATAGCGTTAGTAACATGGTTGTACTGTGCGCATACCCCTGAGCATCTCGTTGAAATAGTGCATAGAACATTTTTGGTATAGAAGATGGTAACAACCGTTCAAGAGATTTGTCGAAGAGATAGGACCGTAAAAACTCATCGTTGGATTTACCTAAGAACTGCTGTTCCCAATTCCTTACATCCGCTCGGTTGCCCGATATATATTTTTTAAGTTCTCTTTTACCCTTGATAAGGCCTCTTCTGACTTTAAAAGGAAAACTATCAAAATCAGTATAATTATAGAGATTACAGGGAAAATACTTTTGCCATGGGATAGAGGCGAGCGAAGGTGATTTACTTTTCAGGTATTCTATTTCGAGTTTACGGTTCGCCAAGTGCTGTTCTGGCACGGTGCAAATAAACCGGCACATGTCATCGTCAAAAAAAGGTAAGCAAACCGGTAACTGACGCTGGAAAATTTCAATATTCACGGCCGTCCAGCGAGCAACATAGTATTCTGTTTTAAAGGCACGCAAACGGGCATTCGCATTTTCAATGGGAATAGATCGCAGAAGGCTTTCAATCCTGGCAACCAAAAATTCTTTGAAATCGCCTTCAAGTCCCCAGGCTTTCCAAAGTTGTTCGCCTAACTCCCAGCCTGCGGATTTAATCAGTTTCTTAACCAGGTGTTTGTGCTGCTCTTCCATACTAAAATCATCTGGAACACCCATACTATCGAAAAACAAATCTCCACCATGCCCCAGTAAAAAAATATCACCTTTATTCACTACCTGTTGCCAAATGGACATTTGCCTCGGGTTAACAAACTCAGCATAACAGCCATTGATCAAGGCAAGCTCTTTAATAATACCCCACAAATATCCATCAGTTATTTTGAAGGATTGGTGCGGAAATGATAACGCTCTCGCCACAGATTCTCCAAAATAATTTTCGTGAGATCCACCATCAAATTGATAACTGTACGCAAAAACATGATGATTGCCAGACAGCGTGGCCGCCAGGGTACGGCTGTCTAATCCGCCTGAAATTGGGACTACGACTTTCTTATCCTGCGTATTACGGCTAACAATATCATCGAGCAAATGAATAAACTCATCCAATGCCTGAGAAAATGTAATGTCGCGTGGAGAGTAATGCCATTGAAAATAACGTTCCTTTTTTGCCAAGTTGCCATGAGCATCAAAGGAATAAGAAGTAGCCGGACGAAATGCTTTTTTATTTACATAGTACGTATCATCGTCTAGAAAAAAACCGGTGGCAGCAAAACAACAAATAGCTTTAAAATCCAGAACATCTTCACCGGGCAACGTGTAGTACTGTACAGTTGATGGAACAATGGAAGTTGTGATATGCTCATTTCGGTGAATCATGCGGGAAGGTTCTTGCGCACGAATCGATTGCTTCTCAGTCTCTGAATTGACTTCTTCACTACCTCAAAGGTAATTCTTATCAAAGACAAATTACTGGTACGCCTGATTTGTCTGTAATAAATACCCGCACCCTTCCAATCACCAAGCCAAAGGCATGTCACGAGGGAACCAAAAAATAATCCGGTTTTATCTTCATGACCTCCCGTTTTCACCCAACCCTTTCGTATGTAATCTTCGAGGTTTACTCCCTTTCTTTCCTGCACATCGTCCATTCCATTTTCTTTACGTTGCTTGGCCAACACACGAGGCACCTGATTAATACTGTAGGTAGCTGGATTAAAAATTAATGAATTGGGCTCGATAGTTCTTCCGTACAATGGTTTCATTAACGTAATTTCGGGGCCAAATTTCTCCATCACACGAAGCCAGAGGTCAACGTCCATACCCGAACGTTGGTAAGTCCGATATCCTCCTACCTGCAAAATTATTTCTTTTTTTATAACAACTGAAGCATCTGTAAATATCCGATTCCCACTCATTAGATCATCCCATGACTCCCATTTAATCGGGCTAACACTTTTTACCTTATCGGTATACATCTTTCCGCCAGGTGTAATTCGGAATCTGTTTGTTCCACAAAAAGACGCATTAGGGTTTTCGTCCAAAACTTTAATTTGCTCTTCCAGTCGATTTGGCAGACAAATATCATCTGCATCCATACGGGCAATGTAAGTACCTGTTGCCACGGCTATTCCTGCATTCATAGCGGAGGGATAACCCTGATTAACGGTAAGCTTTATTAATTTAATTCGTTGATCATGAATAGACTCAACTATGTTCGCTGATCGATCCGAAGATGCATCATCCACTACAATCAATTCCCAATCCTTCCATGTTTGATTTTGTATACTACGAATAGCTTTACCAATCAGATGCTCCGAATTATAGCAAGGAAGAACAACAGAGATTAAAGGGGAGGCCATGACTAGAAAATATTCTTACTAAGCATTTTCCACTCCGCCTTAATAGGATCCCAATCAATCCATTTTGCTTTTGGATTATTCAACAGCATCCTGACTAAAGTTCGAACAACAGGAATGCCCATGCCGGTTTTTAATGCCTTTCTATATCCAAGTGGGTAGAATTTATAGCGGGAAGAATTTCCTTCAATTTCCTTGTAATCCAAACGCAAAGTTCGGCTTTTTTGATCAGCATGTTGGCGCATCATCGCCAGGATAGATCTGACGTATACCAACTCTTCATGGGCTGAAAATCGTATCCACATATCCACATCAAAAGAACATTGCATCTCTTCCCTGAATTTCTTGCCAGCCAAATTAAAGAGTTCGGAAGTCCAAAAAGTAGAGGGCTGCTGATTCCAGCCCATCACCCAGGGAACGTGAAACCCTTTCGAATACAAGAATGAATTGAACCGCACCGTTGCCCCCGGTAGGGGTGCAATGACGGTTTCATCCACTAAGTGAGACCGGTGCCCGGTTAACCATCGAATCCCAAAAGATGAAAACAATTCGGCAACCAAACGGAGAGTATAAGGCATGTAAACGTCATCACTATTCAGGTACGCTAATATGTCTCCGGTAGCTTTTTCAAAACCCTTATTAACTGCATGGGTTTGACCCTTGTCTTTTTCACTTACCCAATAGGTGATGGTAGAATTGTAGCGCTGAATAATATCAATCGTGTTGTCTGTACTACCGCCATCAATAATAATGAATTCAAGGTTAGGATAACCCTGCATAACAACGGATCGTATTGTCTCCTCAATAAAATGACCCTGGTTAAAGCTGGGTGTTACAATAGAAATTTTCGGCCAGGGATTACCGTTATCCATGAAAGGAGGAAACAGTTGTTTTGTTTCTTCTTTTTGATTCCAGTACCACCCTAAGCTCTTATCCAATTTTATTATCTCCTTTCATTATTTCCTTATACCATTCGCTATATTTCTTCAATTGAAGCTCTTGACTAAATCTTTTCATAGAATCTATTCTGGCATTTTTACCTAATATTTCTCTTACATTCTGATCCGAGAGCAAAAACTGAATAGCCTCAACCATCTTACCAGGATCATTATTGGCTACTAAAATACCTGTTGCTTCAGAATAGCCAAAACTATTTAATGAAGAATCGGTCGATTCATTTCGTAGTCCATTGACTTGCTCAGGTATACCTCCGACAGCCGTAGCAATGACAGGAACCCCCGATGAAAGAGCTTCCAATACGACATTTGGAAAAGTATCCATATTGGAAGCATGGAGGTAAACATCACACATACTGAATAGTTCGGCCACATAGGAAGCATCTTTGCTATAGGGTAAAAAGACAAGCCTGGCTGATGCGTAACCTTTTGATGGCTGGTTGTCGCCCAATGCAATGATCAATGTTTTCTTTCCCGTGTTCATTTCTCCCACCCGATCAATTACTTCAGTGAGCATAGCAAAATTTCTCCATCGCTTTCGCTTGATTCCATAGGAGGCAAAAAGGATGACAAAATCGAAGTCATTGAAACCATATTTACTTCGCAACAATGCTTTTGGACGGGGTGAAAAAAGCCCAGTATCAATACCATTTGAAATCACTTTTGATTGGGCAATTCCAGATTTTAGTATGGATTGATTGACCTTCTCCATAAGCCAATTACAGGGAGTAGCTATATAGAGTTGAGAATTGGAATAAATTTGTTTTTTTCTTTTCCAATTAAAATGCGTGGCATCGCGGTTCACGGCCGGGGGTATTGTTAAGTCCGGGCAGTTTCCACAACCAGTTATCCAGCGGGTACAATCAAATGAATGGGCGCAGTGTCCTGAGAAAGTCCATCCATCATGAAGAGTAATAAAAACTCTATGCCGCTGGGAAAGCCACTGTAAATCCTTCAAGTTGAATCCATATCCATGCAATACATGAAAATGGAATATGTCCGGAACCCAGGGCAATCGCTGATAGAACTCTTTAAAGCTATGCGATCCAAAGTAATCTTTTCCGGCCCAGTTGTAATAATAACGCGCGGGGTTTGAAATCACATCCAGGAACTTGATCAATTGCCAGGAGCCTTTCCATGGACGACTCACTAATTTCGTTTTAATAGCTTCACACCAATTTTCCCAAAAACCGGATACTTTGTAATTGACCACCCTGACTGTCTCATCATCTGACATCTTTAGTGCAACTATCATTAACGACTGGGTACCTGATTGCTTTTTAAATTCCTGATGGAGGCGATACCCAACCAGGTTTCCGCCACCCTGCAAATCGCCAGCGCTGACAAACACAATTTTCATATTACCGGGAAGGCTTAAAGAAAATTCCATCCAGTTGTAGCAATCGGCCTGTTGCAGGATCGGCTAAGCCGGGGCGAACATAATATATTTCGTAGCCAAGGTTTTTACACCGTTGTAATTGCTCCTCAAAAAGAATCTGCCCCGCGTAAAGGGGCACCAAAGACATCTCAATTTGTAAACCTGTTATGCGGTTCAGCAAATTTTCAGCACCAACAAGAACTTGCTTTTCGTATCCCTGCACATCCATCTTTAAAAAAACAGATTTAGCTTCGTTTATCCAGGCATTGTCAAAGTTATCTAGCCTGATTTTCTGAATAGTCTCTTGACGAGTCACTTTCGCGTGTGGAGCTGCTTTTTCATGGGTCTCGAGCATGGGTAATAAAGAACTGCTATCTAGGTTCCCTGCTACATGTATCATACTGTTTTCTTCAGTTTCTCCCAAGGCGAAGTTTGCCGCTTCCCATAAAGAATCCTGATTAGCCTTTTCCATTAGTTCCGCAAAGGAAACCTGAAGAGGCTCAAAAGAAATTACTCTTTTATTATAGCCTAATGACCTAACCCACTCAACATAACCGCCATTGGCAGCGCCAACATCCAGAATAAGATCAATCTTAAACTCCTTTAAAAGTTGCATGAAATGAGCATCTCTTTTTGACAGTGTTATTTTTCTTGGAAATCTTGAGAACTCAAGCCCAAGAAACCGGAAAATGTTCTGAATTTTATCTTTCATAAATGATCAGAAACATGTGAATTTTTTTTCAACATTAAAATAGTCATAGCATCTAATCATCTCTTTAAAAAAAATAAACACACTTTACTCTATGATCTAGAAAAACAAGTACAGAATATACATCTGGAGAATGTGTCGAAATTTAAGTCTAACAAGTAAGGAATATAATGGAAATAAATCGAACCTGAGATACACTCTCGAGCCTATCCGGCTTTTTAAACCCCTCAATCTATTTACAATAAAGTCTGAAGTAATTTCAGATTTATGATAGGGAATAAACTCTTTCATTAACCTTACAAACAATTTAATCATCGCTGTATCATCTGGAATTGAATTACCCTTTGCCCAACGAATCAAATCACCCAGCTTTTGATGATCCTCCTGAAGGTAGTGCGCAAGTTGATTTATTGCTATTTTCATACTTGAATCAACTTGTTTATCCTCCTTAGTAAATGTCCAGCTTTTCTGATGTGTTCTGTATTGAATTAATAGGTCATTTGTTATCATCCCCTGACAGTACTTTAGCAAATCGACCCAAAGTTGATAATCCTCACCATGTTCTCTGGCATAATCAAGTTTATATTTTTTGATAATATCGCTCCTGAAAAAAGTGGTAGAATGAAAAAAAGGATTTTTAAAAAGCATTTTCCATCGAATTTCGAGATCATCCTTCGCAAGATTAACATGCTTTAGTAGATTACCAGAAGAATCAATTTGTTCAATGCTACTTCCCAAAAGACCCACGTCCGGGATATTTTCTAAATAATCAACTTGCGTTCGCAGGCGGTGTGGTTTAGCAATATCATCAGCATCCAACCGGGCTATATACTTTCCCCTGACTTTACTCATACCTTCCTGTAAGGCTCCTGTAACGCCCTTATTTTGAAGTAACTGAACTAAAACAACGCGTGCATCTTGAACAGATTGTAAATACCGAAGGGAATCATCATTCGAACAATCATTAACAATAATGAATTCAAAATCCGTAAAGGTTTGATTCAGTATACTTTCAACAGCCTGCGGCAAATAAGGCATACCATTGTATACCGGCATCAGTACAGAAACCATAGGAGTTGTTTCTTTCATTTCTTCTTACCAAAACCAAGGCTGCTTACTTGTCCTATTTCTTTCAGATACCCGGCAGCTTGAACTTCACCCCAGTATTTTATGACACCATCCCACTTTCCTTTGATATCATGAAAGGCAATAATTCCATTTCTTTTTACGAATGGATAGAATGCCTCAAAATCAGCCTTCACATCCTTGTACTCATGCGACCCATCTATAAATAAGATATCGATCGGCTTATCCCAGGAAGCCGCCACTTCAATCGAATGCTTTTTTATGGGTGTTACATAATTGGTCAGTCCGCAACGGCTTACATTATCTTGAAATTTCTTTTGAAAATCACCTTCTCCGTAATCAGCACCATCACCTTCAAACAGATCAATCGCATAAATGTGCTTTTGGGTTCCCACACACCCAAATCCAAAGCTTACCGTTGAGCGACCTTTAAAACTTCCGATTTCAACAATGACCGCATTCTTCGGAGCAGTTTTTGCAGCACCAAAAAACCAACGTTCCTGCTTCGGGCTTTTCAAGAAACCTTCCACGGTATTAATCATCGGGTAAACCAACTCAAACTCATCCAGCGGGTCGACTCTTTTAAATAACTTTTCTTTTATTTTTTTAAGTTTCTTCAGCATAACTAATTCCAATTTCCATTCACTAAAAAAAGCGGCTGCTCACGGGTTAGCTTCGTGCTTTTTTGGCCTGTACCATAATAGTCACCTTCCACCACTTCTAAATAGCCCACCCCAGCCACCGGGAAATCAATGATCTCTCCCTGAGACATGAGTTGAGCTTTCACCAAGAATTTTCCTTCCGGTAAAGGCAATGAGGAAATTTTACAATGAACATCACTTTCGCCTGTCGTTAGAGAGAATTGCTTTCCAGTATATGAGCTATATAAAATAAAGAGTAACTGATCATCTTCTTCGCGATGTATCGAAAAACCAATGTCCACCTGCTGCAGGGCCTGTTTTGAATTAATTTTAAAATTCAGATAAACCACATCACCCGACTTAACCATATCTACCGGGTTACGGTCTTTATCTGCTAACCAAAAGGAAATCAATTGAGCGGTTCCGCCACCTGCCCGTTTGGTCTGTTCGCCCAGGAACCCATCTAGGGAATCTGGCCGGAAAAGTGAAATATATTGCCTAACCGCATCCTTTACTGGACCTAAGAAATTTGAAGTACCGTGATCTAATAGGAGACAAGAGGTGCATAAGTTTTCAACAGCTGCCATATTGTGGCTTACAAATAA
>JANMYO010000041.1:0-3412 GCA_031382175.1 Bacteroidia bacterium | reverse complement strand
AGCATGCCATAGACGCTTGCACTGAGCTTGCGTATTTTCCGGAACCCCAGTTCGCGGTCGTTGGACGCCTTGTCGTAAGCCGACTGTGCTTCCTTCACTCCTTCCCAGGATTGTTGTGCGATGTTCATTAAGGTGGCCATCACATTCACCTGAAGGTTTTGTTGTCCGGGGTTATAGGTTCCTCCCAACCCGGTGCAGATGCCCGTGAGCTTCCCAAAGGCTTGCATGTTTTTTACGTGTGACATAACATTATTTATTTATGTTATATGCATCTACACGATGCAGGTTTCGCTATGTTTTATTTTTTTCGACTATTTTATAAACTATATATTTTATAAGAGATGAAACCCGAAAAGCACTGGCACGTTTGCATGCATTTTTTGATGAAAAAATCTCTTTTTACAAAAATTTATTTTCAAACCATCCGTACCGGTGCTCTCTTGCAATGTGCACGGTGGACTTCAAAATGTGTATGGTGGACTTCAAAATGTGTACGGTAGATTTCAACAACTGCCAGTGCTTACCTGTAATCGGTACGGTGGACTTCAAAATGTGTACGGTAGATTTCGAAAACTGCCAGTGCTCTCCTGTAATGTGTACGGTGGACTTCAAAATGTGTACGGTCGATTTCAACAACTGCCAGTGCTTACCTGTAATGTGTACGGTGGACTTCAAAATGTGTACGATGGATTTCGAAAACTGCCAGGGCTCTCCTGTAATCGGTACGGTGGACTTCGAAAACTGCCAGTGCTTACCTGTAATGGTTACAGTGGATTTCACGATGTGAAGGGTAGACTCTGCGATGAACCGGTGCCCTCCTATTGAGGCCTTGTTCAATAAAGCGGGCCGTTTAAAGATGCCCCTCTCCTACCTCATGTGGCAAATCTCTCCGGTGGTCGAAACTATTGGGTTGGCTTGAGGATAGAACACAAGCGGACGCTTGCGCTAAGGGGGTTTATTACGTCCATACCACTCATTGCTAAGGACTTTAACTTGTTGGTCAGGCGACCAACAAGAACGAGGGTGTTCTTATCCCGTGGTTCGTGCCCTCACGAACCACTATTTAAACATTACTCTTAATTCGTGGGACATCAAGGCTTAGAGAACACTAACCTTTAGTTGGTGTTGGTCGCCTGACCAACACCTTACATATCATTAATTTACCATACCATTACAAATACTTCATCAAATATCGCTTATAAAATCAAACTCGGCTTCAACTCAAATTACTAATCGTTTTCGTTCAAATTGTTGGTCAGGCGACCAACAATAACTGGGGTTATTGAGAAGAAGAGTGATGAGAAGAGATAAAATTATAACTAACTGTCCAGCATTGTCTCCGCTTCGGGACGATGTGATAATCCGCCATCACTACCCTGCTACATATCCGAATACAATAGCGCCTCGTTCTCTGCAAGAGACGATGCTCGACTTAAAGCAGTTTTACATCCATAGTTGCGTGCTCTAGCGTTTTATTCCGAAAAAGCCATTACATCTTTTTAAGTTTGAAAGCCTCGATATAGCTAATCAGTTTTTTGCCATCGTGAAAGTTCTTTTGCCAAGCTTCTTCTTCGTGGCTTATTTCAATTATTTCCTTGGTATTCGTTTTGCCGAATTTTGAAACTACTTCGCGCAAGGTGTTGAGTTCATCCTCCTCAAAAATAGTATCGTTGAATCCCCGCTTTGAATGCGGTTTGAATTGCTCACCGATACTACCATTGGGAAATGCGGTGTAGTAAATATCCACATCATTCCGATCTGAGATGTGCTCAAAGATGCTGTTGAAATTATTTGGCACAGGCCCCATGTCAATTGCACGGTAGCGACAACCGCTAATTGACAAACCTGTTTTTCTAAAATGACAGAAATCACCATAAAACAACAGCTTGTTAAGTTTAGTCTTCCACGGTTCGGTTTCATACGTATAGAACACTACCATTTCAGTAAACTTTGCAAGGTTTGGAATCCGGTACCCGGTGTGATCATCTGCTGTTCTTTCGCCCATCAGGTAGTTTTGAATATCAAAATTGATGAACTCGTCCTTCAGCAAAAGTTCATCAATTCTAGACATTACCCTTTCTGTTTCCTTAGGTGTGAGGACATCACTTAACTCTACCAATCGCTTAAATTCCTTTGGATCTTGTGCTAATTGGATTAGCCGCGCATTACTAGAATTTGGAATTTCCCCGTTTTCATAATTGCGATAAACGTTTATGCCAAAGCCTAATACTTCAGACATCTTTGAAGCAGATAAGCCATACTGATCACGCAAAGCAATAATCTCTTCAGGAAAGGGCAGGTTATGCTTTTTCCTGAATTGATTATACACCTGATTCAAATTCAATTGTGTGAGACGCTCGTCTTCAAATTTCTCTTTGCTTTCCTCACACCAATAATAATGGTACACGATTTCGAATTTTTCCTTGCGGAAATCATGCTCGATTAAATCGGTTTTGAGTACCATTTCTTTTCCTGTGATTGGACTTTTCATATTATTTAATTTTATGGGGATACTTCATCACATGCTCAGCGAAATGAAATGAGATACAAATTACACGGTCGCTTGGCTGGCCTATAGTGATTTTAATATAGACTTCCTTGCCTTTGATAGATTTGCCAAAAACCCACATAGCGGCACCACCAAATAAGATCTCCTCTACTGGCCCCTCGGAGTAATTGGATAACTTTAGTTCATTCAATTCCTTTATAACATCTTTTACCTGATACTCCAGGGTTGTTAGAGTTTTGAAATTCTTATCGCGATCTGAACGGAAGATCAGGCCCCAAAAGCCAAGCTTGTGTTTAAAATCAAGCAGAAAACGCTCTGTCGCCTCCTTTGTGGCCATTTTAAGCAATTATGAGTCAGCAAACTTACAACTTTAAAGTGAATTTAATAGTCTTTTTAATCAATTATGTACTTTAAAGTGGTATGTTAAAGCTTATATATAAAAATTAAACTGAAAGAGATGAATACATTTAAACTGGGTAAAACGGGAACAATTTCTTCTCCGCAGAGTCTCCCGCCTCGGGGACTCTGGCGGTAATTATCCTGTCTAATTCGCAGAGTCCTGAGACAGAGACTCTGCGAAGAAATGAATCAATTAGATGCGCAATCTCAATGGATATCCACTCATTACCATATTTTACCCTCGGCTCAGCCGCCATTGCCAGTTCTCCTCCCCCTACCCCCTCACGGAGGGGGACAAGGTCTCCGCTAAAAGCTTTCTGGCTCAAGCTGCCATACAAATTTTCTAATTCCTGTAAGCTGGTTTGGTAGTGGGCTTTTTTCTTCTCCGCAGAGTCTCCCGCCTCGGGGACTCTGGCGGTAATTATCCTGTCTAATTCGCAGAGTCCTGAGACAGAGACTCTGCGAAGAAATGAATCAATTAGATGCGCAATCTCAATGGATATC
>JANMYO010000026.1:0-11150 GCA_031382175.1 Bacteroidia bacterium | reverse complement strand
GCCTTCAAACAGAAGGTTGCCACCATTTTTTTCTCCACCTTCCGGACCAAGGTCAATGATCCAGTCGGCACACTTGATCACCTCAAGATTGTGTTCGATAACAATAACGGTATGACCTTCATCGACAAGAGCATTGATTGCTTTTAACAGTTTCGAGATATCATGAAAATGTAATCCTGTTGTGGGTTCATCAAAAATGAAGAGAATGTGCTCATTGTTATCACCTGATTTTTTCCCAAGGAAGGATGCCAGCTTCACCCGTTGCGCTTCACCACCACTCAATGAATTGGAGGATTGCCCAAGTTTTACATATCCCAAACCGACTTCAAAGAGTGGAAGAATTTTTTCGTAGACAGGTTTTTTATCGCGGAAGAACTCGAGACCTTCTTCCACTGTCATATCAAGAACATCCGCTATGTTTTTTCCCTTGTGTTCAATCTCAAGCACTTCGTACTTAAATCGTTTTCCATAACAGCTTTCACACGTTAGGAAAATATCGGCCATGAATTGCATTTCAACTTTAATTTCTCCTTCTCCTTCGCACGTTTCGCAGCGGCCACCTTCCACATTAAATGAAAAGTGTGACGGCTTGTATCCTCTTTGTTTTGAAAGCGTTTGATCGGCATACAGTTGACGGATGGCATCATAGGCTTTTACATAGCTGATCGGATTAGACCGTGAAGACTTACCAATCGGATTTTGATCGATAAACTCCACCTGCGTAATTTTTGACATGTCACCTTCCAACTTATCGTACTTGCCAGGCGTGTCAGCCACGGATCCATTCAAGCGACCAACGGACGGGTAAAGAATTTTTTTAATCAGGGTTGATTTCCCTGAGCCGCTTACTCCGGTCACTACTGTTAAAGCCTCCAAAGGAAACTTTACTTTCAGATTTTTCAGATTATTCTCCCTTGCACCGAAAACAGTGATGGAGTCTTTCCATTTCCTTCGGACTTTAGGTATTGAAATTTTTTCCTTCCCGCTGAGATAGTCTGTGGTATGAGATTGAACTTTTCCTTCAATATCGTTCAGCGTACCTTGAAATACAAGGTGTCCACCATGAGAACCGGCATCGGGTCCAATATCAATGATTTGATCTGCCGCTCTCATTATTTCCTCTTCGTGTTCTACGACAATGACTGTATTACCAAGATCACGCAGTGACTTCAGCACTTCAATCATGCGCGCAGTGTCACGTGGATGAAGTCCAATGCTGGGTTCATCCAGAATATACATAGACCCAACTAAGGCGCTGCCCAGGGAGGTGGCTAATTTGATTCGTTGAAACTCTCCACCCGAGAGAGTATTAGTGAGTCGATTTAGATTCAAGTACCCAAGCCCTACTTGTACCATGTAAGACAAGCGCGTACGAATTTCCGTAAGGATTCGCTCTGACACTTTAAGATCGTAGGCATTAAGCTTAAGTTTTTCGAAAAACACCAGTGCCTCTTCGATAGGTAGCAACACAAGGTCTGTTATCGATGTATTGGCAATCTTTACGTAGCCGGCATCTTTTCTCAACCTTGTTCCTCTACAATCAGGACACGTAGTTCTTCCGCGAAAGCGTGAAAGCATTACACGGTATTGAATTTTGTGCATCTTGGACTCGAGGTATCGGAAAAAAGAATGGATGCCTTCAAAGTATTCGTTTCCGTTCCACAGCAAGTCCCGCTGCTTTTGTGTGAGTTCATTGTAAGGCCTGTGGACGGGGAAATCAAACTTGATTCCATTCTTCAACAAAGGCTTTTGCCACTCGCTCATCGCTTCGGTGCGCCAGGGAGCAATAGCACCTTCATACACGGAGAGACTTTTGTCGGGGATCACTAAATCCTCATCGATACCAAGAATTTTGCCAAAGCCTTCACAGGTGCGGCACGCACCAAACGGATTGTTGAAGCTGAAGAAATTCACTGAAGGTTCTGTAAAGAGGATTTGATCCAGCTCAAACCGGTCAGAGAATCTCATTTTATCTTTGCCTTCAACATAGACAGTGCATTCGCCATGACCTTCAAAAAAAGCCGTTTGAACTGAATCGGATAAACGGAATGTCAGATCTTCATCATTTGAATTAATTGATGCCCGGTCAATGAGAATCTCGACCTCAGTTTCTTTCTTTCTTGCACTAGTCGAAATTTTCTTCTTCCCTTCTGGTTTTCCAGAGGCCATCAGTTCTTCGATAAATTTTACTTCACTGTTTACTAAAATCCTTGCAAAGCCTTTGCTTAGCAAAAGGTTCAATTCATCTTCCAGTTTGCGACCTTTCTCAATTTGAAGGGGACATGCAATCATCACGCGAATACCTTCGTTATGCGAGTTAATGGCAGAGATCACATCCGTCACTGTATCGCGCTTTACTTCGCGTCCGCTTACCGGAGAGATTGTTTTTCCGATACGGGCGAAAAGAAGTTTAAGATAATCATAGATTTCAGTAGTAGTCCCTACAGTAGAACGGGGATTGCGGGTATTTACTCGTTGCTCAATAGCAATGGCCGGAGAAACACCTCGGATGTAGTCCACCTCAGGCTTTTCCATGCGCCCTAGAAATTGACGCGCATATGAACTTAGACTCTCTACATACATCCGTTGCCCTTCGGCAAAGAGCGTATCAAAGGCCAGAGAAGATTTTCCCGAACCGGAAAGTCCGGTGATGACCACCAACTTATTGCGGGGGATAGCAACACTTAAGTTTTTAAGATTGTTAACCCTCGCCCGTTTTATGATTATAAATTCTTTTGGATCGAGTTCGTCCAGGTAAGAGTCGTTTTGCAATGGCATGAGAAGGTCAAAAATAATTAATCACCGAACGCTATCCTATCTATCTTCGCGTTGAGCATGCGATTGTTGAGAGTAGCGCATAAACAAAAACACCATCCGTTTAGATGGTGTTCAGCTTTTGTCTAAAACTTTTAATCATCAAAATCAGGATCGTAGCTTGGATCCTTAGCTCCATCAGCTGCTCCATCATCATAATCGTCCTTGTCTGCTGCTGCTCCATCAAAGTCATCCGCTGGCAGGGCATCATCATTACCTTCATCAAATTCTTCTTTCTTTCCTGACTCTACATCATATCCGCCATCGCTATTTTTGGTAGCAGGTACTTTAATAAGATAGACAGCTCCCTCTGTTTCCAAGGGGAAAACAAAAATAGGCTCCTTTTTAGCATTGGTGATGCGGGTAATGCTGGCTTCATAGCCATTAGGATATTGCTGCCGCATCAATTCACGTAAATCCTCTGTTACGGTATCGAGGCTTTTAATGACTCTTTTCTTACTTATTGCCATGCTTTACTTAATACAATCGAAAAATCGGCTCCAAATAGCAAAAGAAATTATTTAGAAGGCAATATTTTTTCAGATTTTTTTGTGGGTTTAAGAAATATTCCTACCTTTTCAATTCAAAATTAATAACCTAACCCCACACACTATCGACTGAGACCTCTACGTTACCTAAATGTGAGACAGAATGATAGACAAAGGATTAAGCGACAGCCAACTGGTGTCGCAATATCAAGATGGTAATGAAGGGGCGTTCGAAGTGCTGCTTCACCGACACAAGTCGAGAGTTTACACGGCAATTTACCTTATTGTTAAAGATCGTTACCTGGCAGAAGACCTGCTTCAGGAGGCTTTCATTAAAGCGATCAACACCATGAAAGGTGGGCGCTATAACGAAGAGGGAAAATTTTTACCCTGGATATGTCGAATCGCACATAACCTGGCGATTGATCATTTCCGCAGGAGCAAACGTTACCCAGAAGTCGTTTTGGAAGATGGAAGCCGCGTATTTAACTCAATGGAGTTTGCTGAAACCTCTTACGAGGATGCAGAAATGCTCAGAGAGACCAAGTCGAGGCTCCGTGATTTAATTAAAGGACTGCCGAGCGAACAAAAGCAAGTACTCATTATGCGTCACTACCTGGACATGAGTTTTCAGGAGATCGCAGAAAAAACAGGCGTAAGTATAAACACCGCGTTGGGAAGAATGAGGTACGCCTTGATCAATCTTAGAAAGAAAATGATAAAAACCCATATTGCCTATGATAAAGACTTTTACCCAAAACGATCTGATCAGGTTCCTTTACCACGAGACTTCCGTACAAGAGGAGAGGGAGATTAACAAAGCCCTGATTTGCGACTCGGAGCTGCAAGAGCAGTACAAAGAATTGATTGCAACCAAAAATCAGCTGGATATGGCTCGCTTGGAGCCGTCCGCTATTGTGGTTGAAAACATTCTTAACTACTCAAGAAGCCTTCAAGAAAAGCATTAGCTACAGATTACGCTACACCAAAGCCCTTCTACTCCGGAGGGCTTTTTGTTTTCATGACAATTCATCTTGGAAATTCTTCAATTGAGTGACATTAATTCGTGTAGGGCATAGTTCATTATTACTTTTAGGTAATAATTTTTGATTAACCCATCCAATATGAAAACTGAACAGTTCCTTACCATCATGCTTGTCATCCACATTGTCGGAGGCACGATTGCTTTGCTTAGTGGATTAGTGGCTATGTTCACCCCAAAGGGAGGCAAATCTCATCGTTTGGCCGGCAAAGTTTATTTTGGGGGAATGACCGCTGTCTTTATTGGAGCTGTAATTGTAGCCCTTGGCCACAACAAACTATTCTTATTAATGGTAGGAGTTTTCAGCTACTACATGACCGTTCGTGGCTATCGCATTTTGTTTTTAAAACAAGTGGGGAAACTTAAGCCGGAGATCCTTGACTTATTCATTCTTATCATTTCTGGAATATTTCTGATTGGGCTGTTGGCCTGGGGAGTTTATAGTTTAGTGATGGGTAATAGTATGGGAATTGTAGCAATGACCTTCGGAGGAATTGGTTTTAGTTTTTTGATCAGGGACATTAGAAGTTTCATTACCCCACCAAAAGAAAAGATGCATTGGTGGTTTACCCACATTGGCAGTATGGGTGGTAGTTACATTTCAGCGGTAACCGCTTTTGTTGTTGTAAATATTCAATTCCAGCAATTCAACTGGGTACTGTGGATTTTACCACCCATGATCGGAAGTATTGTTATCGGAAAGACGATCAGAAAATATCGCGTCCAATTTGCAATACGATAAGGGATCAATAATTTTTGGTAAGATAATCGTCTAGAATTTCCAAGGGGGTATTCATATTACTTCGGCCAAAACCAATACGAAGATGTGAGCTACCGAATTCAAACATTTCTGCAGGTAATGTCATGATGCCTGTTTCTCTGACAAGTTTTTCACTGAAGGCGAGTGAAGACTCTTTTAAAATCAATTTCACAAAAGCCGTGCTGCCCGCTTTGGTAGGTGAAAAATGTAAGTGCTGGCGATGATTATCACAGAATGTTGTAAAGAGATAGATGTTCTTGATTATCTTATCAAGATTATGTTGAATCAATTTATTTTTATTTCTTAACGCAATAAGAGTAAGAATTTCACTGGTTGACGAACTGCAAATGGTGAGGTAATCTTTAAATCTTTTCATTTCATCCATCACCACTGGATCTTTGCACACGATCCATCCTAACCGAAGACCTGCAAGAGCAAATGTTTTAGCCATTCCCCACAAAGAGATGGATCGCTCATAAACTTCACATAGGGGCGGCAATGTATCTTTAAAATCGTGTTCCAGTTGATGATACATTTCATCCGAAAAAATGAACACACCTTTGGTTCGGGCGATAGACACGATCTTGTTATAATCGGTTAAACTGGGAATGTATCCGGTGGGGTTATGTGGAAAATTAAGGATGATAAGTTTCGTCTTGTTGCTGATGAGTTTATTTAATTCTTCAGGGTCGTAGTACCAGCCTTTCGCATCGGAGGAGGGATTCCAGAAAGACAATTCACATCCAATGCTTTTCGCTACTTCGTACAACGATTGATAAGCCGGGGCCATACAGATGACGTGATCTCCCGGCTGAAGAAGAACATTCATCGCCATGAAATTGGCCTCACCGGGCGACAAGACAAATATTTCATTCGAAGACACATTTTTATAGAGCTTGGCAATTTCTTCTCTCAATTCGGGTAGACCGGAAGACTCGGTATAACCCAATTGTAGATTGTCCCACTGTTCGAGTTCTTTTGAATTGGTCATAGCGAGAATCTCTTTTAGGGAGAAGCCATCACAATCTGAGCTAGATAGTAGATAGCGTGAAGAGAATTCGTATTGGGCAAAATAGCGCTCGAGATGAAAAGGATTGATTTTCATTTTTAATTATTCAAGTTCTTAAACTACGAATTTTTTTCAGTACTCTATTCATAAATATAATTCCGTAAAAACATTTCCCTTTACTCGGTCTGACTCCCAGCAGTTTTCTTTTCTTTGCACCGTGAAAGTTTTAATCCTTCATCAGCATTTCAACACACCTAAAAAGGGCGGTGCCATCAGGTCGTATTACCTGGCGAAGGCATTGGTAGAGGTGGGTATCCATACGATAGTCATCACCGGTCACAATGAGAAGTTTTACAAAAAAGCGGATGTCGAGGGGATTGAAGTGCATTACTTACCAATTGCCTACGAGAATCGATTTGGTTTTTTTGCCCGCAGCATGTCTTTTATAAAATTTGTAATGGGTTGTGTGCGAATGGCCGGTATGATTTCCAATATAAAAGTTTGTTACGCTATTTCTGCCCCGCTTACGGTTGGCCTTGCCGCCATCCGGATCAAGAAACGATTTAAGATTCCTTTCATTTTTGAAGTAGGAGACCTCTGGCCTGATGCACCCATTCAATTAGGGTTTGTGAATAATTATTTTTTCAAAAAGTCTTTATTCCAACTTGAAAAATCAATTTACAACCGAGCCCAATCTATCGTGGCACTTTCTTCTGCCATTCAGTCTGCGATAGAGAAGAAAATATATGGTAAGAAAACCCATGTGATCCCTAACATGGCGGACTGTGATTTTTTTAAATTGGAGCTAAAGAATCCTGTGTTGGAAAATAAGTATGGCGTAGCGGGGAAGTTGGTGATCTCTTACATCGGGGCAATTGGTGTTGCCAATGGATTGGATTATTTTTTGGAATGTGCAAATGCCAGCCGGAAGGAAAATTTGCCCATTCATTTTTTATTGTGCGGAGAAGGAGGATTACTTGATCGCTTAAAAAGGAATGTGGCTGACATAAACCTGAACAATCTTTCATTTATTGATTTTCAAAACAGAGACGGGGTAAATGAAATTATGAACGTGACCGATGCTACTTTTATCTGTTACAAGAATGTACCTATTTTAGAGACGGGCTCGCCCAATAAGTTTTTTGACGGACTGGCAGCAGGCAAATTGATTATTGTCAATTTTGGAGGATGGATAACAAAGGAAATTACAGAAGCGCATTGTGGAATCTATGTTGACCCACTGCGCCCAACGGATTTTGTAAAGAAAATTTCTGAATTTACTTCAGATTCAAAAAAATTAAAAAATTACCAAGAGTCTTCCAGGCAATTGGGTGAACGAAAATATTCAAGAAGGATTCTATCTAAAAAATTTCAGGAAATTTTTAGCGTTTAAGAATCAAGGCATTGCGCCTAACTTGTTTTTGGGGACACGAACTAAGGAATTGGAGACACCGATTTAGGAACTCCTCGCCAAACTCGAGCTATAAAAATGTAGAGCAGAGAAATGCCGATGAAGAGTATGGTTACGCCAAGGCTATTCAATAGTACGCTTGTCATCCCCAGTTGGGCTACATCAATAAAGGGATAAGGATAAAAGCCGGAGAAGTAACCTCTTATCATCACGAACACTAAATAAACCAATGGATAAATCAACCACAGCGGCAACTGATTCACTTTTACCTTTTGTTTTTCTTCTGCTAAGCACCAGTAGAGAATAAAAAAAACAGGGTTGACCGAATGCAGCATTTCATCTACCACCTGCTGAAGACCTTGTGGATGCCAAAGCGGCCGTAGCACCACCTGATACACAAGACCTACCACGGTGATGTAAACAGCTATGGCCGTGAGGTGCCCCTCACGCTGAAAAAAAAGTTGCCAGCGCGCGTTCCCTTTTACGATACGTGAGGTAAAGTAAAGAGCTACCAGCGTATTGGTAAGAATGGTGAAGTAACTAAAGAACCGGATGGTGATTTCCGGCCACGAGACGGTAGCCGTTGTAACAATAAGATAGAACTGAAGCACTACGGCAGTCCACGCCAAGATAGCTCCGATCACGGCAAAAATTATTTTTGTATAACCATTTTGTAGTGGCTTTTCCATTGAGCTGAGATTTTAGGATTCAATACGCTCCACAATCTTCCCTGTCTTCTTATTTTTTATGATTACTTTCTTTGCCCCATAGTGTGTTACTTCTTCTTTCACCAGATAATGATCAGCATCATACTCTATAAGGTGACTGTCTTTCGTCACTCCGCTTTTCCCTCTCCAGATGTCCAGCATTACGGGCTCCCACAGTTTAGTCTTAACCGATTTGTAGGCTGCATCGAGTATAGCGTTGACAACATAGCCATCATAAAATGTTTCTTTAGGCTGAGTACCCTTTTCCATGGCATTGAACATGTCCATGAACATGTGGTTATACCCCAGCTCATTGAGTTCATCGCCTACCGGAAACAGCCAGCCTGAATTGCTCTCCGCTTTCTCAGCTACATAGTCCGCACCTTTGCCAGTGGTAAACATCTCAAAGCCGGTGCGTAAAAAACTATTGATCCAAATTGTTCCTTCCGTGCCCATTACTTCATCACGCAAATCAAGTCCGCCCCTGAATGTCCAGCTTACTTCAAATTGCCCGATCGCGCCATTCTCATATTTCACCAGGCCGATCGCGTGGTCTTCTGCATCAATAGGTTTCACTTGTGTATCGGCCCAACACATCACTTCCATAGGCTTGATATCTTTGCCAATATAACTTCTGGCAATTTCCACACAATGGCAACCTAAATCTAAAATACAACCACCGCCTGCTTGTTCGATATTCCAAAACCAATCGCTGTGCGGACCAGGATGTGTCTCCCTTGATTTCGCCCAAAGAATTCTACCCAGGGCTCCGTTCTTTACACTTTCATGCGCTTTGATAAACTTGGGAGTATAAACCAGATCTTCCAGATAGCCATTAAAAATTCCGGCCTTCTCAACGGCCTCCAGCATTCGCTTTGCTTCTTGTGCATTTCTGCCGAGAGGCTTTGTAGTGATCACGGCTTTTTTATGTTTGCAACAGAGCATGACAGCTTCTTCATGCAAATTATTGGGAAGTGAAATACAAACGACTTCAACTTCAGGCCTGTTGATGGCGTCTTCCAAAACCCTAGTAGAGAAAGCTACTTTATAATCTGCTGCAAATTTCCTGACACTTTCTTCTTTGCGCGAATAGATCGTTACAATTTTATCTTTGCTTCGATACCCTTGAAGTGAGTCAGCATAAAACCGACCGATGAAGCCGGAGCCAAGCATAGCAATATTCATGTTGTTGGTAATTTTTCGTTGTTATATTATTAAGCAGTCTTAATTTCTTTCTTCTCTTTAAAGAATAAAATAAAGTAAATGAGTACGGCCATTGCTATATAGGCGGGGACAAACCAGATCTGTTTCCAATCATGAAGTCCTCCCTCGGTATAATAATTTGTAGTAAAGCCCGAAAACCATGTCCCGATGAACATGCCTAAGCCATAAGTAGCAAAAGTAAAAAGTCCCTGAGCTGCATTCTTGATTTTCTCACCTGCTTTCTTTTCGGTATACATGTATCCGGTGACGAAGAAGAAATCATAGCAGACCCCATGCAAGATGATGCCTGCGTATAACATCCATGTGTTTGAGTCCAGATTGCCATAGGCGAAACAAACATAGCGGAAGATCCAGGCCAGCATTCCCAGCAACAAAATTTTCTTTACTCCAATGCTATTGAATAGGAATGGAATCGCAAGAATGAAAACCCCCTCAGACACTTGTCCTAAAATCATTTTTCCTGCAGCATTGCTCATGCCTAGTTCATTCAGGAAGAGATTGGCAAAGCCATAGTAAAATGACAAAGGAATACACACCAGAATAGCAGCAATAAAGAAAATGAGGTACGATTTATCTTTAAACATAACAAAGGCATCTGTTCCCAAAGCCTGAGAAGCGGAGGTACTCGTGGAGGCTTTTGGTGGTGTGCCGGGGAGTAAAAAACTTATTACTCCTAATACAATTGAAACACCGGCTGCCATAAGAAAAGTGGCTGAGGTTTTTTCGATGGAAAGACTTGCAATCATAAGCCCTGCGGCAATCCAACCTAGCGTTCCAAAAACACGAATCCAGGGGAATTCTTTTCCAGGATCTTGCATCTGATGAAAGGCAACGCTATTTGACAAAGCAATGGTGGGCATATAGAGCAACGCGTAAAGCAAGATGATCCAATAGAATGCAGATGCATCACTGACTTGAGTAGAGGCGAAGAGTAATACTCCTCCGGCAAGATGCAAAACACCCATCAGTTTTTGTGCGGAGAAAAACCGATCGGCCACAAGGCCCACAAAAAAGGGTGAGATCATGGTAGCAATGGCAAGTGCGCTATACGCTGCTCCGATCTGAATAGCAGAGGCCCCTAGTTTTAAATTCATATACGTACCCATGGTGACGTACCATGCACCCCAAACAAAATATTCGAGAAACATCATGAGAGAAAGTTGGGTGCGAATAATGGGTTTCATAGTGTATTATTTTTTTTCAGGTCGATACTTAGATTCTTTAAAAATCCTTTCTGCATTGGGAAGGTTCATGATCTCCGGTAAAGTAATCTCAGGATGATGCTCTGCATACGTATCCATGATGCGCCAGCCTACCCACGTACCAATCCGCCCGGGGCACTTTTCTCCAACTTCCAATGTCTTGGGTCGTTCTGCAATATATTTCTGTTTGATTTGATAACTGGTTGAATAAAGCACTTCATTTTCGACCAGTCGAATGTAAACAAGATCTTCATTGTCTTTAGCGCCCAGCAGTTCTTCGTTGGTATACCCGATAAATACACTGTCGGGAACGCACGGCAACATGTGTTTGGCAAAATAATACGCCTTGCCGTACGCAATCATATCGGCAAGAACAGTTTTATCCGTTAGTTGCGTTTTGTTAAAGCGTTCATCAATACCATATAATAAAAGGACAGAAGGCACAATAAAGTCTTTGGTATACCTGCGTTGCATATACCCGTATATATTCGGT